>CAVYAE010000012.1:0-167961 GCA_963766305.1 uncultured Bacteroidota bacterium
CCGCTCGATGAAGGCGCGCGCCAGAAGCGCGATGTCGCCCGGCCGGTCGCGCAAGGGGCGGCAGGAGGATCGGGATCACGTTGATGCGATAGTAGAGGTCGGCGCGGAACTCGCCCTTCGCCACCGCCTGCTCGAGATTCTTGTTGGTGGCGCAAATGAGCCGCACGTCGACTTTCAGCGTGCGATTGCCGCCGACGCGCTCGAATTCGCCCTCCTGCAGGACGCGCAACAGCTTGGCCTGGAAGGCCGCCGAGATCTCGCCGATCTCGTCGAGCAGAAGCGTGCCGCCGTGGGCGAGTTCGAACCGTCCCGCCCGCTGCGCGACCGCGCCGGTGAACGCGCCCTTCTCGTGGCCGAAGAGCTCCAATTCGAGCACGCTCTCGGGAAGCGCGGCGCAGTTGAGCTTGATGAACGCCTTCGCCTTGCGCGGCGAGAGGTCGTGGATCGCGCGCGCGAACAGCTCCTTGCCGGTGCCGCTCTCGCCGCGCAGGAGCACGGTCGGTGTTGGTCCTGGCGACGACCGCGATCGTGTCCATCACCTTGCGGATCTGCGTGCTCTCGCCGACGATGCCGCCGAGCTTCGGCCGCGGCGCGCGGGTCTCGGCGAGCTGCTGGTCGAGCGCCTTCTCCAGCGTCCGCTGCTCGTCGAGGAAGCGCTTGCGCTCGGCGGCGAGCATGCGATGCAGCCGCACCGTCTGGCCGACCAGATTGGCCACCATCTTGAGGAAGCTGAGATCGGCGTCGAAGCCGCCGGCGTTCTCCTCGTCCCAGGCGCGCACGATCGACAGCGTGCCGATCACCCGCTCGTCCGACTTGATGGGAACGCCGAGAAACGACACGCGCCCCTCGATGCGGCTCGCGATCAGGCCAGCGGCGCGGACGAACAGCGGGTCCTTGGCGACGTCCTCGCGACGACCGGCGTCGCGGTCGCGACGAGCCGGTCGAGCACGCGCGTGCGGCAGGGTCTCGATCGGCTTGCCGTTGGCTTCGCTCGCCCAGCCCGGCGGTCGCGATGATTTCCGGCTCGCCCTCCGCGTCGAGGATGACGATCATCCCGAGCCGCATGTCGAGGAAGCTCGTGAGAACGTTGACCACGTTGCCGAGCGTCTGATCGAGCCGCGCGGCGCCGCTGAGGATCTTGGAGATCTCGTAGAGCCCCAAGAGCGCGATATCGGGCGACGGCCGGCGCCGCCGATGAACGGCGGTCGATCCAGTAATGGCCCCAGGGGGCATGGTGACGTCACAGCGCGCTCCATGACCCGATCCGCTCCAGACGGAAGAGTCCGATCGTTCTGTCTTTCAAATGAAAATTTGCCACAATGTCATAACTCTGTCGTGCGCAAACATCCGGCGCCAAACCTGCGATTTGCTCAAATCCCGCTCAGGGACGAACAGGTTGAAAATCTGCCGGCGCGCCGCTTGCGGCGAAAAACTTTCCGCCGACAAGTCATACCGTCCGTCAACAGCGCCTCCGCCGACAGCGAAGGGCAGCTTCGGTTCGTATAGGCTGCCCCGGGGTCGAAACCGACAAGCGCCGTTGACCACGGGCGCCTCGGAACTGTGCACGGAAATGGATAGGCCTTCCTCGCGGCCTGGAGGGCGCGGAGACGCCGCCTTCCCAGGCGATGCGCGTCACGCCGCCGCTCTGCGCCCGCTTGAGGCCCTCGGGATCGGCCGCGGCGCAGACGATGAGGTCGGCGCGGCCCTCAATGATAGCCGATATCGGCGCGCACCTTGCCGCGGAACACCCAGTACGACCAGGCGGAGTAGAGGAGAATGACCGGCAGCAGCGCCAGCACGCCGACCAGCAGGAAGGCCTGCGTCGCCTCCGACGAGGCGGCCTGCCAGATCGTGTATTTGTACGGCACGATCATCGGGAAAAGGCTGATCGCGAGGCCGAGATAGGACAGCACGAAGAGCGCGACCGCCCAGAGGAACGGCGCGGCTTCCGAGCGGTTGTTGAGCGCCCGCCACTCGGCGAGCGCGACCAGCGCGGTCAGGATCGGAACCGGGGCGAGCAAGGCGATGTTCGGCCAGGAGAACCAGCGCTCGGCGATGACGGGGTGGACGTAGGGCGTCCAGAGGCTCACGGCGACGACGGCCACGAGGACGCCGACGAAGGCGTAGCGCCCGAGCCGGCGCGCCATCGCCTGCAGCGGCGCCTTCGGTCTTCAGGACCAGCCAGCCCGCGCCGAGCAGCGCGTAGCCGAACATCAGCGCGACGCCGGTGAGCAGCGAGAACGGGGTGAAGCAGTCGAGCGAGCGGCCGGCGAAATGCCGCCCGTCGACCTCGAAGCCCTGGATGAAGGCGCCGAGCACCACGCCCTTGCGCGAAGGCGCCGAGCGCCGAGCCGTAGCAGAAGGCGTGGTCCCAGAAGGTGCGATGCTCGGCGTCGCGAAAGCGGAACTCGAAGGCGACGCCGCGGAAGACCAGCGCCAGCAGCATGATCAGCATCGGGAAATAGACCGCCGGCAGGATGATGGCGAAGGCGAGCGGAAAGGCCGCGAGCAGCGCGACGCCGCCGAGGATCAGCCAGGTCTCGTTGCCGTCCCAGACCGGCGCGATCGAGTTCATCACCAGGTTGCGCGACGCGCGGTCGGGCGCGAAGCCGTAGAGGATGCCGACGCCGAGATCGAAGCCGTCGAGCAGCACGTAGAGAAAGACGCCGACGCCGAGGATGGCCGTCCAGATCGGCACGAGGTCGAGAACGAGGGCGCTCATGGCTCAGCTCCTCCGATCCGGCGCGCGGCAGCGCCTGGACCGGCGGCTCGCGGCCGCCCGCTCTCGATCGAGGTCCGGCTGCTCGCCGCCTCGCCGGCCCCTGCGCGAAGATGCGCGACGCATCATCGCGAACCCGGCCGGAGAACATGACGAGATAGACGACGCGTGTAGGCGATCGAGCGACACCGTCACGTCCGCGCCGGTCAGCGACGGCGAGACCGAATCGGCGGTGCGCAGCAGCCCGTAGACCGTCCAGGGCTGCCGGCCGACCTCGGTCGTCGCCCAGCCGGCGATGACGGCGACGAAGCCGAGCGGCGCGGCGAACATGCAGAGCCTGAGATACCAGTCCGCGTCGAACAGCTCGCGCCGCGCAACCGCAGCCACCAGCTCAGCGCCACGGTCAGCATCATCAGCCCCCAGCAGGCCAGCATGATGCGGAAGCCGAAGAACGGGACGGCGACCGGCGGGCGGTCCTCGGGCGGGAAAGTCCTTGAGGCCGCGCACCGCGCCGTTCGGGTCGTGGGTGAGGATGAGGCTGCCGAGATCGGGAATCGAGAACTCGTAGAGGTTCTTCGCCGCCGCGTCGTCGGGGATGGCGAACAGCGACCCAGCGGCAGCCGGCGGCCGCCGTCCCAGATCGCCTCGATCGCGTCGAGCTTGGCCGGCTGGTATCGCAGCGTGTCGAGGCCGTGCTGGTCGCCGATCACGGCCTGAAGCGGCACGAGCACGGTCAGCAGCCACAGCGTCATCGACAGCATCGTGCGCGCTTCCTCGTAGAAGCGCCGCGCGCAGCAGCCACCAGGCGGCGACGCCGACGACGACGAAGCCGGTGGTGACGTAGATCGCGGTGACCACGTGCGCGAGCCGGTAGGGGAACGACGGGTTGAAGACGATCGCCAGCCAGTCCTTCGGCACGAACCGGCCGTCGACGATCTCGTAGCCCGCCGGCGTCTGCATCCAGCTGTTGGTCGGCGAGAATCCAGAAGGTCGAGGCGAGCGTGCCGAGCGCCACCATCAGCGCGGCGAAGAAATGGGCCCAGCGCGGCACCAGCTTGCGGCCGAACAGCAGCACGCCGAGGAAGGCCGCCTCGAGAAAGAACGCCGTCAGCCCCTCGTAGCCGAGCAGCGGCGAGATGATGTCGGCGACCGCGTCGGAAAAGCGGCTCCAGTTCGTGCCGAACTGGAACGGCATGATGATGCCGGACACGACGCCCATGCCGAACGAGACGGCGAAGATCTTGGTCCAGAACATCGAGATGCGGAGGTAGACGTCGCGCCCGGTGGCGAAGTGCAGCCCCTCCAGACCGCGATGAAGGAGGCGAGGCCGACCGTGAAGGCCGGCAGGAGGAAATGCCAGGCCACGACCCAGGCGAACTGGAGGCGCGACAGGAACAGCGGATCGAGATGCACGCGAAAGCCCCTCCGGACGCGAAAGCCGTCCTGCTACGCAGCCACTCTAAAGGCGGATTGCGACAAGTCCAACATGCGCCCCTGCGGCATTCCGTCCACGCCGCTTCCGGCGACCCGTACTCGTCGTGCAGCCGGACCCAGCTCATCGGGTAAAGCGGCAGGTCGCTCCTCCTGGCGTGCCGAGCGGGGTGATGTCGAGCAGCTGGTAGGCGGGGTTCAGCATGTCCGAGGCCGCGCGCGATAGGCCGAGTAGCGTCCGAGTAGATGCGCCGCCGGGTCCGGCTCGACGGATCAGGCGCGGTGACGCCCGGGCAGTCGGTCATCTTCGTCTCGATCGGCGCGAAATTCGGCCGACCGGCCCCTCCATCAGGTCGCCCGGATGGAAGGAGACGTGGAAGTCGTAGTTGAAGTTGCCTCTCGTCCGAGCGAATACCAGGGGAAGGTCCAGACCCATCGCGCCTGGCGGTCGCCGTCCGAAGTCGGTCGCGGCGCGCGCGGGACCGCGACGAGGCGGGTCGTCGCGGGCGCGCCGAGATGCGAGGTCGTACGTCCGTTGAAGCCGTCGGCCCAGAACGGAGCAGCTCTTGCAGGGCTTCTCCCAGCTCCGGCGGCGAACATGAAGTGATAGACGATCAGCTGCCGCTTGCCGCCGAACAGGTCGCCGAGCGTCAAGGTTCGCCCCTCCGGCCCGTCGAAACGATAGTCCTTGTCGAATCGGAGCCACGGCATGGCGCGGCGCTTCCTCGACAGCGCGTCGCGCGTGCGGGTGAATTCCTTCTCCTCGGCGAGCAGCGCGCCGGCGCGCCGCAGGTCCTCGTCGACCGATGGTCGGCACGGTCCGCTCGCTCGGGATCGACCGCGACCGTGCGCTCGCGGGCGGAGCGCCGCAACCTGTTCCCGCGGCCGCGCCGGCCGGTCGCTCACAGAAAGCTCTGCGGATCGACGTCGACCGCCACCTTCACCCCGCCGCGCGGCGGGGGCGCGGCGGCGAGCAGCGCGCGCAAAAAGCCCTGCAGGTCGGCCGAGCGCGGCGCCTTGGCGGCGAGGCGGAAGCGGTGGCGCCTGCGCAGCACCGCGATCGGCGCCTCGGCGGCCCGAGCAGCGTGATCTCGTCGCCCTGCGGCGGGCCGCCGAGCGGGGCGACGCGCCAGCCTTTTCCCGCCGGCATCGCATGCGCGGTCCGGGCGAGCGCGCGGGCGTGCGCCTCCGCCGCGCCCTTGTCCTCGGCCGAGACGACGATCGCCGCGAGCCGCCCGAACGGCGGCAGGCCGCCGACTCCGCCGCTGCTCGGTCTCCTGCGCGTAAAAGCGCTCGGCGTCGCCCGAGACCAGCGCCTGGATCACCGGATGGTCCGGCTGCCAGGTCTGCAACAGCGCGTGGCCTTCGCGCTCGCGCGCGCCCCGCCCGCCCGGTCGCCTGGCGCAGGAGCTGGAAGGTGCGCTCGGCCGCGCGCGGATCGGCGTTGGCGAGGCCGACGTCGGCGTCGACCACGCAGACGAAGGTCAGCAGCGGAAAGTTGTGGCCCTTGGCCACCAGCTGCGTGCCGATGACGAGATCGAATTCGCCGCGCGCGGCGGCGTCGAGCTGGCGGCGCAGGGTCTCGATCCCGCCGGGAAAGTCGGACGACAGCGTCAGCGTGCGCGCGTCGGGAAAGAGCAGCGCCGCCTCTTCCGCGAGGCGCTCGACGCCGGGCCCGCAGGCGGTCAGGCTCTCGACGTCGTGGCATTCCGGGCAGAGTTTGGGCCTCGGCTCGACGTGGCCGCAATGGTGGCAGACGAGCGCGGCGCGGAAGCGGTGCTCGACCAGCCACGCCGAGCAATTGGGGCACTCGAAGCGATGGCCGCAGGAGCGGCAGAGGGTGAGCGGCGCGTAGCCGCGCCGGTTGAGGAACAGGAGCGCCTGCTCGCCGCGCGCGAACGCCGCCTCGATCCCGGCGATCGCCTTCGGCGACAGCCAGCGGCCGCGCGGCGGCCCCTCGCGTTTCAGGTCCACGGTCGCGATGTCGGGCAGGGTCGCCGCGCCGAACCGGCTCGGCAGCCTCAGCCAGCGATAGCGCCCGGTCTCGGCGTTGACCCGCGTCTCGATCGCGGGCGTGGCGGAGGCGAGCACGACCGGCGCCTGCTCGAGCCGCGCGCGCACGACGCCCATGTCGCGGGCGTTGTAGACGACGCCGTCCTCCTGCTTGTAGGCGCCCTCGTGCTCCTCGTCGACGACGATCAGGCCGAGATCGGCGAAGGGCAGAAACAGCGCCGAGCGCGCCCCGACGACCGCCCGCGCCTCCCCGCTCGCGACCGCGCTCCAGGTCCGCTCCCGCTGGCGCTCGGTCAGGCCCGAGTGCCATTCCGCCGGCCGCGCGCCGAACCGCGCCGCGAACCGGTCGAGGAACTGGGCGGTCAGCGCGATTTCCGGCAGCAGCACGAGCGCCTGCCGCCCCTGCCGCAGCGCCTCGGCGATCGCCTCGAAATAGACCTCCGTCTTGCCCGAGCCGGTGACGCCTTCGAGCAGCGTCGCGGAAAAGGCGCGGGCCGCGACGCGGGCGGCGAGGTCGTCGGCCGCGGGCTTCTGGTCGGCGTTGAGGACCGGCGGACGGAAGTCGGGATCGAGGTCGGCTGCGATCCGCTCGGGCGGCAGTTCGACGAGCGGCGAGCGCGCCGTCCTCGACGAGGCCGTCGATCACGCTCGCGGAGCAGCCGGCAGCTCGGCGAGCGCGGACTTGGGATGCGGCGCGGCGCTCGCGCGAGCGCGGCGAGCACGCGCCCCGCGCCTCGGTCATGCGCGCGGCGGCTTGCCGGTCGCGACGACGCCGAATTTCTGCGCGGGCGGCTCCAGAACCTCATGGGCGCGGATCGCCATGCGCAGCACCATGCCGCGCGGGCTCAGCGTCCAGCGGGCGACCCAGTCGACGAAGTCGCGCAAAGGTTTTTGCAGCGGCGGCCAGTCGCGCACGGCGGCGACGGATTTCAGGTTGTCGCCGCCCGCCTCGCGCGTCGCCCAGACGACGCCGGTCGCATGGCGCGTCCCGAGCGGCACGCCGACGAAGGCGCCCGGCTCGAGGGCGAGGTCGGCCGGGGCGCGGTAGCTGTAGGCGGTGTCGACCGCGACGGCACGAGCACGTCGACGACGCGCGTCATCGCCGCGGGCTCACGACGCGAAAAGGCCGGCGGGATCGCCGCCGGCCTTCGTTTCGACGTCGGCGCGTCGGCTCACAGGCTCTTGTGGGCGCCGTCGCAATAGGGCGCGTTCTTGGTCGCCTTGCAGCCGCAGAGATAAGCGGTTCCGCTCTTCTCGGCGGTGAAGGCCAGGGGCGCGAGCCCCGTGTCCTTGTGCTTGCCGTCGCAGAACGGCTGGTTGGCGGACCTTCCGCAGGCGCACCAGTAGTAGGTCTTGCCCTCTTCGAGGTCCTTCGCATACGGCGCCTTCTGGGCGACGATCGGTTCAGCCATGGTGTGCCCCTCCCGAAATGCTTCGCCCGCCCAGCGCGGACGAAGCCTGCTCCTTGCGGCCGCTCCTTCGGCGCCTTGGCCGCTTCCTTCGCCGCCTCCCTGGCGGCGGGGGTTTCGGTCCGCTCCGCGATGCGCGCCGACTTGCCGCGGCGATCGCGCAGGTAATAGAGCTTGGCGCGGCGCACCTTGCCCCGGCGGACGACCTTGACCGAGTCGATCAGCGGCGAATAGACGGGAAACACGCGCTCGACGCCCTCGCCATAGGAAATCTTGCGGACGGTGAAGCTCTCGTTGAGGCCGTGGCCGCTGCGCGCGATGCAGACGCCTTCATAGGCCTGGACGCGGGTGCGGTCGCCTTCGGTGACCTTCACGTTGACGACGACCGTGTCGCCGGCCTGGAAAGCCGGGATCTTGCCGCCGGGCAGTTTGGCGGCCTGCTCGGCCTCGATCTGCTGGATGATGTTCATGACCAAACTCCTGCCGTGCGCCGGTCCCATGAGACGAGCCGGCGAGCGCTTCGGCGCGCTGTTTTCAGTTGAGGCGCGGCTCATACGGCAAGGCGTCGCGGAAGTCGAGGGGCATTCGCGGGACAGCGCCGCCTAGCTTTCCCCCCTGCGGAGGGGCGGCGCCCGCCGCCCCTCGGGCGGCCGTCTATCAACGAGCTCGGAGCCCCGGCGGCGCACCCTCCGACATTGCGCGACGGGCCCAAACCGTCGAAACTGGCCGCCGCGTTCGAGGAGTCCCCGCCCGTGACCGAAGATCCCCTGCCCGTATTCGACCTCGTCATCGCCGGCGGGGCGGCGTCGGGGCTTGCGTTGGCCGCAGCGTCAAGGAGGCGCTCGGCGACGGCGTCGCGGTCGCGGTGGTCGATCCCCTCCCCGCTCAAGCGCCCCCCTCGCGCCCGCCGCTTCGCACCGTCGCCATCGCCGAGGGGCCGCGGCGCCTGCTCGGCGGATCGGCGCATGGGACGCGATCGAGCCCGACGGCGCAGCCAATCGTGAAGATGACGATCATGGACGGCGGCGTGCGCGACGCCGTGCGCCTGCCCCATCTCCAGTTCGACGCGCCCGAGGGCGGCCCGCTCGCGCACATGGCGTTCAACGACGATGTCGTCGCTTCGCTCTCGGCGCTTGCGAGAGCTCGGCGTCGTCCGAATCGCGGCGCGGTCGCGCGCTTCACCCGGGCAAGGGGTCGCGGCATCGGGCTTGGCGACGGCCGCGCGTCGCGCGCGCGGCTCGTCGTCGCCGCGGACGGCGCGCGCTCGAACTCAGGACGCTCGCGGGGATCGCCTGCGGGTGGGACACCGGTCAGGCCGGCATCGTCGCGACCATCGCGCACGCGGGCGATCACGAGGGCCGGCCGAGCAGCACTTCCTGCCCGCCGGGCCGTTCGCGATCCTGCCGTTGCCGGGCGCCGATCGAGCATCGTCTGGAACGAGAGCCTCGCGGACGCCAAGGCGTTGCTCGCGCTCGACCGGAGGATTTCGTCGCGAGAACTGGAACCCGCTTCACCCCGAAACTCGGCGCGATAAACCTCGAATCGCGCGGTCGAAGCCTTCCCGTTGAGCTTCCAGTTCGCGCGCCGATACGTGGCGCGAGGCTGGCGCTGATCGGCGACGCCGCGCATGTCGTGCATCCGCTCGCGGGCCAGGGCCTCAACCTGGGCTTGCGCGACGTCGCCGCGCTCGCGGAGACGGTCGTGGGCCGCTGCGGCTCGGGCTCGACCCCGGCGACGCCGGCCCCTGGCCGACTATCGCGCGGCGCGGCGCTTCGACGTGACGGCGAGCGGCATGGGCATGGATCTGATGAACCGGATGTTCTCCAACGATATCGGCCCGTTGCGTTTCGTCCGCGACCTCGGATTGAGGCTGGTCGACCGCGCGCCGATGTCAAGGACCGTTCATTCTGGAGGCGGGCGGCGCCGGACCGGAAGCGCCGCGGCTCTTGCGCGGGGCCGATCTATGAGCGAGCCGTATCGTCCCCGCACCCTCGCGGCCCAGGCGCTCGGCAAGATCGACGAGACGACCCGCGCCATCACGCCGCCGATCCACCTTTCCACCACCTTCCTGCGCGATCCCGACAACCAGTACCGTAGCGGCAACGTCTACGGCCGCCCCGACAACGAGACGGTGCGCGAGGCGGAGGCGGTGATCGGCGCGCTCGAAGGGCGGCCGAGACGCTCTTCTTCGGCTCGGGCATGTCGGCGGCCGTCGCGCTGTTCCTCGGCCTCGGCGCCGGCGCGCATGTGGTCGCCCCGACCGTCATGTACTGGGCGCTGCGCAATTGGCTCGCCCGCGACGCGGCCGCTTCGGGCTCGCGGTCGACTTCGTCGATGCCGAGGATTTCGTCGCGCTCGAGCGCGGCGGTGAGGCCGGGCGTGACGAAGCTCGTCTGGCTCGAGACGCCGAGCAATCCGCTCTGGGGCGTCAGCGACATCGCCGACGGCCGCGAAGCTCGCCCATGCGGCGGGCGCGCTCGTCGCGGTGGATTCGACCTGCGCCACGCCGATCTTCACCCGGCCGCTCGCGCTCGGCGCCGACGTCGTCATGCATTCGGCGACCAAATACCTCAACGGCCATTCCGACGTCATCGCCGGCGCGCTCGGCTTCGCCCGCGCCGATGCGCTCTTCGAGCGCGTGCGCGAACATCCGCAAGGCGCACGGGCTGATCCTGCATCCGTTCGAGGCCTTTCTGCTGATCCGCGGCCTCCGCACGCTCGACCTGCGCGTGCGCGCGTCGGCGCGCTGAACGCGATGAAGCTCGCCCACCGATTCGCCCGCATCCCAAGGTCGTCTCGGCGCTCTATCCCGGCCTGCCGCACCATCCGGGCACGAGACCGCGCTGAAGCAGATGGACGGCGGGTTCGGCGGCATGCTGTCGATCCGCGTGCGCGGCGGCGCGGAGGCGGCGATCGCGACGGCGGCGCGGGCAGGCTCTGGAAGCGCGCGACCTCGCTCGGCGGCGTCGAATCGCTGATCGAGCACCGCGCCTCGATCGAGGGCGAAGGCTCGCCCTGCCCGCCCGATCTCCTGCGCCTGTCGGCGGGGATCGAGGACGTCGAGGACCTCTGGCGCGAATCGACGGGGCGCTGCGAGCCGCGCCCTGACCGGCGCGCGATCGATCCGTCACCAAGGACACGGCCTCGGGCCATACTGGCGTCGCAAAAGCCCGGCAACTCGATGCCGTTCAAGGCGCGTTCATGCCGCCCGTGATGGCTCCGCCATGAAGGAAGCGCGGCGGAACGGCCGGCGAGCGGGCCCAGACGCGACGATCCGCGTCTGGGTGACGGGCGAGCAACCTCGGCGACGCCGCGGCGACACTCGTTTCGGTCAAAGATGGAAAGATCCCATGCCGTCTTGCGACCGGCGCTGACCGCGCTCCTGATCGGCGTCGCGGCGCCCATCTTCGTCGCGCCCGCCTTCGCCCAGACCTGCGCCTGTCCGCCGACCGGCGGCTTCCGCCCGGGCCGGTGATCCGGCCGAGGAGCCGCCTCCGCCCTGCCCGTCTACGAGCAGCCGCCGATTCCCGCGCCGGGCTATGTCTGGACGCCGGGCTACTGGGCCTGGAACAACTACGATTATTACTGGGTGCCCGGGCGTCTGGGTCGCCGCCGCCGCAGCCGGCCTCCTGTGGACGCCCGGATATTGGGCGTTCGTCGGCGGCGCTCTATCTCTTCCACCAGGGCTACTGGGGTCCGCACGTCGGCTTCTACGGCGGCGTCAACTACGGCTTCGGCTACAACGGCCTCGGCTACGAGGGCGGACGCTGGGAAGGCAACCGGTTCGTCTACAACGCCACCGTCAACAATTTCGGCGGCGTCCACATCACCAACGTCTACACCCAGCCGGTACCGGTCGCCCCGGGCGCCGGGCGCGCGAGCTTCAACGGCGGTCCCGGAGGCGTCGCGCTGAGACCCACGCCGGAGCAGGAGCGCCTGACGACCGAGGAGCACATCCGGCCGACGCCGCTTCAGGTCACCCAGGCGCGCGCGGCCAGCATGGACGCGATGCAGTTCCGCTCGGCCAACCAGGGCAAGCCCGCGGTCGCGGCGACCGCGCGTCCAGGCGATTTCAAGGGCCCGGCGGCGTGCCGGCGAAGGCGGCGGGTTCGGCCGAGCTCAGCCCGGGCGACGCCGAACGGCGAAGAGAAACGTGAGCCGGGGGTCAAGCCGCCGACCGGGGCGCCCGGCGAGACGCCGAGGGCCAATCTGAACGAGAGGCCGCCGTCCCCGTCCGAGACGGGCCCGGGCCAGCGGCTGAAATTGTTACACTCAATTCACTTAAAAATATGGCCGAACGTTTGCCTTCGGGAATGTTTTTAAGAGTACATAAATCCTACATTGTTTCTTTAAATAAAATAAATTCCATAGTGCGTAACCGTATTATTATTGGAGACAAATGGATACCAATTGGGGAAAACCATAAATCCTCATTTTTTGAAACAATACAAAAACACGACCTGAAACTGTAATTAAATTATAGTGATATATAATTATTGGCCGGGAACATATTGAATGTTAGGCTTAAATTCATAAAACTGATTGTAAAAAGCTGACCCTCCTGTTCTCCTGTACCGACAAAACCTCTGCTTGGGTTGACTATTGTTACACCAACAGGATATATTCCGTATCCCCACTGGTATTGATTTTCAAAACTGGTTTTCCGGTTCCATAAACCGCTATTGGGATCATATTCCCAGGTTTTAATTGAATATGTCAGAGCTCCATTGGCAGTTGCGCCCCATGTTACATATCCTTTACCGTTTATTGTAAATAGAGCAGCACCCTGCCTCATAATATCTGTATAATCACTGTTGAAGTTGGTTTGGGTATAGGTGTTGCTTGTAATTGTACTATCACTTACTCTCCAAACATCTACCCGTGAATCATACACTATCATGTCGGGACATAAATTACCGTTATTTACACCTGTACAAATGTAGGCTTTAGGTCCAATAACAAACACACCTCCGTTTTGTCTGTTCTGTCCTATTGTTGTAGCTGCTGACCAACGCGAACCGGCGGGCGCAGTCGGATTAAACTTATAATAATCATTTAGTGTTCCATTAATATCTGCTCCTGTTCCAACAAAACCTATATTGTTCATTGAAAATGCTATAGCTCCAAAACGTCGTGCATAAGGATAGGGAGCTGGTAAAGTATCTTTGCTCAGGGAAGTCCATTTATTTGTGGCGGGACTATAAGAATAAAAATCACCCAAATAATTATAATTTACATCCTGGCCTGTACCAACATAACCAATGGAGTCGATTGCAAATGCCACTGCTGCTTTTCTTCCTGGTAAAACCTTACCACTTGAATCTGACAAATTGGCCAAAGAAGTCCATTGATTTGTAACTGTATTATATTTCCAAAAGTCGCTTAAGCAATTTCCATATTGATTAGTACCTAACCCAACATATACATCATTCCCAATAACAAAAGCGCAGGCTTGTGCCCTTCCGGCTCCTGTCATCTGAGAAATATTAGTGCCTAACCAATTGCCAAGTAAAGCCGTGTTTGGATCTTTTGTACAAGATACAAATGGAATTATAGTAGCAATAACTAACAACAATAAAAGCCAATTTCTATTTTTCATAATTAATATTTTAAAATCTTTTTTCAAACCTACGCAGAAAGGCAGTGAGCTTAAAAATATTTAGACATACAATATTAATTAACCGACTAAATATAATATTACATCTATTATCGCAAATAATTAAACAATTACTTAAATGGATATAAATAATGGCGTTTAATAGATAAATATACCATGATGGTATAATAGAATTTTGTGAAAGTATTTTCTCCAGTTAATTTGATCCTTATTTGATATTATTTGAATTACCATGCACAAAATTAATTGCATTTTTTTTCTGATCACAATTTTATTTATAATTGTATCCTGTCAAAACGATAATACAGGCTATGCCATAGGTTCAGAAATAGTTCCGATCAATAGTGATGTTATAGTCAGTGATACATTTTCTATAGGCGCATATACTGTTAAATATGATTCTATTGCTACTTCAGGATTCACCAATTGCATGGTTGGGTTGTATAACCCTACAAATCAATATATGGACGGTTATTTAGGCACCGATACAGTATCAGCTTATTTTACGGTTAATGCCCCAACCACTTTACCCTTATTAAATTCATTGTCCAGAAATCTGAATGGTATAGCAACAACCTCTGCAATTTATGATTCTTGTGTGCTCTTATTAAGAAATTCACATTATTATTATGGTGACACCACACTTCCTTTTACTGTAAATGTACATCATTTATCAAGGCAGTTGATTCCTGTTCCAAATGTAAATGGCCTACGCTATAATAACTCAAAATTAACACCTGACGATCAGAATTCCCCGATAATTGGAAGTAAGGTTTACTATCCCAGGCCAAGTAATAAATTAAGTGAATATGTCAGACTGAATGATACATTTGGCTTAGACCTATTTAATAAGGTTGATTCTGCGAATGCAATATTTACAATTCCAACACAATTCAGTACGTATATTAACAGTTTTCTTCTTACACCGGGAAAAAATTCTTCATCTGTTATTGGATTTGCAGAAACAGATAGTGCTCTTACAATAAGAATATATTATAACGGAAATGCAAATGTAAATACTAATTTACCTCCAGCAGAGGGGTATACCCTTAGGTTTTTTGACTTTAAAGTTTCAACAACAAGTCACGGTCAGTATAACAGGGTTATTCCCAACTCACCATACCCTTTAAATACGATTAAATATCAATTTAATAAAGTTTCTGCAAAATTGACAAATAACTTGACTTTTTTGCAGGGATCAACGGGTTACATGACAAGGCTTGAATTTCCAAGTTTGCCCACAATATTAGCTACAGCACAGAATATTAAACTTCTGAGTGCTACATTATATCTTGTTGTACAAAGACAAAGTTTTCAATACTTTACCATGCCTCCGGATATTTCTGTTTATCAGACTGATGATGAAAATGATCTGGTTGGTCTTATTAATTCAACTGGTTCAACATCATCAGCAAAATTATATGTAAATAAATTGAACGATATTACCCCAGCCTATTATGCAATTGATATTACAGCATTTGTAAATAATGTCTTAACAACACCCGGCGGTTTAACTAATACAACGGTGCCGGCTATTCTGATTACCCCCCAGTTCACAGGCGTTTCTTCCTCAACAGGATCATCGGGTAATGGTTCATCTGATATAAACAGACTGGTTATTGACAATAAAAAGTTCCTGTCTAACCAGAGTAGTATAAATGCCACAGGTATCACTATTAATTACTGGCGTTATTAATTCCAACCTATATATAATAATTATTACGGATGAATCTGAAAATTAAAATATTATTATTCTTAGTTCTGTTCTGCAGTATTAACATTTTTGGTCAGCCTACAACTTTTTGGCCTTACTCGGTTTTTGGAATTGGTGATATTCAGTCTAACGGATTCGGGCAAAGCAGGGGGATGGGTGGTACAGGAATAGCCCTCCAGTGTGACAACTCACTGAATGATATAAATCCGGCATGTTTGGAGGGACTTGAGAAATCGAAAGTAATAATGGATGTTGGAGTAGACTCAAGATGGTCACAATTTTATGATGGATATTATCTTCAAAACAATACAAGTTTAAACTTCAATTTTTTTTCAATGGGTTTCCGGCCTGCTGACTTGTGGGCATGTGCTATAGGGCTTGCACCTTATAGTTTTGTTGGAACAAACATTATAACCACACAGGCATATGAAGGCGTATCTACCAATGTTACCAATTATTTTGCCGGCACTGGAGGTATAAACCAGGCATTCTGGTCAAATTCATTAAAAATTTCAGATCAGCTTTCCATCGGGGTAAATATAAAATATCTCTTTGGTTCAATTAATATAGCAGAAAGCCTTTCTGTTCCAAACCTTAATGGCTTATTGACAACTACGGACAATCAGTATATGAGCAATTTAATTATGGATTATGGATTATTGTATAAATTTTCTGTAGATCATATAAAAGTATCTTTGGGCTGCACATTCTCCAATCCGTGGACACTTGCAATTAGGCATGTACAAACAAGCCTTGATCAGTCGGGAGACACAATCAGGTCTATTAATGATACCTTAAGTACATATAAGCTGCCTCTTACCTACGGTTTAGGTATAGCTTTAAATTTTAACAATAAACTAACGCTGACGTTTGATTATTCTTACGGACAATGGTCAAAAGCTTATGAAGCCACAGTACCAAATGCAACAGAAATACCATTCAACATTACTAATACTCTTGTTTACAACGCAAAATACGTGAATAGCAACAGTTTTAATTTTGGAGCTGAATATCTGCCATCGGATGCCTATAGTGCTTCTTATTTTAAAAAAATTAAATACAGGTTTGGATTACGATATGCTAATACGCCTTTAATGGTTGATAATTATCAATTTACAGATATGGCCGTTACCTGCGGTTTTGGATTACCTTTGCTCAGAAATAAATTAAATGCAAATTTGGCATTCGAATGGGGACATAGAGGAAACGATGCAGGATATGGATTAACTATTGAAAATTACGGGACGGTTATGGTTAATCTTACATTTCTGGATTACTGGTTCATTAAGAGGAAATTCTTTTAATTTTAAGGACTCAATTCATTATTGGCTTCTCGCCAAATGCCAGATCACCTGCATCTCCCAGGCCTGGTACTATGTATGATTTAACTGTTAATTCATCATCCAGTGCTCCTATCCAAATACTTACTTTTTGAGAAGGAAGTTTTTTTCTGATATAATTAACACCCTCCTTACTGGCAATAATTGCTACTATATGAGTATGCTGTGGTATACCTCTTTCTATAAGTGCCCTGTAAGCCAATTCCAAAGAAGATCCGGATGCTAACATGGCATCGGCTAAAATAAGTATCCTGTTATTTGTCTCAGGGCATGAAATGTATTCTATTTTTATGTTAAAGGAGCCATCCTTATCATAATTTCTATATGCAGCAATAAATCCGTTTGGTGATTTATCAAATATGTTAAGTATCCCCTGATGAACAGGGAGGCCCGCCCTTAGAATAGATGTAATAACAGGATATTCCGCAATTACATTTTCTTCTGCAATTCCCAATGGTGTATGGATTTGATTTGCCTGATAGGGAATAGTCTTACTAATTTCATAGGCCATAATTTCTCCCATACGTTCCAGATTATTCCTGAACCGCATCCTGTCCTGCTGGATTTCTTTATCACGTATTTCAGCAAGATATTGATTAAATACAGAATTATTTTTATTAAGGATCGTTATCATAGCCTATGTGTTTAAATTAAAATATTATCTTTTAAACAATCAATTTTATTGACTATCAATATAAAATTTCGTTATCCTGTTTATTACAGGATTCCTTCATCGGCAAAACTATAATATTTTCCGTCAGTAACTATAATATGATCCAATAAAGTTATATCCATTATTTTGGCTGACTCCTTAATTTTTTTTGTAAGATTTATATCTGCTTCTGATGGTTGCACCTGGCCGGATGGATGATTATGACATAAGATAATGGATGATGCAAATTTTTCAAGGGCCAGATGAAGTATAATTCTTACATCAGCTACAGTACCAGCTATACCTCCCTGACTGATTTTTTGATAATGTATAAGTTTATTTGCCCGGTCAAGCAATAGCAACCATATTTCTTCATAATTTAAATCTGCTAATAAAGGTTTTAATAAATTGTAAATGTCAACTCCTGAAGTTATTTTATCACGTATAACTGATCCGGACTGATTTCTTCTTCGGCCCAGTTCTAATGCAGCTATAATACCAATAGCTTTGGCCTTGCCTATTCCTTTATGCTTTCGGAGATCGTCAATACTTAATTTACCAAGCTCGTTCAGATTATTATTAACTGCTGATAAAATATTCTGGGACAACTTCAGGGCACTTTCATCCTTTGTGCCTGAGCCTATAATAATAGCAATTAATTCAGCATTGCTGAGAGTATAAATTCCTTTGCTGAGAAGTTTTTCGCGTGGCCTGTCATCCTTAGACCATTCTTTTATCGATAAATTTCTGTAATCAGACATCGACAGATTTGAACAGATATGGCACTATTTTACAACTAGGCCAGACTATTTACATGTTTGGAAAGACTCGACTTTAAATTTGCGGCTTTATTAGGATGAATAATATTTTTTTTAGCCAGTTTATCAAGCATTGATGCAACCTGCGGGAATAATACAACAGCCTCAGCCTTTACAGACAAATTTCGTAACTTTTTAATAGCATTACGTGCTGTTTTGGCATGATATCTGTTTGCTAGCCTGTGTGTTTCATTTTGTCTGATTCTTTTTTCAGCTGATTTATGATTTGCCATCTGTACTTCTCTTATAAAATTAAAATAAGGATGCAAAAATAATTATCTTTTTTAAATTAAAAAAACAATACTAATTATTTACTAAATATTTAGTTATTTTATATTAATGGAAAACTGGGAAAAAGATATATTTAAAAATCGGAATCAACAATATGGTTCTTTCTGGCTGAGAAAAAAATACCCTTTTTTCCTTTTAATTGGTTTTGTGATAGCATTGATAATAATCACCATTCCTATAGGTATTTTATTATATAAATATCAGCAAAAATTATCTACAGACGATTTGCCTGTTAATGTCATTATCGATTTATCGCATCCTGTGGATATAAGTAAATTAATACCGGAACCCCCTCCGCAGGAAAAAGTGTTGAATAAGGAACCGCTACCTGACATTCCAAAATTAAATGATTTTGAAAATGATAAAAAAAAAGGAGATGCAAGTGTTAAAATAAATAATATTGACACTGCTGAATTATTAAAAAAACATAAATCAGTAACTAAAATAGAAAATAAAACCAATGATACTGCTGATTTTATTTATGTCGACGAATTACCTCAATTTATAGGGGGTAATGAAGAATTCATAAAATTCATCAGAAAAAATTTGATTATTCCTGACAGTTTAGTTAAAAAACACATCAGAGGAAAGCTTATCCTTCAGATTTTAATTTCTAATACAGGTGAAGTTACCCGGATTAAAATAATATCAGGAGTAAATTCATATATAGATAGAGAGGCTCTAAGAGTTGTAAATGAAGCTAATAAATGGATACCTGCAAAACGAAATGGCAGAGCCGTATCTTTTATATATAATATCCCTATCAGGATTTAGAGTAAAAACAGTTGTGTTTTGAATTGAAGATATTATGTGTTTATTATATGATAAATTATATAAGCATGCAAATGATTAAATGACCTTATGATCAAATTTTGAAAGCTATTTGAACAACCAGTTAAAAATATACGTACATTTACTGGCTAATAAAAATTGTGCTATGGTTCTAAATGTTTATTTATTCCTGAGTGGAACTGATTTCCTGGTGATTTTTTTAATTGCTGTCCTCCTTTTTGGTGGTACTAAAATACCACAATTAATGCGGGGATTGGGAGAAGGTATAAAGGAATTCAAGAAGGCTACCAAAGATGATGTGAATGAAACACATCCTGAAAAACCTGTATCAAACAATAAATAGTTGACGGTTCTTATATAAAAAACCCTTCCACTTTTAAAGCAGAAGGGTTAAATATATTATTTGAGTAAATTACATCATTCCACCCATACCACCCATTCCTGGATTTGGCATTGCAGGCTGTGATTTTTCTTCTTCTTTTTCTGCTAATACGCATTCTGTAGTTAACAACATACCAGCTATAGAAGCAGCATTTTCAAGTGCAACACGTGCAACTTTAGTAGGATCTATTACACCGGCAGAAAGTAAATTTTCATAAACATCAGTGCGGGCATTATACCCAAAATCACCTTTGCCTTCCTTAACTTTCTGAGCAACTACAGCGCCGTCCTGACCGGCATTTTCTGCAATCTGACGCAATGGTTCTTCAAGAGCCCTGCGAACTATATGAATTCCTGTAGTTTCGTCATCATTTATGCCCTTTAAACCTTCCAAACTGGAAATTGCGCGTAAATATCCAATACCACCTCCGGGAATAATTCCTTCTTCAACTGCAGCCCTTGTAGCACTGAGAGCATCATTAACCCTGTCTTTCTTTTCTTTCATTTCCACTTCAGTAGCTGCTCCAATATAAAGTACAGCTACTCCTCCTGCTAATTTGGCAAGACGTTCCTGTAATTTTTCACGGTCATAATCTGAAGTTGTGTTTTCTATTTGAGAGCGAATCTGACCAACTCTGGCTTCAATGTGCTTTTTTTCACCTGCACCGTTAACTATTGTGGTGTTATCTTTATTTATGCTTACTTTTTCGGCTTTACCTAACATTTCTAATGTTGCTCCGTCGAGTTTTAATCCTTTTTCTTCTGAAATTACAGTTCCTCCGGTAAGAATAGCTATATCTTCAAGCATTTCTTTCCGTCTGTCTCCAAATCCCGGAGCTTTAACTGCTGCTACACGAAGTGATCCTCTTAATTTATTTACAACAAGAGTAGCCAATGCTTCTCCATCTATATCTTCAGCAATAATTGTCAAGGGTTTGCCTGTTTGAAGACTTTGTTCGAGTATTGGTAAAAGATCCTTCATTGTAGATATCTTCTTATCATAAATAAGAATATATGGACTTTCAAGTATACATTCCATTTTTTCTGTATCAGTTACAAAATAAGGAGAAATATATCCACGGTCAAACTGCATTCCTTCAACTATTTCTACAGTTGTTTCAGAACTTTTTGACTCTTCTACAGTAATTACTCCTTCTTTTTTAACTTTACCCATTGCTTCAGCAATAAGTTTGCCTATTTCATTATCGCTATTAGCAGATATAGTGGCTACCTGTTCAATTTTCTGTAAATCATCGCCCACTTCGCTGGATTGAGACTTCAGGTTTTCAATTACTTTAAGAACAGCCTTATCAATACCACGTTTAAGGTCCATGGGGTTAGCACCTGCTGTAACATTCTTTAATCCAACATTTACAAGAGATTGGGCAAGCACAGTTGCTGTTGTAGTTCCGTCTCCTGCATCATCATTGGTTTTAGAAGCAACTTCTTTTACCATTTGTGCTCCAAGGTTTTCAAATTTATTGCTCAGTTCAATTTCCTTTGCAACTGTAACTCCGTCCTTTGTAACCTGAGGAGCACCAAATTTTTTATCTATCACCACATTGCGTCCTTTAGGACCAAGAGTTATTTTAACTGCATTTGCTAACTGATCCACTCCTTTTTTTAGTAAGTCACGGGCTTCAATATTGAATTTAATTTCTTTTGCCATAATAAATACTGATTAATATTAATTGTAATTTGTTTATAAAAACTTTAGCAACTGATTAATTATCAAAGGACATTAACCAATTAAATAACAGCCAGAATGTCAGACTGACGCATTATCAGATAGTCTTTTCCATCAACATTCAACTCAGTTCCGGCATATTTACCGTACAGTACAACATCCCCTACCTTTACTTCCATTTTATCATCTTTGGTACCAGGACCTGCTGCAACTACTGTACCTTTTTGGGGTTTTTCCTTTGCAGTATCTGGAATTATAATTCCACTTGCAGTTTTTTCTTCTGCCTGAGATGGTTGAATAAGTACTCTGTCGGCTAATGGTTTAATTTTTACTTCTGCCATGTTAATTATTATTTTAAGTTAAACATTCCTATATTTATGCAACTAACCTTTTCATATATTATGCCAAATTATAAATGAGCTTATTTGATAATGAATTTACGACATAATAGCATGTCTGATTTACCGGATTAAACTACCAACAAATTGAAATGCCTAAAATATAGGACATTATCTAATAGCTTAAGGTTTGTATATAATAAAAAAGTGTCAGTATGAATGACATACTGACACTTTTGGATTAATAACTATTTATTAGATTACAGAATATTGATAACCAACAAACAGCACTTATTTTTTCACAGGTCCTACCGGAGTAATTTTTTTATTATTCTTTTGATTTGAATTGGCGTCGGGTAAGATTGGCATGTTTGACGATGGTTCCTGAGTATTTCTTACCTGTTCTTCTATGGCTGATTTTTTAGTGGTGTCTCCTCCTGCTCTAAGTGCGATGGATGAAAGTAAACATAAAACCAATAATGCACTGGCCAGAGTCCAGGTTGCTTTTTCCAGAAAATCTGCCGTTTTTCTTACTCCCATATACTGGTTAGAAGAGGTAAACCCTGATGCCAACCCGCCTCCTTTTGAGTTTTGCACCAACACTATCAATATAAGAAATATACTTATAACTATAATTATAAACGAAAAAATTGTATACCAAACCATAAATATTTATATTTTACTTATTTAAGCTTATTTCGCAGTTCTTCAATTCGAGTGGCAAAGTAAGTGCTTTTTTCGGGAATTTTCAAAATTAATTTTTCATAAGTTGCTATTGCTTTTTCATATAATTTCTGATCCTCATAGATTTTAGCCAGTGTGGTAGAAACAATATCATCTGATTCCTGGATACTACCGGATGAAATATCTGTTTGTTCAGGTATTAATTCCAATTTAGAAGGAGTAAATGAGGGATTTTCATCCAAAAATTTATAAACCAGGTCATTACTACTTCCAGCGATCACCGCATCTTTTTCTGGTTTATTTTCTTTTTCATCGGCCTTATCATCAATTTCAAGGAGGTTGGATTTATTATCAGTCCCATGTATATATTCCATCTGTTCAGTATCTTTTACAATTTCAACAGGGAATTCATCCTCTAATTGAAAATCAACAGCATTGGCAGTTTGTTCCTGCGTAGGTTGTTCTATTGTCTCCTGAACAACAATTTTGGGTATCTCTTCCAATGGTTTAATACTATTTAATAATCTGAATAGTTTACTACGGTCGGATATAATTATAGATGATTCCCGCAATTGTGAATCAAATCTGTCGCTTCCAAATTTTTTCAAATTATAAAGTAATAACACATGGGCCGACTGAAAATACGGATAAGTTTTAATTAATTCGACCAGACCAACAGAATCATAGAAGGTTGTTTGTTCCGGGTTTGAAACTAAAGAGTTAAAGTATTCTCTATTCATCTTTTTTGATATTATTATTAGAAATATATCACCAGTTCACAAATGCTTTCTGAAAAATATCATCAGTCAGTTGACTGATTAAGGTTGCATAGTCTGTTGAGGCAACAATTTGATCTATAGTTAAAGTACTACTCTCATCAGGTGTATATCTTGAAAAGGTCTGATCAAAATCAAAGTGATGATCTTTTATATTGGTATATTTTACCCTGATTGTAACAGTAAGCCTGTTACTGTTAGGTATAAGATTATTCCCTCCGGAGATAGCCTGTGGTCTTAAATCGAAACTTTCAATGCTGCCTTCCAGTGTAACATCCCCATCCTTTAAAACCAGTGACATACTTGTCTGAGATAAAACCTTGTTTTTAAGTGATTCTGTCAACTGCTGTGCCAGTGAAGGTTCCACAGTAGTGGCCCTGTTTTGAAAATACATCACCAGGGCTGTCTGTGCCCCGTTGGTGCTTGCTCCTGTAAGTGTATAACCAAAGGATCTGCCTCCGCTTAACTTAATTGTGCACCTGTTAAAAATAATTGGCACTATTAACAAATACAAAATACAATGAATTCGTGTACAACCCTTTAAAATCATATTTCTATTCTAAATTATATTCTTTTATTTTCCTGTACAAGGTACGTTCAGAAATACCTAATTCATTGGCCGCGTTTTTTCTTTTTCCTGTGTGTTTATCCAGGGCCTTTTTGATAAGTTCAATTTCTTTATTCGTAAGAGAAAGGGACTCTTCAAACACTTCCTCTGTATCCTCTATATCATGAGCTTCATTTCTTTTAAGATCCATACTTTTACCAGGTGCTGATGAGGATATATTAGGTTCTATAGTGTTATACAGCTTTTGGATTATCCTGGCATTTTCTCCGAGATTATCCTCGTTGTTGGTTCCTTTTTGCATTAAATCAAGAACAATTTTTTTAAGTTCGTTCATGTCATTTTTCATGTCAAAAAGGATTTTATATAATATCTCCCTTTCTGATGCAAATGACTTTTGATCATCCTGATTATACAGAGCAGGTAGTTTAATACTTGTATAGTCAGGTAAATATCTGTGCAGCACTTCAGGGGTGATTAACCTGTTAGTTTCTATTATAGAAATCTGTTCAGCAATATTTTTAAGCTGACGGATATTTCCCGGCCATTTATAATCTGTTAACATATTGAATGATTCTTCATCTAGCTGAATTGGAGGCATCCTGTATTTTTCAGCAAAATCGACAGCAAATTTTCTGAATAACATAGATATATCTTCCGATCTGCTTCTTAACGGTGGAATATAGATAGGTATTGTGTTTAACCTGTAAAACAAGTCTTCCCTGAATTTTCCGGTTTCTATGGCACTTGTTACATCAAGATTGGTAGCTGCTATTACCCTGACGTTTGTTTTTTGCATTTTCGAAGACCCTACCCTGATAAATTCACCTGTTTCAAGTACTCTTAATAACCTGACCTGAGTGGATAAAGGTAAATCTGCTACTTCATCAAGAAAAATAGTACCTCCGCTGGCTACTTCAAAATATCCTTTTCTGCTGTCAGAAGCTCCTGTAAATGATCCTTTTTCATGTCCAAACAATTCCGAATCTATTGTACCTTCAGGAATAGCCCCGCAATTAACTGCAATATAGGGACCATGTTTCCTGGCACTAAACTGATGTATTATCTGAGGAAAAACCTCTTTTCCAACACCACTTTCCCCGGTTATAAGTACAGATAAATCAGTTGGAGCCACCTGTATGGCTATATCTATTGCCCTGTTCAATCCAACCGAATTCCCTATTATACCAAATCTTTGTTTTACTTTTTGTACTTCCATTTGTTACATGACATAAATTCTATAATAAACTGACAAAATTACAACAAGAAGTTAATTTTTGTTATATCGGATTTGGTTATTTTTGTTTAAAATTATTTTTAATCAAATGTTACATTATACAGGTATAATTCCTTCACGTTTTGCATCAACACGTTTTCCGGGTAAACCGCTGGCTATTATTAACGGAAAAACTATGATTGAAAGAGTATATAACCAATCAAGAAAGGTTTTGGATGACGTATATGTTGCTACGGATGATACCCGCATTGAAACAGAAGTTATTCGTTTCGGCGGAAAAGTTATTATGACATCATCCCTTCATCAGAGTGGTACGGACAGGTGTGCTGAAGCTGCCGGAACAATTGAAAAAACAACAGGTAAAAAGATAGATGTAGTTATCAATATTCAGGGAGACGAACCTTTTATTCAGCCAGAACAATTAACTAAACTGATGGGATGTTTTTCAAAAACCGGAACTCAAATAGCAACACTGATTAAACAAGTACATTCTGATGAAGAAATAGCAGACCCTAACCGGGTTAAGGTTACATTCGATAATAATTTTAACGCCTTATATTTCAGTCGTTCACCTATACCTTATTTGAGAAACAAAGAAAATTCCAAATGGACTGAACATCATAATTATTACCACCATTTGGGATTATATGCTTACCGCACGGATATTCTCAAAATATTAACGACACTTCCACAATCATCCCTTGAGCTTGCTGAATCATTGGAACAACTGAGATGGATTGAAAATGGGTACAAAATACATCTGGAAATAACCGAATTTGAAAATTTCCCTGTAGATACACCTTTAGATCTGGAAAAGATAAAATTAATGAATTTTCCTGAGTAGGTATAGTTATCAGACTTTATCAAAAGTACTTCTGTACAGTATCGAGAAATAATTCATACGGGATTGGTTTAGCTAAATATTCATTACAACCTGCATCGAAGCATCTGATTTTATCCTCTACCCTTGAATGCGCAGTTTGAGCTATTATTGGTATAAGAGGATTAAGTTTTCTAATTTCCCTGGCAATGGTAAAACCATCCAGGTCAGGTAGTTGTATATCGAGTAAGACCAGATTGAATGTCAAATCTGATCTAAAACTTTCTAATGCTAAAATCCCGTTATTAGCACTAACAACCTGGCAATGTTTAGTAGTAAGAATTTCATTTAAATATTCTGAACTGGCATTATCATCCTCAATCAGAAGTACTTTTTTTCCTTCCCAGTCAGAACCGGATTTTTCATAGGTTTTCAATGTAAATGGCTGGTTGTACTCCGTAACAGGGAAGTATGGTATTGTAAAGAAGAAGGTAGTACCACTCTTGCCATCAGACTCAACCCAGATTTTTCCACCCAGCAAATTAACCAGTCCCCTGGAAATAGTCAACCCAACCCCTGTACCTCCGTAATTCCTGGTAAAAGACTCATCGGCCTGTCTGAATCGTTCAAATATTGTATTATGTAATTCCAAAGGAATTCCTATACCGGTATCCCTCACAAAACAAATTATAGTATCTTTATTGTCAAGCTTGTATCCAAATTCTATAAACCCGCTTTCAGTAAATTTAATTGCATTGCTGATAAGGTTTTTTAAAATCTGATGTACTCTGTCCCTATCAGTAAGCAACATAAAATTTTCATCTGATAAATTTTCTGTAATCTTTATCTTCAGCTGTTTTTTTTGTTTTTTAAGGATCCTTGAAGTGGATTGATATACTTCTGAAAATATTTCTTTAAGACTAACCGGAGAAATATTTAATTGAATGTGTTTTTTTTCAATTATTGTTAAATCAATAATATCATTGAGAATATCCATTAGCTTATGACCATGTGAAATAATAATATCTAGGTATTGTTGTCTCTTTATTTTTGTAAGACCCGGTCGCTTTAATATGGATGCAAATCCCATGATGCTGTTCATAGGGGTGCGGATTTCATGAGGTATATTAGCTAAAAATGAAGCCTTTAAATTGTCGGCATCCAAAGCTTTTTCTTTGGTTTTCAACAAATCATTTTCAATTAACAATTTTTCCGTTATATCCGAAAAAATTAAATATGATCCAATGTATTGATTATTACTACCTAATTTTGGATAAGCCCTGATTTGTATTATTTTTTCCTCCTGTGTTGCTTTTATAAATTTTATTTCAAATGAAGTACTCAACCTTAAAAAATTAATTTCGAGTTCCTCTTTGATTATATCCCAATTATGCAGGCCTACTACGCTATTTAAATTTGTACATACCAGCTCATTGGCATTTTTTTCAAATATTGAGGCAAACGACTCGTTTAAGTAAACAATAACTCCCTTTTCTGTAATTTCACAAACTCCTTCTTTCAGTTTTTGAATTATATCGTCAAGATATTTTACTTTAGGGGGACTATTTAGTATTTCAACCTTATTCTGTTCTGCAAGAAGGTTTATATATAAAAATATATTATTACTATCGGGTAATAAACTTGCATTAAATGAGTATGTTAATATTTTCTTTCCGGATTGTACATGCTTATTTTCATTATAGTTGTTTCCCCATGCTATTGAAAGTATTATTTCATTTATTAGCTGCGTGTTTACAAAACTATAATCATATTTATTTAGTAAATCGAGTACTGAAATATTTACTTCATTATTAAAATACTTATTACTTTCTAAAACAAATAAGGATTTAATATCAAATACCAAGGCAGGAAAATTTAATACGGTTAGCAAAGAATATGAATTTACCGTAATGGAATCTTTTTGTTCAGTCTTAGTTGGGATATTGTCTTGGGGCATCTTCAATTTATATTACTTTTGTAATTAATGACCGGTTTATATCAGTAATTACAAACTTTATATGTATCTCTAGTACAATATTTCCATGGCAAAATTAAAAAATAAACTTAAGAAAAAATTAATTTCTGTTTATATTTTAAAAGAATTTTAAAACCGATGGTTACATTAAAAAAGCCTATTATTATTGCCATAGATGGATATTCATCCTGCGGTAAAAGTTCTTTTGCAAAATCAATAGCTGCAGAACTTCAGTATCTTTATATTGACAGCGGGGCAATGTATAGGGCTGTTACATTATACTCCATTAAAAATAAAATCACAGTAAACGGTCATACTGATATTGCAAAACTTGAGAATGTTTTAGGCAAACTCGATATAGAGTTTCGTTATAATCCTGACAATAAACGATATGAAACTTTTTTAAATAATGAAAATGTTGAAGAAAACATACGTATCATGGAAGTTTCAGAAAATGTAAGTGAAATCAGTAAATTTAAACCAGTAAGGTCCCGTTTGGTAAAATTACAGCAGCATCTTGGCATAAATAAGGGTATAGTAATGGATGGCAGGGATATAGGAACAGTAGTATTTCCTGATGCCGAAATTAAATTATTTATGACTGCAAGCCTTGAAATACGTGCGCTTCGCCGATATAAAGAACTTACAGATAAAGGAATCCGGATTCTGCTGACTGATATTTCTCAAAATCTTGCACAAAGGGATTTTCTGGATGAGAACCGCGAGGAAAGTCCCCTGAGAAAAGCAGACGATGCCATATTATTGGATAACAGCAACATGACACCAGCAGAACAAATGGAATGGTTTGTTGGAATTCTCGAGAATTTTAAACAGTAACATTTTATTTTTTAACCTGTCCTTTTTAAAACCATTGCCCCATGTATATAGAAATTGACAATCATTCAGGGTTTTGCTATGGAGTTCAAAATACAATAAACCTGGCTGAAAAAATTCTTAAGGATGGTGCCCCAGTGTATTGCCTGGGAGAAATTGTTCATAATATAGCAGAAGTTAACAGATTAACTGCTCTGGGTGTAAATTTTATAACCCCCAATGAATTAAATGACATTCATGATTCCTGCATTTTAATAAGAACTCATGGTGAACCTGCATCAACCTTTGAATTGATAAAACAAAATAATAATATATATATTGATGGTACATGCCCTATAGTTTCCAATTTGCAAAAAAGAACACGTAAAGCCTCTGAAGAAATGAATAAGGTAAACGGACAGGTTGTCCTTTTCGGGAAAAAAGATCACCCTGAAGTACTTGGCATTTCCGGGCAACCTGAAGTAAATTTAATAGTGGTAAGTGAAATTACAGATCTTGAACAAATTGACTTTTCAAAACCCGTTTGGTTGTTTTCACAAACAACACAATCAGTTAACGATTTTAACAATATAGGAGAAACAATTAAAAAGCGCATGGCAGAGTGGTTTGATAAAGATAAAATTCCACTTAAAATTACAAACTCAGTTTGTAACCACGTATCTAAACGAACCGTTACTATAGCTGAATTTGTTAAAAAGTTTGATGCCATCGTATTTATAAGCGGTAAAAATAGTTCAAACGGAACTGTTTTATTTGAAATATGTAAAAAAAACAACTCAAATTCTTACTGGATATCCAAAACTGAAGAAATTTTAATAGACTGGTTTATAAATTCCTCCTCCGTTGGAATATGCGGTGCAACATCAACTCCAGGGTGGCAACTTGAAGAGGCTTCAGTTAAAATAATGCAAATGTTAATATGAATTTCGTAAATTTGGCGCTATAAAAATTGTAATTAAATTTAAAAATGGTTAGAATTAAAAGAATTGGGGTTATGACATCAGGAGGAGATGCTCCTGGAATGAATGCAGCAATAAGGGCAGTTACCCGGGCCGGAATCTACAATAACATGGAGGTTTTTGGAATTAGAATGGGATATGAAGGAATGATCAATGGAGATATTGTACAATTACAATCGCAGGATGTAAGCGGTATTCTGCAAAAAGGAGGAACAATTTTAAAAACAGCACGTTCAGCACAATTCAGAACGCCGGAAGGAAGGAAGCAAGCTTATGAAAATCTTAAAAAATTTGATATTGACGGAATAGTGGTTATTGGAGGTGATGGTTCATTTACCGGAGCAAGTATTCTTTCCCAGGAATTTAGTATTCCTGTAATCGGAATACCCGGAACTATTGATAACGACCTCTTTGGTACCGATTATACAATTGGATACGATACCTGCCTTAATACTGTTGTAGAAGCTGTAGATAAAATCCGGGACACTGCAAGTTCGCATAACCGTATCTTTTTTGTTGAGGTTATGGGACGTGATGCAGGTTTTGTGGCATTGGAAAGTGGATTGGCAAGTGGTGCTGAAGTAATAATGATCCCGGAAGTTAAGAACCAAATGTCAGAACTCAGGGATTTCCTTTCCAAAAGGGCAAAATTAAATAAATCGAGCATCATCATAGTTGCAGAAGGTGACGATGAAGGCAATGCATATGAAATTGCAAAAAAAGTACAACCTGAATTCCCTCAGTTCGATCTCAGGGTAACTATACTGGGACATATTCAAAGAGGAGGATCACCTACATGTTATGACCGTGTTTCAGCCAGCCGTATGGGTGTTGCTGCAGTTGAAGCCCTCATAGACGATCAGAAAAGCATTATGATTGGCTTAAGCCACGGACAAATTGTTCATGTTCCACTTAATAAAACTGTTAAAACACATAAAGGTGTTCCAAAAGGATTGCTTGACGTGGCACATATACTGTCAATTTAGTGTCTTGGATTATTTAACTTTTGAAGAAATAACTGTTGTCGTTAATCCCATAATGGCTATTACAGCAAACGATAACCTCAGACTTGATGCCTGTGCTATAAATCCAATAATCGGAGGTCCGATTAAAATCCCCATGAAACTTATAGAACCTACCGATGCAATGGCTAACCCAGGGTGCATATTTTCAGATTTACCTGCTAAGCCATAACAGAGTGGTATAACAGATGATGTACCTAAACCTACCAAAAGAAAACCAAAGGTTGCCGTGGGTACATAAGGGAATAATACTGAAATCATCAGACCTGTAAAAATGATTAAGCCGCTGATCCGTAACATTTTGTATATGCCAATCCTGTTTACCATCTTGTCAGCAGTAAATCTTCCAAATGCCATTGCGAAGAAAAATGCAACATATCCCAGACGTATTAAATCTTTAGGGACAGTAAGTACTTTCTGAAAATATATGCCACTCCAGTCAAACATCGTACCTTCGCAAATAGAACTGCCAAAAGCAATAAATCCAAGAAAGATAAGGCTTTTGTCGGGGCGTACAAATATCCTGTTTCTTTTTATGTCATCAGGGTCAGTATCCCTGGGCAGTAAATATTTTCTCATTATAAGCACAAGAGTAATTACAAGTGAATAAATAATACAGTAATGTACAAATGGAGTAATATTTTTACTTACCATCAGTGTACTGATAATGCCACCTGTAAAACCTGCCAGACTCCATATGCCATGGAATGATGCTATAATACTTTTATTCCATACCTTTTCGTACAGTTTTTGAACACCCACTCCCTGGGTATTGGTGCCCAGGGTAGCAAAATTACCGCATAAGCCCATTAAAAATAATACAAACGGCAGCTGCCATATCCTGTTGGTTGCACCGACGCAAAGAAGCATAGTAGGGTATAAGATTGCAGCTACAGATAAAACTCTTTTACTTCCAAATTTACTTACTGCAAAACCAGACATGGTTAACCCGGTTAGCTGTCCTATAGGAAGGAAAAACAACATGCTGCCCAAACCGGCAACGCTTAAACCAAGGGAAGTTTTAATATCGGGTATCCTGCTTGCCCAACTGCCAAAAATAAGACCCTGATTAAAAAAGAATACACTTACTGCTATCCTGTGCTGACGTTCAACAGGTATATTATGGAAAAATATCATTTTTAAAAAATAAACCACAAATGTAACTGAAATCATTTGCCGTGATAGTTTTTAAACCGATGAATTTTAAGGTAAGTATCAATTAAAGTTGTTAATACTTTATATTTGTATTATAAACAACTAACTATATTGCCCGTTAACAATGGATCAGCTGCAAAATTCAATCTTATTTGCTCATATTATATTGCCCTTACCTCTCAGGAACCAATTTCTGTACAGGATTCCCAATACATTAAAGGAAAATATCTCTGTAGGGAAAAGAGTAATTGTACAATTTGGTGCCAGGAAATTTTACTCCGGAATTGTATATAAAATAAACACCAGCCAGCCGGAAGGCTTTGAGGTTAAAGACATAATCTCTGTACTTGACGAAATTCCTGTCGTTAATGAATATCAAATTAAATTCTGGGAATGGATATCTTCTTATTATTTGTGTACCCTGGGTGAAGTAATGAAAGCAGCTATTCCTGCAGGACTGAAGCTTGAAAGTGAAACCCGGGTCACAATAAACCCTGATTATGAAACAGATAAAATACTTACAAGTTCAGAAGAGTTCATAATGAGGATATTAGCAGAAAGAGTAACCCTTTCAGTTAATGAGATATCTAAAAAATATAAAAAAAGTGATCTTCTTAAAGTCATCAAATTATTAGTTGAATCAGGGGCAATTATCCTTGAAGAATCCATAAACAGGATGCCTTCTTTTAAAACTCAAACTTATACAGAGCTGATGCCTGAATATAATAATGAAGGAGTTCTTAGATCCCTGTTTGATAAGCTTGCAAAGGCTCCAAAGCAATTGCAATTACTGATGCGTTATGTTCAATTGTCGGGTTTATTTCAAAGCAGGCTGTCATTGGTAACAAGGAAAGATTTAATATCTGACCTTCCAGGAGGAGGTGAAGCTCTTAGGGTAATGGTTAAAAAAGGTATATTTAGAACTTTCGAAAAGAAAAAAGAGGAAGATACTTTTCAAAGTGACCGGGATAATAATATTAAGTTGCTTTCTGATTTTCAAATCCAGGCTCTTTCAAATATATTGGAAGCTTTCCGTTCAAAAAAGGTTGTTCTTCTTCATGGATATACAGCCAGTGGGAAAACTGAATTATATATAAACCTTATAGATGCAGAAATAAAATCGGGTAAGCAAGTCCTTTACCTCTTACCTGAGATTGCGCTTACTATGCAAATAATAGTAAGGCTTAAAAATGCCTTTGGTAAAAAAGCAGGCATTTACCATTCAAAATTTTCAGACAAAGAACGTGTTGAGGTATGGAATAAAATGATGAACCCTGATTATGAGGAACGTTACCAGTTGATTTTAGGCGTGCGATCTTCAATTTTTTTACCGTTCAGCAATCTGGGTTTGGTAATTGTAGATGAAGAGCATGAAAACAGTTACAAGCAATTCGATCCCGCTCCAAGGTACAATGCCAGGGATGCTGCCCTGATGCTGGCCCGCATGCATGGCGCCAAAACTTTACTTGGCACGGCGACACCCTCGGTGGAATCGTATTATAATACCCAAAATGGCAAATACGGACTGGTGGAAATGTTTCAAAGATACAGCATGGTGGACCTTCCTGATATATTTATAGCAAATATAGAAGAGGCAAGAAAAAGAAAGCAGATGAAATCAGTATTTCATCCAATGCTTTTGGAAGCTATGAGCGAAACTTTAGTAAATGGTAAACAAGTCATCCTTTTTCATAACAGACGCGGATTTTCAACCTTTATGCAATGTTCGGTATGTAATACAATCTCAAAATGTAAAAACTGTGATGTCAGCTTAACCTATCATAAAAACAATAATCTCTTAGTTTGTCATTATTGTGGATACAGTACCTCTAAAATAAATATATGTCAGGCTTGTGGCACACCTTCAATGAAGATGCACGGCTTTGGCACAGAAAAAATTGAAGATGAACTTTCAATATTATTCCCGGGTAAACGTGTTGCCCGAATGGATCTCGATTCAGCCCGTTCCAGGAAAACCTTTGAAAATATAATCTCTGACCTCGAAAATAATGAACTTGATATTTTGGTAGGTACTCAAATGGTGACAAAAGGGCTTGATTTCGATAATGTTAATCTCGTAGGGATAATTGACGCCGACCAGTTGCTTAATTACCCCGATTTCAGGGCTTATGAAAGAAGTTTCCAGCTAATGTCGCAGGTAAGCGGAAGAGCTGGCAGAAAAGACAAGAGAGGCAAGGTCATAATTCAAACCACTGATGTTTCAAACTATATTATCAGGGATGTAATAAACAATGATTTTCTGCATATGTATCATTCTCAGCTTTCTGAACGGGAAAAGTTTGGATATCCACCTTTTATTAAACTGGTGAAACTAACTGTAAAACAAAAAAACCAAAGCCTTGTGGATGCAGCATCCGATTTGCTTGCAGAGATCCTGAAGAAACATTTTGGTAACCGGGTTATAGGTCCCGAATATCCAATAATAAACAGAATAAGTAATTGGTTTCAGAAAAATATATTTATAAAAATTGAGGCCAGTTTGTCGCTTTCCAGAGTTAAAGAATTAATAATTATGAACATTAATGAATTGAATGAACATTCCGAATTCAGATCAATAATCGTTCAACCGGATGTTGACCCAATGTAATGTGGATTATCGGTTACAAATGACTGATTACTGATGAACAGGTTTATGATTTGACAGGGTTTATAAAGTTCGAGGAATCAGTTATAAACCTTATTGACGCATAAACGAATAAACCAGCTCATGACTTAAGACTTATTACTTAAGATTAAATTTTAGGACATTTTGATATATTTGCGTTTCAATTTTAAAAATTAGACCATTGAAAACAAACCTTTCCGATTTGATTGATTCCTTTCGTAACCACAATATTCTTATTATAGGAGATGTTATGATAGATGCATATATGTGGGGAAAAGTAGAACGGATTTCACCTGAAGCTCCAGTACCTGTAGTAACAGGGACAAGTGAGGAAAGCCGGCTTGGCGGAGCTGCGAATGTAGCACTTAACATTCAGGCTCTTGGGGCGAACCCTATACTTTGCTCAGTTATAGGGAATGATATAAGGGCTCAAAATTTTTATGAATTATTGGATAAACAAGGTATAACCAGAAGTGGCATAATTACTGACGAAAGCAGACCCACTACTGTAAAAACAAGAATTATAAGTAATCATCAGCATTTATTAAGGGTCGATCGTGAGGTAGATACTCCTTTATCCCCTGCCATGGAAAAAATATTTATCAGGGAGATTCTTTCCATCCTTGACAAAACCTCTGTAAGTGCGATAATTTTTGAAGATTATGATAAAGGTACAATAACACCTCTTGTAATAGAAAAAGTTGTTGAAAAGGCTAACAAATTAAAAATACCGACTCTTACAGATCCAAAAAAAAGAAATTTTAATAACTACAATAACATAACACTATTTAAACCAAATTTCAAGGAGCTCAGTGAAGGATTAAAAATTGAGGTCAATAAATCCAATTCCGAAAGTATATTCAAAGCTGCTTCACTGTTGCATAAATCGATGAATATTAACCTGGTAATGATAACATTATCTGAAGCAGGAGTTTTTATAAGTGATGGTAGCACCTATAAATTAATCCCTGCCCATATCCGGGATATAGCCGATGTTTCAGGAGCAGGTGACACAGTTATTGGTGTCGCCAGTCTCTGTCTTTCATCAGGGCTTGACCCATTCACCACTGCAGTTGTCTCGAATATGGCAGGAGGACTTGTATGTGAGAAAATAGGAGTTGTTCCAGTTGATAAGAATCAGTTAAAGAGTGAGATCAGTTTGCTGAAAACGGAATAATGTGCAGTTTACGGATTACCAATTACTGATTACTGATTACAGATTACTGATTACAGATTACAAATAATGGATTACTGTTTCGGAGCAGGTAACAATTAAATAATTATTTTTGCAATATTATTTTAACCGGTTACTGAATCAGTAATCTGTCCTTTGTTATAAGCCGTTAAAATCGGGGTGTAGCGCAGTTGGCTAGCGCACTACGTTCGGGACGTAGGGGCCGGAAGTTCGAGTCTTCTCACCCCGACTTTATTTAATTACATCATTAAAAAAAGTAACCTGAAAGTGTTAATTACGTAATAAGAAAATACGGATTTCAACACTAAAAACTTTTTTGATGGTATTATGAAACCAGAGTTTCCATTCAGATTAATTTTAACCTGTTTATTAACATTAACGATAATCATTTGTTTAGGGTTTATAACCTTCAAGATAATATCAAAAAACGAGGATGACAAAAACAACTTATCTTTGTGGATTTCAGTCGGTTTATTTTGTTTTGCCTGTTTGTTATGGAATATCTCAATGTAAAACATAATTAAAAAATTACTTTTAATTTATTAATACTGCAGTTCAATAAAATGGTAATATTTGTTTCGTTATTAGCATTAATTGTACTGGCAGTTTGGGCGTTTACGAGGCAACCTCAATTTGGAAGAGCTCCGTCAGGGAGAGATTTAACCAGAATTCAACAATCCCCTAATTTTAAAAATGGCAGGTTCATGAATTTGGAAACAACTCCTGCTCTTGCCGAAGGACATAGCATAGCAGGTGAATTTTACAAACTATTCACAGAAAAAACGCCACGACGATATCCATCTGGGTTGATACCTTCAATAAAAACCAATTTAATAAATTTGACAGGGAAACCGGACATCCTTGTTTGGTTTGGTCACTCGTCCTACCTATTGAAGATAAACGGTAAAAACTTCCTTGTAGATCCTGTATTCAGCGGCAATGCATCACCTGTACCAGGTATTGTGCGTTCATTCAAAGGGACAGACATTTACAAGGCAGAGGATATGCCAAAGATTGATTATCTGTTGATAACACACGACCACTACGATCATTTGGATTATACTACTATCCTTGAATTAAAAGATAAGGTCGAAAATGTTATTTGCGGTTTAGGAACAGGATCGCATTTGAAATTTTGGGGCTATTTGCCTGAAAAAATTATAGAGAAGGATTGGAATGAAACTATAATACTTGAAAACGACATTAAAATTCATACCTTGCCCGGAAGGCATTTCTCGGGAAGACAATTTACAAGAAACAATACTCTTTGGTTGTCATTTGTGGTGGAATCATCTGACATAAAAATATTTATTGGCGGAGACAGCGGTTATGGGAATCATTTTAAAGAAATAGGTAAAAGATTCAATTATTTCGACCTCGCTATTCTGGAAAATGGACAATATAATGCTGCATGGCACTATATACATATGTTACCTGATGAAACACTGAAGGCAGCGAGGGATTTAAATGCAAAGCGGTTATTACCTGTTCATTCTTCCAAGTTTGCTCTTTCAAGACACTCCTGGGATGAGCCTCTTAATGAATTAACCCGGCAAAACCATTTAATCAATGTTCCAATTGCAACGCCGTTGATAGGTGAACCTGTATTCCTTGACAAAACTGATCAGCGGTTTACAGAATGGTGGACTAGTGTTGATTAAAGCGGGCTAAACAAAAGCCCGCTTAAATTTTTTAATAAGAAATTAATTCGTAAATTAATATTATGAACCACCCTCATAAATTAATTAGAATACGGTTAATTGGACAGATAATTCTTCCTTTAGTATTTTCACTTGGTTTGTTGATAATTGGATATTATATAACAAATCCGGCTGTAAATAACCTTTTAAAAAACGAAAGGGAAGAAACTGTAAAAGAAATGGTTAACAGTATTTATAACCTGATTGAAAACTATAACGACAGGGTTAATAAAGGGGAATTGACTATCAATGACGCAAAAACAATTGTTTTAAATAATATTAAGGAACAGCGATACGGTAAAAACCGCTCCAATTATTTCTGGATAGAGGATTATAGCGGACATTTTATTTATCACCCGTTTTTGGAAACTCCAAAGTTTATTACTCCAGAAATATCCAAATCAATGCAAAGTGTAGCTTTGCAGGTTGGTAATCTTATAAACAGACAATCCTCAGGTTTTATTACTTACCAGTGGTATACACCTTCAAATATATCAATTTCCAGCACAAAGGTGGCTTATGCAAAAGGGAACAGGAAATGGGACTGGATAATTTGCACCGGTTTTATGCTAACAGATATTGAGGAAGACGTTAAGCAGATTACTTCTAAAATGCTGGTTATATTATTCCTCTTTTTAGGTTGTTTACTTGTTATACTTTCTTTTGTTATTTATTTTAATTACAAAAATCTTCATAAGATAGAGGTAACAGATAATGAGTTAAAGAAAATAGAAACATTATTCAAAGGATTTATAAAATATGCAAATCAGGGTGTTATGATTTTTGAAAATGAAAACCCGGTATTTGTAAACAGTCAGTTTGGAAAAATTTTCAACATAGCAGATGTACCTGTATCATATTTCAAACTTGAAAACTACCTTCCCGGGTGGGAAAGGGAACGAGTTAAAATAATACTAAACAGTGCTGATAAACGGGTGGAAACAAAGTTTGAAACCTGGCTTCTTCCGGATGCCGGAAATGAAAAATATGTAACTATAAGTATTAGTTACGATGATAACATTATTTATAAATACATGATTGTTCAGGACATAACTGAAGAACACAGGACACATACCACAATAGATATATTATCGGAAAATCTGGCACAAAGCCCTGACTCAATAGTAATTACTGACTTAAATGGAAATATTGAATATGTAAATCCGGGATTTGAAAAAGCTACAGGCTATACTTTTGAAGAATTAAAAGGCCAAAACCCGAGAATACTTAAATCGAACAAAATGTCGCAGGTTATATATGACGATTTATGGAAAACAATTACCAGCGGACAAATTTGGAAAGGGGAGATGTTAAACAGGAAAAAAGACGGGAGTATGTTTTGGGAGTCGACTATCATATTCCCGATTAAGAACCGTCAAAATGAAATAATTAAATATTCTTCAATCAAAACCGATATTTCTAAAACAAAACAAATAGAACAGGAATTAATTGCTGCCAAAAACAAAGCTGAAGTGAATGAAAGGTTAAAAACTGCATTTTTAAATAATGTAAGTCATGAAGTAAGAACACCCTTAAATGCGATCTTCGGATTTACCCAGATACTTAAAAGCAGTTTTTCGTATGATGAATTTTCCATTAACTATCTTAAAATAATGGAAAAAAATTGTCAGATACTTTTACATCTTTTTGAAGATATATAAATATTATTCGGCTATTGAATCCAGGTCGGTAATACTGGCCAGGGAAGATGTTCCACTTAAAGAATTGCTTTTAAAAATTGTTTCAAAATACAATGTTCAGCTAACCATATCGGGAGCTAAACCAGTGGAAATAATAGTAGATGAGGATAATAACTTTGAAACCCTGGTTTTAATCACCGACCGCAGACGAATTACGCAAATTTTTGATAAGCTTCTTTCAAATGCAGTAAAGTTTACTAATGAAGGAAGAATAACAATCAGTTATGAAATAACTTGCGAAAATATCACATTTTATATATCTGATACAGGCATAGGCATACCAAACCAGGAATATGAACAAATTTTTAATAGTTTTTCGCATGGATATAACCTTTATGTAACACTTCATAAAGGAGTAGGGCTTGGCTTGAATATAGTTAAACTTCTCATTGAAGTAATGGGAGGAACACTTTCATTTAAATCAGAAGAGGGTAAAGGCTCGGTATTTTCAGTAACCTTCCCGTCAGTTGATATTAAAAACTATACAATAAACGGTAATCATGTTGTTAAAAACAAACCATTAATAAAAGGTAGACAAATTCTTATTGCAGAAGATAATGATGAGAGTTTCAGACACATGGAGTCTATTCTGTCACCTTATAATGAAATTGTAAGGGCAAAAACAGGTTCTGAAGCAGTTACTATGACTGAAAATGGTATAAATATACCAGACGTAATTATTATGGATATTATAATGCCCGAAATGGATGGAGTTACTGCCTCACAATTAATTAGAAAACAAAAGCCGTTTATTCCTATCATTGGTATGTCGTCATCAAACCAGATAATATCGGGCAATGAAAATTTTATATTTAATGCTGTTATTACAAAACCAATATTATCCCAACAGCTGACCGACACAATAAATGAATTACTTCCACCCTGATACAGGATTTTTAAATACAAAGCGGGCTTTTATTTAGCCCGCTTTATTTGTTTTAAGCAATTGCGATTTTTTTTGCCGGTTTGGGTTTTGCTTCTTCTTTCTTTGGTATACGTACAGAAAGCAATCCGTTATGATACTTTGCTACTATTTTATCACCATCGGCAGTATTTGGTAATGTAAATGACCTGCTGAACGATTGATAACTAAATTCCCTACGGGTAAAATTCTGTCCGTCTTTAGTTTCATCTTCCACTTTTTTTTCTGATGAAATTGTAAGCTGGTCATGTTCCAGTTCAATTTTAAAATCTTCCTTTGAAAAACCAGGTGCTGCCATTTCTACTTCAAAACCTTCATGACTTTCCTTAATATTTACAGAAGGCAAAGTAGTGTTGGTATCAGAAAAATTCCTTGTTGTCCAGTCGAACAAATCGTTTTCAAAAAAACGATCGAACAGTGACGGAAGCTGTGGTGAAAATCTAACCAGTGCCATAATTTAATCCTCCATATTAAGTTAAACATTTAATTATTTTACATCCCTGTTTTTGCAAATGGAGTACCAAATCCTATTCATGAATATTTAAATTTGTATATGTTTGTAATTATGAAAATTATAATCGGGGAATTATTTTATACTAATGCCATTATGTCTCATGTGAAATATTTTCAGCGACATAATGTCATATAATTGCAAAGATTTTTAATGTGACAATAGACTTAATTTTTCTTAATGGAGTAAATATTTAAAATTTAATGCTTTTCCTCAATAACACGATTTTCATTAAATAGCCTTCTTATATAAGTTTTATAATATTTCTGACTTAACCATTGAATTCTTCTAATAATCGATTTTTGTTTACTTGAAATAACAGAATTCAATAAACCATTATGTGATCCTTGTTCAACAAGAGGAGGATGTGCCCAGTACATTTTTATAACTCCTCTGTCTGTTAATATATTATGCCAGGTATCAATTATAGTATTACATTTATTGTTTTTTAATTCATTTATTATATTTTCTGCACCTTTAAAATCTATTAAATAGGCACCGGCACATCTGCCGGAATTAGCCCTGTATAAAAACTTATGGTTGTTGGCCATCCGGTACGAAGGAAATCTGAGGCTTGTGTTTTCGAGTGATATAATAAAACCACTTAAAGATTTCTTTTCAATCTCATCTACAATATTTTTTATTTTTTTTATAAAATCCCCAAGAAAGAATGGGTCGTTTTCGAATATTAAGGCATATTTATTTTTATTAGCCAAAACCTGCTCATATGCAAATATATGATTTAAAGTACAGGATAACTGACCCTTGGGAAATTTTTCATCAACTGAAAAATAATTGTTAAGCATTTCTTTTGTAAAATTTTCCGGGTCACCCTCGGTGATAAATATATAATCAAAGTTCAACCTTTTAAACAACTCATTTATTCGTTGTTCGTGTTTTTCATACCCTTTTTTGACATGAATAATATATATACCTTCAATTCCAAGATCACTTAACATTTGTTACTGATTACCGCATTTAATTTAAGGGTTGCTTAACTTTTATTAATTTGCTGACATCGTATCCCCGTAATTTAGCTTTATTTATCAAGGAATTATAAATTGCCGGGTCCATTTGTGGGGTTCGGCTTAATATCCAAAGATAGTCAGGTGAATTACTTCCAATTAGAACATACGTGTAATTTGAATCTATTTCCAGAATGTTGTACGCAGCATAAAAATTTAAAAAGAATGAAACTTTTAAATTGCGTGGCATTTCAGACGATACCGTTTTTGCCTTACCTATTGCTATTTTCTTTTTCCCGTCAGGCCCTTTAAGGAAACCCTGGTTCACAACCTTAATTTTACCATCTTTACGCAAAGAATATGTAGCTGTTACACCCTCCAATCCTCTTTCAAAAATATGATTAAACCTTGCAATTTCATACCATTTTCCAAGGTATCCGGATAATTCAAATTTAAACTCTTGATTAATTTTCTGATCAGGTTTCACTATGTTTGCCGATTTACATGATATAAGTAAAATTAATATCACAAATAGTATTCTCATCATTATAAAATTTACCTTTTAAAATGCTGATAATCCAAACCGCCCAGTACCCAGTAAATTTCAAGCATACCGTACAACCTGGCCTTTTCTTCCGTTAAAAAATCGTCGAAATGCTGCCCTGCACTGCTTCTCTTATCCAGTATCTTATCGACTTTATTAATTTGTTGGTCAATTACTTGTTTAATTAACAATAATGAGTTTTCGTCCATCTTTATGGTTTTGTGTAAAATACTCCTGACATTATAAAGATAAACAAAAGACGTTCCAAATTAAAGTAAAACCAAAACAAAAAAACAACAATATTTTTGCTAAACCTGCTATAACAGCCATGCCTGACATTATCATCCCAAACAATCGGTTACTCCCTGAATAATCTGTGTGTTTGCTTATCAAAAATGGATGTAAAAACATATGATAGTTGAATGCCAAGTATAATAAAAAGACCCAGGTATGTATTTATAAGAGAAACCAGGGCCCCGGAAAAATAAAATAACTGAGCCATAAGTATTCTTCTTTTAACGACATAATCTATATTAGGTTTTTCTTTGAGGACAGGTATAAAGCCTTGTTTTTTTGCATATTCCCAGTTTAAAAGTAGTGATCCACCTATAAATAACAAATTAAACCAATATACCCATACCGCAAACCTCAACCTAATATGACCTCCCAGAAATGCTGTTGAAAAAGGTATCAATGAAATAAATAATAATAAAAGGATGTTGATCCAAAGCAGTTCCCTGTCTATTTTATTAATAAATGCATATTGACTGTTGTGCCCTACCCAAAATATGCCCAGAATTAAAAAACTTAATAAATAGCTTAAAAATTTAGGACCCAAACTAATAAGACTTAAAAATAAATCATGGTCCGAATTTATTAATTGCCTTACAGGTACCTGCAGGTCAAGTACAAGTAAAGTCATTGCAATGGCAAACACCCCGTCGCACAAGGCATCCAGACGTGCCATCCTCAGTGACGGCTGTGGATTATTTTGTTCTTTCATAAAATTCTAAATTATTAGTAATATTTGTGCTCAACCAGCGGAGCCCATAAACACAACATTAAAATACAAATCCTACCTGCGAACAGATAAAATCAGCCTGGGCATAGTTAGCCTTTATATATGCTCCTATAAACAAATTACTGGAAGTATTGTATTTTGGATTGAATAAATAATATTGCAGTCCAAGTTTTACCGGTATCAGGTCCTTCAAAATTTTTTCATGTGTTGTTTCACTTTTATAAAGATTAATGTAATTATCGTAGAATGGATTATAAAGGTTTACCCCAGCCTGGGTAAGTATTCCCAGGGAGCCAATCAAAAGTTCATGTCCTATATAAAAGGCTAAAACAGTTGATTTAAGTTTTTGCTCACTGCGAAAATAATCGTTGCTAACTATGAAGTTGTAATAGCTGTTATACTGGTTTATTTCAAATCCTGCATGCAGATTACTAACCATACCTACCCGTTTGGATAAATAAATATCATTGGTATATACAGCATATTTTGTATTATTTATTTGTCCCAAAGTAAGATCAAGGACATGAACACCTAAACCCGTACTAAAATTTATTTTTAGTTTGCTTTTCGGAATATCTATTATCCTTTTTTCAGTAAAATAATGGTTAACAGAGGGTAAAAAATTGAATCCCAGGTAAAATGAAAAAATATTCAAGCCAACATTTGGCATTTGATAATGACCATCGGAACAATGTGAAACAATTAATCCGGCGTTCAACCCAAAGCCTTGCAAAAGATTATAATGGATGAAAACTTTTGCATAAGCCATTGCAGTTACATGTGATCCTATAAATATATTATAAGGGTTGGTAGTTTCATTATATGGCTTGTTAAAATAAGCCAAACCCACTCCTAATGAGAACCGCGGAGCATACCAGCGGGTATTTAAAGTATTAAAAGTTATGTTTGGAACTACTCCGTATAAATTACCCAGTTCACCTGAATTTCCCAAATTGCCAAATAAGAATGAACACCCGGTCACAGGATAACCATAAATCTGTTGCCATTCTTTGTTGCCGTTGGTTTGAAATGAAGGAATAATTTCAACAAGGAACGGATTATTACTTACAGGCGCTCCTTTTGTGTTTTGTATTATGCTGCAAGTTAGTAAATTAGTATACAAGCCCCAGTATTTATTATTTATAGTTTTACAGGTGTCCTGCCCAAATGCAACACTAACAGAAAGTAAAAGGATAAATGCTGAAAATAAAATTTCAAATAATAAATGCCTGAGCCTGCACATCATGGCTTTTGTTGAGATAATTCAACGCTCACGCACCTCATTTTACCCCCTACAGGAGGGTTAAGCTTCGATACCTTAACAATTGCATGATCCAGTTGGTTGAAACTTGAAAACAAACTTTCTATAATTCGACTGGTAACATTTTCAAGTAAATTAGCTCTTATTTCCATTTCCTTCTTTACCAGTTCAAACACAGTTTTATAATTCAAGGTGTCTTCAATTTTATCAGTTGCAGAAGCTTTATCTGTGTCAGTTTCGAGTATTACATTTACAATAAACCGGTTGCCAAGGATTTTCTCTTCCTCCATACATCCGTGATAAGCATAAAATTCAATATCTTCAAGAATAATCTTACCCATATATTTTAGATTAGCTTTTAAATGTTAGCTGTTAGTTACAAAATAAATTAAAATAAATTATTAAAATTGTTTTACGAAACGCTTTTATCTGCAATTTTGCAGGATTGGATTAATAAATACCTTAATATTAATTATTAATCATTTAATGAAAAAAAACTAAAATAAGATAATATAGTGGAAGACGCGGTTAACGAAGTTGAAAATGATGTTCTGAAAAATCAGGAAAGTAAACATTTTATTCAGGAAATTATTGAAGGTGATATCCAATCAGGTAAGAATCAAGGAAGGGTTCATACCAGGTTCCCGCCAGAACCTAATGGGTATCTGCACATTGGTCATGCTAAATCCATATGTTTAAATTTTGGATTAGCAATAAAATATGGCGGACTTACCAACCTGCGTTTTGATGATACAAACCCCGTTAAGGAAGACACAGAATATGTAGATTCCATTAAAGAAGATGTAAGATGGTTAGGTTTCGATTGGGACAACCGCGAATATTATGCAAGTGATTATTTTGAAACTATTTATGAATATGCAGTTAAACTTATAAAAAAAGATAAGGCATATGTTTGCGATCTTACCCAGGAAGAGATATCCAGTTACCGAGGTACGGTAAATCTGCCCGGAAAAGAAAGTCCCTACAGAAACCGTTCTGCAGAAGTAAACCTTGACCTGTTCGAAAGAATGCGTAATGGGGAGTTCCCCGACGGATCAAAGGTGTTACGTGCTAAAATAGATATGTCATCCCCTAATATGCTTATGCGCGATCCTATATTATACAGGATACTTCATTCCGAACATCACCGTACCGGAGACAAATGGTGTATCTATCCTATGTATGATTTTGCCCACGGGCAGTGCGACTCAATAGAAAAAATTACACATTCCATTTGCACACTTGAATTTGAAGTACACCGTCCACTTTATGACTGGTTTATAAAGGAGCTCGAAATTTTTGCGCCTCAGCAAATTGAATTTGCAAGACTCAACCTTACATATACGATGATGAGTAAACGCAAACTCCTTGAGCTGGTAAAGGAAGGCTATGTGAACGGATGGGACGATCCGCGTATGCCTACCATATGCGGTTTACGCCGCAGGGGTTACACACCTGAAAGTATTCGTAATTTTGCAGAAAAGGTAGGTGTGGCAAAAAGGGATAATATTATTGATGTGTCACTGCTTGAATTTTGTCTTAGGGAAGACCTTAATAAAAGAGCAAAAAGGGTTATGGGTGTCATGAACCCTTTAAAAGTGACAATAATTAATTATCCGGAAACCCAGGTTGATTGGATGGATGCAGTCAACAATCCGGAGGATTGTATGATGGGAACGCGTAAAGTTCCTTTTTCCAGGGAAATTTATATCGAACAGGAAGATTTCATGGAAAATCCTCCAAAAAAATATTTCAGGTTATCACCGGGTGCTGAAGTACGTCTAAGATATGCATATATAATCAAATGTGAAGAAGTAGTAAAAAACGAAAATGGTCAGGTGATTGAAATTAAATGTTCCTATGATCAAAAGTCAAAGGGTGGTAATGCACCTGATGGAAGAAAAATAAAGGGAACCATTCACTGGGTTTCGGCACAACATGCACTTGAAGCAGAAATTAGGTTATACGACAGGCTGTTCCTCACCGAAGACCCTGATGACGTACCAGAAGGCTTGGACTATAAGTCAAATATTAATGCCGATTCATTAAAAATACAAAATTGCTATATTGAACCTGAACTAAAAGACGTTAATAAACTTGATAAATTTCAGTTCGAGAGAATAGGCTATTTTAGTGTAGACTACGATTCTACACCTGATCACCTTGTTTTTAACAGAATAGTTACGCTTAAGGACAGCTGGTCGAAGATAGCAGGTAAGATGTAAAACAATATGTGCAGATGTGCAAATTACGGATTACGGATTATTAATTACAGATTACTGGCTCCGAAATACGTAATACTGAATGTGAATTATTGATTGCGGATTACGAAATAGAAATTATTTGGATCATACACTTAGGTAAAATAACATATTTTTATAATTTTGTACAAACACTGTCCTGTAGTGTAATTGGCAACACGTCTGATTCTGGATCAGAAGAGTCCAGGTTCGACCCCTGGCAGGACAACTTTATAATCAAGCACTTATGAAAGCTATTTTGTAGGTGCTTTTTCATTTGATACACATTTTGATACACAAAATAGAATTTCCATACAACTAGCTTTATTTCAACATATAAATTAAAATGATGCGGGAAAAAATATTAACAGTATACATCATAATTTATAATCATGAGGTCGCCGGATCATGCCCGGCTCTCGCTACTTAAAAATCAAATAGTTATAAGTTAGGGTGAAACTTAAAAAACATTTATTTGCACACAATTTGCACAACAAATTTGAATTTCACATTTCATAATTTTTATTATTTTCATTCCTAAGTCTTTTAGATATACAACATAATTAATTCAAGTAATTCAATAAGTTATGGAAATAACAGATATTGATATTCCTATTATTAGTATCGAAGAGCTAAATAAAATAAATTGTAGGTATTCTGGTAAAGAAGTATTGACCGAAGGTTTTTTAAATGAATATATTACAAATTTAATTATTTCAGCTTACAATAAACCCGGATATGCATCGCCCACAATTTCAAAAACATTAAAAAAATTAGGTTTAACAAAAGTCCCTGGTTGTATAACAATTCTTAGTCATTTAAATAATAACCTTCAAGCTTTAACTAAAAAAGAAACTGTAACAGAACCATCAATTGGTTACAATATAAATAATCCGAAAGAATTCTCCCAAAAATATATTAAATGCCAAAATTGCCCGGCATTAATGTATTTCCAGATTATTAAAATTTATCTGGAAGTATGCTCGGGCGCATACTAGCCAATCGTTAAATAATTTAAATCATAACTAGTTTGAAGAAAACAAATTCATCTATATCTTAAGCCTTAACGCATCTTTTTTGATTTTCTTCATCTTAGTAAAAGAATGGATAGGAATAATTTATTTTAATTTTATTAAAATTATAAGACGATGAAAACAAATTTTTTATGTATTTTTTTATTTTTCTTTATCGGATGTGACAAAAAAGATAATGCTGAAAATCCTCAATTGTATGCACCTCTATTGAATGTTCAATGGAATTTAACCTCCATTCAAAATACTAAAACGAAAAAAATAATAAATTTCCCGGATAGTATATCTCAGCCTGAGTGGGTATTATTTAGTGATAGTGCAAGTTTAGTATCAATGTCTGGATCATGTAATGGTGGTAGAGGAAAATATTCAATTACTACAGGTAATAATATTTCTATTTCTCATTTTGAAACTACTCTAATTTACTGCATAAATTATGGGTGGGAAGCGTATTTAGTTAATAACATTGATAGTGCCTATAAATTTACATTATCTTCTAATCAACTGGAGATTTATTCAAATGGTTCTTATAATCTGAACTTTGTTCCAGCACCTGTCAAATAATAATAAAGTTATTTTGGGGGTTAAGACACTAGTAATGTAACTGTTATACCTGTAATACAAACTTCTGATACTACTATAGCTTCAACTCCAATTAAATTGTCATTAGACAATTCCAATAACGATAATAACTCAACTGTTCTTACTTATTTCATTTCAATTTTCAATAGCATTGGGAAAACTTATTATTCCAATACATTTACAGGAGATATGTTTAATATTTCTGTTAGTAATTTACCAAATGGCACATACTCAGTTAGAATTACTGATTCTAAAAATAATGTATATAATGCACAACTTATAGTAAGTCATTAAATACCAAAAAATAGATCAAAACAATTGGGTAAAAAACTTATTACAGATAATATGCAGTATATGTGCTTGTTGCACAATAAGTATTTTAATAATGTTTTTTAATTAAATAATTATATACGAGAGCAGAGAATAATGCTATCTTGTAAATAGCATATATCTTTAAAGTTCATTCCATTGCACATTTAGCTGAATAACCAAAATCTTTTGATCTATCCTCAAAACTCATAGGAGTGGTTTTATAGTGAAAGATTTTTGATACTTCTTCTAAATCAAGTGCTGTTTTACCTTTATTTACACCTGGAATAATATATTTATATTTTCCAAAAGGATAATCTTCACGATTCATTACTCCTTCGTCAATTGTTTTATTTGTAATTGTTCGTAAAGCTCTCATATAAAAACCAACTGTAGTTAAACTTCTTTTATTTTTTAACATCCAGGTTTCATAACTTTTTAAAAATTCAGGGGTAATTTGTTCAAATTGAAGCTTATTCCTGAATAATTTTAGAGAATTTTTAGAACAACTATAACTACTTTTATTTCCAAGTCTCCCTTCGTTCTCCAATTCCTGCATATAAACATCATACGCTTCAAAAACATTTTTACTTTTAACTACTAGATTTTGTGCGAAAAATATTTCCTCAAATTTATGAAAAGTAAAATCTTCCATAGTTATGTTAGAATTAATTCCTCTGCTTTCTTAAGTATTACATACATATTTGATTGTGTTGTCCTTTCTTTACCTTTAGCCTTATCTGAATTAATTGTCTCCCATTCACCTTGAGTGGCATCAAATCCAATTGCATAATACTTTCTCCTTCGTTCAAATGTAATTCTTAGTTTAATTGGATTCCTTCCATCTTTCTTTGTATTTCTAGGATCCAAAACTAGAGCTGCTGTAATTTTATGTATCATTGAATAAAGTAATTTTGAGACACAAATTGATACAGAAAATTAATAAATAATTCGAAATTTTAAAAACAGATAATAAATGGAATTTTTATATAGCTATAAATAATAGGTATTTAACAAACAATAATAAACAATAATAACAATTAAGTAAAGTATATATTCTGATTCTGGATCAGAAGAGTCCAGGTTCGACCCCTGGCAGGACAACTTTATAATCAAGCACTTATGGAAGCTATTTTGTAGGTGCTTTTTCATTTGCACAATCTGCACCTCAATCATTATCATTTATTTCATTTAATAATTACCATATTGATATTGGACAACAAATCATTTACAATGATTTGATATATATTTATTTGATGAATGCTGTTCCTGCAATATTAAAATCACTTTGGATATAGACTTCCTACCTTTTATAATTTAGTTTAATAATAAAACCATTTCACCCCCCCCTTTAAGGTAGTTACTACCCCTATTTAAATTTAATTCAAGCCCCTATTAATATTTTATTTTCAGTCATTTATAATGTGTCTTCAGGCTTCATATCGATGTAGTTTTGCTTCATAAACTAATGAAAATTATGAAAGCACTAAAATATATTTTAGTAGACGATAACGAACAATTTCGGTGTGCTCTGAGTACAGTGTTAATCACAAAGTTTAATGCAGAAATTTTAGATGAAGCTGCCAATGCTGATGAAGCATTAAAAATTAAAACCTGGCATTTGGCGGATATTATTTTCATTGACGTATTTATTCCAGGTAAAGATGGTATTCAATTGGCCAAGGAATTATTGTGGCATAACAATAATTTGAAAATTATTGCAATTACGATGCATATAGAAAAAGTCTACCTCTTAAAATTGATTGAAGCCGGCTTTAGAGGCTGCATTTTTAAACATGATCTTGTAGCTCAATTAAATGAAGCAATTGATAATGTAATTGAAGGTGGATTATTCTTCCCTAAAGACATTTTATTCGATAGAAGTAATCAAATGAAACTATAAAATTTTAGTTATGGATATCTCCCGCTTAAAACAGAAATTTATTGATGAAGCAGAAAAATTACTTACAAACCTTGATAATACACTGATTGAGCTAGAAAAAGAAAAAGAAAACGAACAGCTTATTGATGAAGTATTTCGTGTGATGCATACAATTAAAGGATCCAGTGGCATGTTTGGATTTGAAAAAATTGTAGATATCACTCATGAGCTTGAAAGTCTATATGATTTGATCCGGAAAAATAAAACAAAAGTCAAAACAGAATTATTAGAAGTAAGCTTTTCTGCAGCTGACCATATTCGTGCTTTGCTTTATGATGAGAAATTTGAAATTCCTGCAAACATTGAAAAATATGGTGAGCTACAGAATAACCTTGATGTATTAAAAGCTGTTGGAATAAATGAAGGTAAGTCCTTTCAACCAATTAAATCACAATCTAAAACATATACCGGAAGTGAGCTTTACACATGGCACATATTATTTGATCCAAGCGATGAAATCATTGATCGTGCAATTAATTTGGTTTATACTTTTCACGATTTACTAATACTGGGAGACTATAAAATCCAGTTTCATCCATTTAAACCCGGTAATGAATCATTTTGGAGTATTTTCTTAGTTACTGATAAAGGCTTTAGTCAAATTGAGGAAGCTCTGATGTTTATCATGGACTACTGCAAAATATATAAAATTGCAGATTTCGACATTTTTAACTCAGATAATATTAAGACCAGGGATGCTTTCAAAAAGGTGGAAAGGATAATTGAGAATCCGGAATCTTCAATTTCAAAAATCACAAATGAAGAAAAAGATTTGATTGAGAAAAAAGTGAATTTAAATACCCAGGCTGTAACAATACCTACCTCAAGAAAAACAAGTCATATTAATGTCGATTCCGGTAAACTTGATTCTTTAATGTATCTGGTTAGTGAATTGGTAACAACTAAATCTGAACTATTTAATGCTTTAAATAAAGAACAACGAGATAAGATTTTTATTGCAGCAGATAAAATTGAAATGCTCACCAAATTATTTAGTGAAAATGCATTAAGCCTAAGGCTTGTTTCAATTCTTGAAATGACTGAAAAATTCAAAAGACTTATCCGTGATTTAGCTAAACAACTTGGTAAGCAAATAAATTTTGTAACCGATGAAAACTATACTGAATTAGATAAAAGTATAATTGATCATATTGGTGAACCTATCATGCATCTTATTCGCAACTGTATAGATCATGGGGTAGAATTACCTGAAGTTCGTAAAACCAGAGGAAAGAATGAAACAGGTACCATCCGGTTTGAAACTGTGAAGTCAGGAAATTATGTATATATATATATCAGTGATGATGGTAATGGTATCGATACAGAATATGTTTATAAAAAAGCAGTGGACAATGGATTAATTAATCCGGGGACTCAATTATCTGAAAATGAAATACTCAATCTTATTTTCCTTCCTGGTTTATCCACAGCTCAGTATCTTTCCAGTGTATCAGGTCGAGGTGTTGGAATGGACATTGTATTAAAGAAAATACAGGAAATCAGGGGAGAAATTACTATTAATTCAATTAAAGGGAGAGGAACAACCTTTACAATAAAGCTCAAGCAAACTATCTCAATAATTGATACACTTTTAGTTAAAGCGTTAAATGTAATATATGCTATTCCTATAGAAGATATTGATTCCTGCATTATCGAAGCTCATGTTAATCTAATTGACAAGCAAAATCACCTGTTTAATTTTAATGGGGAACTAATACCTTATTTGTTTATCGAACCACCTGCTTGTAATGCCGATTTCACTTCAGATAATACAGACAAGCTAGTAATAATTAAAAAACACCATAAAACCTTCGCACTTGCAGTAGACAACATTGTGGGTGAATATCAGGCGGTGATAAAACCTTTAGGCCATGATTTTAACGAGTTGAAGTTTTTATCAGGTGCAAGCCTGTTAGGTGATGGCAGCATTGCACTTCTAATAGATTCAGATAAACTTTTGCTGCAATACTCAAAATTATAATAATCATTTAATAATCAATTCAATGGAAAAATTAACTTTATTAACATTTGTACTTGGTGAAGAGTTCTTTGCCGTAAATGTTGTAAAAGTACTTGAAGTACTTGAACAACAACAAATTACCCGAGTGCCAAAAGCCGCTGAACATATATTGGGAATTATAAACTTCAGGGGTGAAATCCTGCCAGTTATAGATACCAGATGTAAATTTAACATGTCTTCTATTAATGAGGAATCCAAAAACTTCATAATTGTATTTGATTTGGTAAAAAACGAAAATCGCTATACAGTTTCGGCAACAGCGGATGGTGTGAAAGATGTGATTGAAATTAATCATGATGAAATTAAACCGGTTCCTGAAATGGGCCTTAGTTTCAACTATCTCTATATTGAAGGTGTAATCCATAGAAACGATGCCTTTATCCTGTTATTAAATCCCGAAAAAGTATTCTCTATAGCTGATTCGGAAATTTTAAAATTAAATGAAGAAGTAACACATTAATTAATAATTAAATCCATAAGTCATGAAATTTAAAAACTTAAAAATCAGATCAAAGCTCTTAATTGGCTTTTCATCATTAATAATAATCCTAATTGTGGTTGGAGCAATAGGATATAACGGGTTAAAATCCGTAAGTAAACTCCTCATTGAGGCAACTTCCAACCGTTTGCCTAGTGTAAACTCGTTGCAAACAATTAATGAGGTACATACTTCTATTAAATCCCTTGAACGTACTTTGCTGATTGATCAGGGATCTTTTAATACTTTAGAATTTAGAGAAAGTCAGTATCAGCAGGTTGAAGAAAAATGGAAAAGTGCCGATAAGGCGTGGGCAGTATACACGCCATTATACCAAACACCTGATGAAAAAGTAGCCTGGGATTCCTTTGCATTAAGTTGGGATGCATGGAAAAAGGGAAGTATTGAATTTTTCAACCTTAATAAAAGCAAAGACAAATTACTTAGGGACATGGGGAATTTAAAACATGGAGACATGGCTGTTGAATTACAAAAGATAAACGAGAAGCTTTTTAAAGCAAGCATGGATTTAAGGCCTTTGTTTTTTAAGGCTGATACTGATTTAGCCAAAGTAATTGATATAAATATGGTTATTTCAGATAATCTGACCAAAACTGCAAAAAATGTAGAATCGTTCCAAAATAAACTCCTCATTGGAATTATTGCAGGAGGTATATTTTTAGCTATTTTAATTGCATTTTTCATTTCTTCATTAATTTCAAATCCTATCCGTAAAATAGATTTAGCTGCAGATTTGATTGCCCAGGGAAACCTTGATATAAACATTGATATTGAAAGCAAAGACGAAATTGGAAGTTTGGCAAATGCCTTCAAAAGGCTTATAATTTCAAATAAAGAAGTGGTAGAAAAGGCAAAACTGGTATCGAATGGTGATCTTACAGTAACCCTTAAAAAGCGTTCAGAAAATGACGAACTCAATCAGGCACTCTCCGATATGGTTTTAAGACTAAACGAAATTGTTGGACAAATTGTAGAATCGGCACAAAATGTTGCCTCAGCGAGTGCTCAATTCAGTTCAACAACAATTCAGATTGCTGAAGGTGTGAGTGAACAGGCATCATCGGCAGAGGAAGTATCATCTTCTGTAGAAGAAATGACCTCTACAATTCAACAAAATACAGAAAATGCAACTCAAACGGAAAAAATAGCTACAAATGCATCAAAAGGCATAAACGATCTGGCTACGGCCTCACAAAAAAGCCTGGAAGCTATTCGTCAGATATCAGAAAAAATAAAAATAATTAATACCATTGCCGGAAAAACAGATATTCTTGCAATAAATGCTGCCATTGAGGCTGCTCGTGCTGGTGAACATGGTAAAGGATTTGCTGTTGTGGCGGCGGAAGTACGTAAACTGGCTGAAACAAGCCAGAAGGCAGCAATTGAAATAAATACACTTTCAGCAACAAGTCTGAATGTTACTGAAGATTCTATAAGTCTAATGATTAAAATTATCCCTGATATTCAAAAAACTGCTACTCTGATCCAGGAGATTGCGGCTGCAAGTATTGAACAAACCTCAGGTGCAAATCAAATTTCACAAGCAATAGAACAATTATCAAAAGTTACTCAACAAAATTCCGCAGCAGCAGAAGAAATGAGTGCCACTGCTGAAGAACTTGCTAGTCAGGCTGTATCATTGAATGAAACAATATCTTTTTTTAACACTGGTCGAATAATAGTAAAAGAAAAAAGTCAAATAAAATCAGAAAGAAAGATGCAAGTTTCTAAAAAGTATGTATCAAAACCTGTTAACGGTACTAAAATCCTGGAAGAAGATATTAAAGATAAAGAATTTGAAATGTATTAAAATTTATGTTCAATTCAGGGTCTTTATTTTTAGAGATCCTGAATATTTTATATTTCAATTTCATTAATACAGATAAAAAAATTGAGGATAAAAAAATACAGTCCAATAAAATTTAAAAAACAATGGAAATACTTGATATAAAAAGGTTATTACAACATAAAAATTATAGTAAAATTGAAGAATATAATTTTCATCTTGAATTTGAAAGAATGCTGATAGAAATACAAGCTGAATTCCTGAATATTGATTTTGAAAATATAGATAATTCAATAGTTAATGCACAACGATGGATATGCAAATTCTTAGGTACAGACCGCTCTTTTGTCTGGCAAGGTTCGGCAAATAAACCACAAGAATTACATTTGACTCATATATTTACTTTTGATGATATGCCAATTGTACCAGAAAATGTCATTGCAAATGATATGGCACCATGGATTACCAGTCAGGTTCTTAACAATAAACCGGTTATTATTACTAATGTAAATGATTTGCCTATAGATGCACAACAGGATAAAGAAATACTAAAATATTATGGACATAAGTCTTCACTTGTAATTCCTTTTAAAATTGGAAAAGAATCTATTTATGGTGCTATTTCTTTTGCTGCCACAACAAAAAATTTGTCCTGGTCGGAATCAATTGTACAGTCAAGTAAATTAATAGCGCAGGTTTTTTCAAGTACTTTGGCCAGAAAAAATGCCGAACGGGATCTACGAAAAGCTAAAGAACAAGCTGAAGAAAATAACCGTCTTAAATCAGCTTTTCTTCAAAATATGAGCCATGAGATTAGAACACCTATGAATGCAATTGTTGGGTTTTCAAGCCTTTTATACAATGATGAGGATAAAGAAAAAAATCTTCAGTATATTAACATCATTAACGAAAACTGTAAAAACTTACTTAATATAATTAATGATATTCTGGATATTTCCCGAATAGAATCAAATCAGCTGTCTATATTGGAAAAAGAATTTGATTTAAATATTTTGATTGATGAAATTTATAATTCATTTGCAGGTAATAAAATTAGTTCTTCAGTTATATTAATTCCAGTAAAAGCCAAAACAGGTTCATTTAAAATAATTTCTGACCCAAATAAGCTCGCTCAAATTTTCAATAATTTGGTGGGAAATGCGCTAAAGTTTACAGAAACAGGTTTTGTTGAATTTGGATATTCGCTTAACCAGAATAAAATAACATATTACGTAAAAGATTCTGGCATAGGGATTGATCCATTATATCAGGAAATTATTTTTGAACGGTTTCGGCAAGTTGAAGAGAATTTTTCTACAAGAAAATATGGAGGGACAGGTCTCGGGTTATCAATAGTTAAGGGTATTGTTGATGCCTTTGGTGGTACGATAAAACTAAAATCTTCGTTGGGCAATGGGAGTAATTTTATTTTTACAATTCCTAATAAGTTACCTCAAAATCAAATAAAATATAAAGAATTAAAAAGTCAGGAGAAGATTTTAGATTGGAAATATAAATCCATATTGATAATTGAAGATAACGAGGACAGTTACAATTATTTAAAGGCACTCTTAGATTTAACTAATATTAAAATATATTCAGCATTTAGTGTGAAGGAAGTTTATGGATTTTTTGAATTAAATATAATACCTGATCTTATACTCATTGATATAAAGCTGCCAGACGGAAATGGATATGATTTAACAAAAGCACTCTTAGATAAAAACCCTTCTTTAAAGATAGTTGCGCAAACAGCTTATGCCTTTGAATCTGATAGAAAGAAAGCTTTTGATGCTGGTTGTATAGGTTATGTTAGTAAGCCTATTGACAGAAACAACTTATTTTCTATTTTAACTGAGCTGTTACATTAAGAAGATAATTACCTTTATAATGTTTCATAATTCACCTAATGTGTAATAAATTAAATTTCAACCAATTGGTTTTTAATGGCATACATAACAAGACCTGCAGTATTGGTACATTCTGTTTTGGACAAGATATTGGCCCGGTGCCATTTTACTGTTTCAAAACTTAAATTTAATTTATCTGCTATCTGATCGTTGGTAAGACTTTCACAGATCAAATGAAGTATTTCCAATTCCCTTTCAGATAAATCTACTACTTTATTTTTTTTTGATTTAGTATTTAGTTTCATAATTACCTTTTGCATTAATTCGGAAGAAAACCAATTATTATTATTATTTATCTCATTAATTGCATTTTTGAGCTCTGCAATTCCCGAATTTTTAAGCACAAATCCTTTTACTCCGGCTTCAACCATACTGAAATAATATTTATCATCATCAAAGCCAGATAAAGCTAATATTTTTAAATTGGGCTGTTTTTTTAATGCTCTTTTTGTTGTTTCTATTCCATTCAATTTTGGCATAGCAATATCCATGAGAATGATATCAGGCTGAAAATAGTCCAGTAATTTTATTGCTTCTTCGCCATTTTCAGCTTCTGCCAATACTTCCGCAACTTTTTCAGTGGTAAGAATATGTTTAAGGCTTTCCCGAAACATCCGATGATCATCAACTATAATTAATTTTATCATAGTTTGATTAATTTAAAAGAAAAGATATAAAATTTTCTAATTGTTAGATATACTTACTTTGAAAATTATTTTCGTCCCATTTGCAGGGCTACTTTTTATATCCATACTGCCATTTATTGATTCTAAACGGCTTTGCATATTAAGTAACCCTATACCTTTTTTTGAATTTAATATTTCTGATACATCAAATCCGATACCATTATCATTATATTCAATCTCAAGAATCTCATTGACACAGTTTAAGCTTATATTTATTATTTCTGCATTGGCATGTTTAATAGTGTTGTTTATACACTCACAAATAACCCTGTAAACTATAGTTTCTGTAGATAAATTGATTCTACAGATATTCTTGCAATTCAATTGAATTTGTATTTTTTTTGTCTCCTTAATTTTTTCAATGTAGGCACTTAATGCATCACATATTCCATAGTTTTGTAATATGTGGGACTAAGCCTGAATGATATTTCTCTTATTGTTCTTGATGCTTCATCAATTAATGTTTCTGCCATCTGAGCAGCTTTAACTATTTCCATTTTTGAACCGGGTAATGATATTAATTGAATATACATTTTTATCGAAGAAATTAATGGGCCTAAACCATCATGCAATTCTTGTGAAAAATTCATTCTTTCATGCTCTTCTGTTTCAACAATACTATGGAGCATTTTCTGTTCAAGAATTTTACGTTCAGTAATATCTTTTGCAAAACTATTAATAAATTCTTTACCATTGAAATATATATAGGTGACTGATATTTCAACCGGGAACAATGTACCATCTTTTCTACGATGCATGATTTCTGCAAAATAACTCCCTTTTTCCCTTAACTGTTTCAGTATATTTGCCCAGCGTTCAGGTGTAGTATACGGACTTATATCTTGAATAACCATATTTGAAAATTCTTCTTTTGTATAGCCCAAATTTTTATAACCGGATTCGTTTACATAAATAAAATTTCCCGATGAATCGTTCCAGTAAGCTCCATCCGGAGCAAAGTCTATTGAGTGTTTAAGGATTTGCATTTGTTCATCCGCCAACTTCATTTGGGTAATGTCTCTTGCAAAAACAGATATTCCAAAAGTTTTTCCGTTACTAATTAATGGATAGAACGACAACCATAAATTTCGATTCAGAATTTGTGTTGTATATTCGACATTAAATGCTCCGAATTCAAATACCTTGGTATAAAAATTCTGCCATTCAGGTATACGGTCATGGTGAAACATATCTTCCATGTTTGTACCTATGTCAACAACAACATTTGCTGAAGAGTAAAATTTCTTTGCTGCGGAATTTAAAGCGATAACTTTAAAATCTGTAGCATCTAAGGCAAAAATTAAATCTTCTGTACTTTCAAAAGTTGCATTTAAAAAGGTTTGAGCTTTAGCAAGTGCAGCTTCATGTCGTTTTCTTTCTGTGATATCCCGGACAATAGCTTGTATTAATATTTCTCCATTTATTTCAAGTTTATTTAACGATATTTCTACGTCAAACTCTTGTTTGCTCTTATATTTAATATTTCTCCATTCAAATATTTGAATATTTCCTTCTTTTGCTTGTTTCAATAATTCTTGTACCAGGTCTGACGATAATTTGCCACTTATTTGTCGTTCAGGTGAAAAATCTGATGGCGATTTCCCTATAAACTCAATTCTTGCGCATTCGAACATCTCCAATGTTCTGGTATTACAATCAACAAACACTCCGTCTTTTAATATAATTATTGCATCATAAGCATTGTTAAAAATCCCTTTAAAATGGAGTTCACTTTTAGTTAATTTTTGTGTTCTATCCTCAATTAATTGTTCCAAATCATTTTTATATATATTCAATTGTTCGTTTACAATGGTAAGTTCTTCATTGGATGCAAAGAGTTCTTCATTTGTAATATCCAGTTGTTCTAAATTTGTTATAAGTTCTTCGTTAACAGTATTCAATTCATCATTTTTAGCTTCGAGTTCAATGGTCTGATTGAAAATACGATGTTCTAACCTGCGTCGGTAAATAAAAAACCAGACTATTAATAAACACATTATTAGGTTCAAGGTCGAAAGTAATTTTATTTGACCAAAAACAACTTTTATGGTACTCTTTAATTTTTCAGATTCTGTAATCTGAATGCGAATAAGCTCGTCTATTTCTTTTAATAATGGTTCAACAATGACAAAATATTCAGATTGAACGCTTGTTATATAATCTTTTTCTTTATATGTCCAAATTTCATTAGTAATATTTTTCTTAATTTCATCTATTAGCTTATCAACCTTAATTTTAACAATTTCTGTTTTTTTAATTTGCTCTTTTTCTTCAGGTGTCAAATATGTAGCTAAATATTCCTGCCAATTTGATTTAATCCTTGCTGTAATATCGTCTAATCTGGCTAATACAGAATCTTTAACTAGAACGCCACTATTAAATTTTTGAATATTTATAATTAGGTCGTTTGAATAGCCGTCAGATACTATTTTAAGCTGCTTTAAAGGCATTATCCTGTCATTATAAATAGATGAAAGACTCCTATCGGCAAATGCTAATTTTAACATCGACAAAATAATAAAGGCAATAATAATTAAACTGCAAAATGAAAGTATGAATGTTAGCTTTTGTATTAAGGTTTTTTTTCCCATTTCAATTAAAGTATTATGTTTAAGAATCTTTTAGATACTTCTATAGTCACAAATAAATTTAAGAAAAATATTATAATGTCTGGTGATCAGGTGAATCAATTCTCAATATTCATGAATCTCCTGGTTTTATCCATACTTGCGATTGAACTGCAGGAACAGCTAAAAGGAAAAAATAACACAGATACTTTCTTATTTGTATTTACTCTTCAAGGCACAGCGGTTTTTTGCATCCCCGCTCCAATACATATCGGATCAAATTAAGATAACGTGTTCTATGCTGACCCCTGAAGGAAATTGAATTATAATATTTGTTAATGAAAAGGAATTTGGGTATATAACAATTTTATCCTTTGGTTATTTTGTTGTTAATGTTAATTCCCGCCAGTGTTAACACAGTACCTGTTACTGTGCAACCCGCACCTCCAATTAAAGGATTTTTTATTTTTTTTATATCCGCAAGGTAAATTTTGTATGTTGAGTCATAACACATACTTAGTTCACCCTTGATAATGCTGCCGTTATCCAGAATAACCTTTAATTTTTGACCTTCATACATTTCTCTTTCCGCTCCGTTTTTTTATCTTTTACAAGCAGCTCCATATTCTGACCATAGCCATTTATCAATATGGCCATGATTACGGTGTAAATAAATAATTCTAACTTTGAATAAATTGGACAAATCATTTTTTAAAATGAAAGCCTTAACATTTTCAACATTCGGTAATTCTGATGTACTTAAATATCAAGAAGTAAACAACCCAATATTAAAGGGTAATGAGATATTAGTGGAAATGAAAGCCATAGGATTAAATTTTGCCGATTTGATGAGGAGAAACGGTGCTTACCCCATGAAAGGAAATCTACCTTATATCAATGGTTTTGAAGGGGCCGGTATCGTTATAAACAATAACGGTTATGCTGAATTTAAAAAAGGCGACAGAGTAGCATTTGCTGATGTCCCTTTTGCTAACGCGGAATTGGTTGCTGTTCCTTATGAAAATCTGATACCATTGCCTGAGGAAATTAGTTTTGAAACTGCTGCCTCTATTATGTTGCAGGGGCTAACAGCTCATTTTTTAACATCTGACAGCCATAAAATAAGAAAGGGGGAAACGGTACTCGTACATGCTGCGGCCGGAGGGGTAGGTCAATTGCTTATTCAGGTATGTAAAGAAGCAGGGGCTACCGTCATAGGTCTCACATCTTCAGAAAGTAAAAAACAAATCGCCCATTCCTTAGGTGCAGATATCGTTTTATTATACAGCCAGGACTGGAAATCAAAAGTTTTAGAGAAATACCCGGATGGAATCGATATAGTATATGAAAGTATTGGAACTACAATGGAATCTAGTCTTGCAGTTACAAAAATATTTGGACAGGTTGTCCTCTTTGGTTTGGCCGGAGGAAAACTGGAACTGGGAAATCCAATCCTTATTATTGCACATTCTAAAACAATTACTGGTGGTGATTTATGGAACTACCTCACATCAAAGGAAGAGAGGTTAAAAAGGTCTCATGAATTTTTTGACTGGATAATAGATGGAAAAATAAAAATATTACCACCAACTATTTTCAGATTATCCGAAGGTAAGAAAGCCCATGATTTTATGGAAAGCCGACAAAGTACAGGCAAAGTTTTGCTGATTCCCGATTAAATAAAACAATGAATTAGTTAGATGTCACATCTGAATAGGTGGATTTGGAATTTTAAATGTAATAATTCTATTTTGCTGGCAGGTATTTTTCAAACCAATTGATTATGGCTTCATCATCAGCTTTATTGTAGGGCCATCCATGACCTGCCCCTTCTTTGGTTATGAGCTGGCAGGGTACATTATTTTCATTCAGCTTCTCAATAAAATGTACGGCCTGAGAGTAAGGTACAAGTAAATCGCTGGTTCCATGAAAGATAAGCATTGGAGGAGTAGATTGGCTGACAAAGAAATAAGGCGATGACTGTCTGTAAATTTCTTTGACTTTTTCCCTTGTAATATCTTTGGTTATTCCAAATGCATCTACAAAAATGGCTACGTTTTTAAAATCGGAAAAAGAGGAATCGGGGTGGTTATAGTTAACCAGATTAACAGGTGGGTAAAAACAGGCAACAGCCTGTACTTTGCTTGAAACCAAATTTACGGGGTCTACTGAATCCTTAGGATTTAATGAATGTTCTTTCCTGTAGTCGGCTTCAGAAATCGCATCTTTCCCGAAAACACCTGCAGAAACAGCGAGATGCCCGCCGGAGCTTGCTCCTGTTATTCCAAACCTGGCCGGATCAACGCCGAATGTACGTGCATTATAACGAACATACCTGATAGCCCTTTGGACCTGATCGATTATTTCCGGCACTTTAAACCGTGGTTTCGAGCCATGGGAAATCAGGAAAACAGTCATGCCTTTATCTGTAAATTCTTTTACATCCTCCTCGGCAATGTTTGAAGCGCTGTATGATATCCAGCCCCCGCTGAGCATTTTGAATACAGCAATACCATTTTGATGTTCGGGAATCAACACATCTAAAACCAGGGCCGCCCCGTCCCTGTGGTCATATATTACATCTGAAATACGTTTTACCTTATTACCTGCAGTAGTTGAAGAAAATATCAGGAAGATAAAAACTGTCAGAACAAATAGTTTTTTCATAGTCGAAAGTGTTTATATTATTTATGATTTATAATGGACTATTCAAAAAAATTAATATCATTTTTTCAGAAGATATTTATCAAACCAGGTATTAATCGCAGCCCTGTCAGTTGAATCAGGTTCCCAACCATGCCCCTTTGCCTCTCTTGGTACAAAAAGACTGGAAACATTATACTCCATAAGTTTTGCAATAAATGATACGGACTGGCTGAAAGGAACAAGTTCATCGGCAGTACCATGGATTATACAAATCGGCGGAGTTTTATCGGAAATAAAAAAATATGGTGAAACAGATCGCAGTATCTTGTTTTGAAACTCTCTGGAGGAATCAGGAGTGGCAATAAATGAACCGTTTGTGGAAACATTTCTGACCTTGGGGTAATCAAACCAGTTGGTATCCCTTCCTATAAAATTCACAAAATTGGTTGGAGGGAAGAAACAAGCTACTGCCTGTACCTTGCTTGATACAAGTTCAACAGGGTCGACCGGTTTACCGGCCGGAATGGAGTGTATAATACGGTATTCCTGTTCTGATACCGCATCCTTGCCAAAAACTGCGGCAGAAATTGCGAGATGACCACCTGCACTGGCACCCGTTATTCCAAACCTGCGCGGGTCAATTCCATATTTGGTGGCATTGTAGCGGATAAAACGAATGGCGCGCTGAACTTCCTCTATGATTTCAGGCACATTGTAACGGGGTTGTGAGCAATGACTTATAACAAAAACGGTATATCCCTTGTCTGTTAATGGTTTATAAGAATCGGTACTTATAGCAGATGCTGCCCTTGAAACCCATCCTCCGCTTACAATATTAAGCACTGCTGCCCCATTTTGTTTTTCAGGAGTAATGATATCAAACACAAAGGCTAACCCGTCTTTACGGTCGTAAATGATATCCGGCCGGCGTGTAACTTTCTGGGCAAGGCAGAAATCATTCAAAACAATAATAAAGATAAGTATGGGGTAAACACATTTTTTCATTATCGTAGAATTAATTGTTGCTTCCGGGTAGTTAAATTATAATTCCCTTATCCAAATATTTCTGAAGCTGACCAGATTACCATGATCCTGTAATGCCAAAGGTAATTTTAAGTTATAATTATTATATTCAGGGAATCCGATAAATTTCGTGGACCCTAACAAAGCTACATGGTTTTGAATCAACACACCATTATGAAGTACAGTTATGTACGCAGGTATAATCACCCGGCCATTGTCACTGAAACGAGGAGCTGTAAATATTATTTCGTATGTTTGCCATTCACCGGGTTTTTTACACGCATTCACCAATGGTATATATTGTTTATAAATAGAGCCGGTTTGACCATTTGAATAGGTTTTATTATTATAACAATCCAAAACCTGTACTTCATATAACCCCTGAAGAAATACGCCGCTATTGCCTCTGCCCTGCCCATCGCCGGTAATTACTGCAGGCTCACAAAATTCAATGTGCAGCTGGCAATCACCAAATGGTTTTTTAGTCTGAATATTTCCTGTTCCGGGTTTAACAGTTAAAACTCCTCCGGATACTGTCCAGGATGCTGCTTCTCCCTTTGAATTTTGCCATTGGTCCAGGCTCCTTCCATCAAATAAAACAATAGCATCAGAAGGAGGCTGAGTTCCTTCACCCGGAGTGATAACTGGTGGAACCGGCTCCCACAATTCTGTGCTTTCCGGGTTCTTGCTCTGGGCACTTAAATAAAATGTGCCGGTCAATAAGCTTGTAATTAAGAAGAAGATAATATAAAATATTTTTTTCATAATTTATTTATTAGTTGAAATAACCCATAGGGACTGCTTTAACCGTTTTGTGAAGCTGTATGTCTTTTTCTTTTTGATTGTTATGCAATTATAATGAATTATTAGCACATTTAGAACTGATTAATAAACTGATGTCAATTATACTTTTAACCGACCATGTTTAATATTTACAAATTCATAACTTTGCTTATTAAAACAATTAAAATTCAATTGTATGTTTAAAATTATTCCTCACAAATTATTGAATTTGAAGCTAATTATCGTAATGATTTCCATAATGTATTGTTTTAATGTTTTAGCTTTAAAATCATACAATAAAAGTGATTCTGTTCTCACTGAAAGAGTTAAAATGGCCATGCTTGCCATGCAAAGAAGGGCATGGGAACAGGGAGTAGCCTCCCAGGCACTGCTTGAATGGGGCGATTACAACAACATGATACTTTTGGCAAAAGATGCGGTTGTTAACCAGCTCAAGGACGGACGTCTGGCACTTAATGAAGGTAATACGGCAGTTACTGACCCGGCATCCAATGGAGAACCATTATTATTCGCTGCTAAAATTACAGGGGATAAGCGACTTGGACAGGCGGCAGACAGCATGCTGACATATTTAATGTATAAGGCACCCCGTAACAGGCAAGGAATTATTTTTCATAACTGCATTGAAAACCGTATGTGGGTGGATGCTCTCTACATGGCTCCTCCTTTTCTGTCTGTCTGCGGCCGGTATAAGGATGCATTATTCCAGATAAAAGGATACCGTCATATACTGCAAGATACTGAAACAAAACTATATTTTCATATATGGGATGATGATACCCGTTCTTTTGAACGTAAACTTCTATGGGGAGTAGGTAATGGATGGGCAGCTGCAGGAATGACCAGAGTAATAAGGAGCCTTCCCGATTCAATGGTTAAGGAAAAAGTTATACTGGCAGGCTATATTAAAGAAATAATTGACGGTGCAATAAAACTGCAAAGGGATGACGGTCTGTTTCATGATATTTTGAATGATACAGAATCATTTGTGGAAACGAATGCTGCACAAATGTTCAGTTACTCCATATACAGAGGAGTTAAAGGCGGCTGGCTGGATACAACATATATAAAATATGCGGATAAAATGAGAAGCGCCGTACATAAAAAAGTGGATAGAATACGGACTCGTGCAGGGTGTTTGCGGAGCCCCTTACTTTAACAGACCTGGTACGGCAACGGAAGGTCAGGCTTTTTTTATATTGATGGAATCGGCTTACAGGGACTATATAAAAAATAATAGCAGGCAGGCTGTCGGACAACAGGACATTTATAATACTAATCTCAGGCATACTAATAAGTATTCTTTTTTGTGTGCCGATTATACCGGAGGTAAAATATGCATAGTAGATACTTCCGGCAAAATTGTGTGGGAATATCCGGCAAAAAACAGTAACGATGTCTGGATGCTGTCAAATGGTAATATTTTATTCAACGATGGAAATACAGTTAAAGAAATTACACGCGACAAACATATTGTTTTTGAATATAAATCCACTGGAGAAATATTTGCCTGCCAGCGCTTGCAAAATGGCAACACCTTTATCGGAGAATGTAATAAAGGCAGGTTACTGGAAGTTTCACCCGGTGGTAAAATTTTGAAATACATAAATCTGCTTGATAATAAAATTGATGGTGGTCATGCATTTATGAGGAATGCACGCAGGCTTCCCGACGGTCATTACCTGGTTGCTCACTATGGTAATCAGGTAGTTAAAGAGTATAATCATGACGGTAAAGTAATTGCAGAAATTAAGGCACCCGGAGGACCTCATAGCGTTATCAGGCTTCCTGATGGCAATACATTGATATCATGTGCTGATATGTTACACGATCCCAAAGTGATAGAAACAGATCCAAATGGCAATGTAGTCTGGACTTTTTCTAATGCTGATCTTCCGGGAGATTATCTGAAATTTATGGCTGGTATGGAACGCTTACCCAATGGTAACACTATAGTAACAAATTGGCTTGGACATAATAATTTTGGTAAGGCACCGCATGTTTTTGAAATAACGCCTGATAAAAAAGTTATATGGGAATTCTCAGATACTGTTCAGTTTAAGACTATCAGCAGTATTCAGATATTAAATATACCTAATTCCACAAGTTCAGACATATTGCACTAGTAAAATTGAATTAGTATCTTGGATGCTTTTAAGGTTTAATGCTATTTTAAATATTAAATTACTGATTATGAAAGAAATCACTATAGTTTATGAACTTAGGTTAACCAATTCTGAGGGAGAAATAATTGAAGTTGTTAATAATGATAAACCGTTTAAATGTTCCTTGGGTACAAATACTTTACTTCCAAAATTTGAAGAAAACATAAGCGGACTCAATACAGGTGATAACTTTAGTTTTATTCTGAAATGTGAAGATGCCTATGGCCCGGCATCTGAAGATGCTGTAGCAAATATTCCAAAGAATGTCTTTGAAGTCGATGGGGTATTTGACTCAGAATTGATAAAAATTGGTAGTACAGTTCCAATGGTCAATTCTGATGGAGAAGAATTATACGGTATTGTTATGGATGTTAATAAAACTCACGTAATCATGGATTTTAACCATCCGCTGGCCGATGAAGATTTATTTTTTTCCGGAAAAGTAATTTCAATTAATTGATTATTTATTAATCATTTACTATTATTTCATATCAGTTATCCTCAGTTTCCATTTCGTAGAAATCAACAGGGACATGAATAATTGATTCGATATCCTTACCCAGTTCAAGCATATCTTCATCATCACTTTCGTAAAACCATTTTATTAAAATGTTGGTTGGATTAAAGTTTTTTACTATTGATTTAAACAGAATCAAAAGTAACTTATAACTACTTGTGTTCATATATTCAAGACGCATTTCAACGGTAAATGTCTTGGAATTACACTTTGTTATTTTTTCAATTAATGGATCAAAAAAAACATACGGGTCATCCATAATTGATCTGCCTTCAAGTACTAATACTCCTTCAGGGGATAGTGATACATTTGGTGTATTTTTTCTTGCTTCAGTTTTCATAATGTTATATTTTCTGGTTATCGATTTTAATATATGAACTAACGTGTTACTTTTAATAATTCTACGGAATTTCTGTTAATTTGTTGCTATATGTTAGATTTATTTTTTTTATCTAACTTAATAGATTGGTTCTAAATAGATAAAATCTTATATCTTTATATAAATTTTATAATTTATGTTATCACTAAAAATCTCGGACAACGTATAAAGAAAATATATCAATTTATTGAGATAAATGTAATATGACCTTGTACTTCTTATTTATGTTGCTATTTAATAATAGTAATTTATTAATCTAAAAATTATGAAACGAGCATCTAATTAATAAAAAATTAAATGCGAGTTCCATAGAACATTTAAAATCTTAATTTTTTTACTTATGAAAAAACTTATTTTAAGTCTGACAATTATATTGTATGTTAATTTATTAACTACAGCTTCAAAATCAGAATCAACTCATCGTTCTAATAATTATAGCGTTCTCGGTAATTCAGGTTCGGGAATTAATAGAGAAAGTCAGGTCCTGCCTTCATTCGTAAACCTTGAAACCAACTGGCACAACTATTCTACTGATGACGGACTGGTGAACGATTCAGCAAACACAGTTGCAATCGATTTGCAAAACATAATCTGGATAGGAACAAACAATGGAGTTTCGGAATTTGATGGTGTCAACTGGACTACTTATTCAACATCTAATGGCCTGGTTGACAATAATATAAATTCGATTGTCATAGACGCTCAGGGTAAAAAATGGTTTGCTACTGTCGGTGGTGTATCAGTATTTGATAATTCAAACTGGGTTACATACGACAGTACCAACAGTGGGTTAGTAAGCAACTGGGTTTGGACTATAGCTTTCGACAATCAGGGTAATACCTGGTTTGGTACCTATGGTTACGGAGTTTCAGTGTTCAATGGCAATAAATGGACTACCTACAATACTTCAAACAGTGGTCTGCTTAATAATAATGTTACATCAATAGCTTTTGATCAGAATGGTGTGGCCTGGCTTACTTCAGATAATGGAGTATCTTCATTTGATGGTAAAAACTGGACAACCTACAGTTCTTCAAATGGTCTTTCAACTACTTTTGCCGGATCAATTGCTGTAGATTCACTTAACAATATATGGGTTGGTACAAATGAAGGGCTTTATGAATATAACGGAAGTTACTGGACCGTCTTTAATGTTACTAACAGCGGAATTTTGGATGATACAGTCCAGGCAGTTGAAATAGATAATAATGGTGCTGTATGGGTTGGTACAAATAACCATGGTTTATGCAGATTTAAAGGAACTACCTGGGAAATATTTTCAAAGAGCGCTTCTGTAGGTAATAATATTGCAATAGATAACCGGGGAAACAAATGGATACCTACTTATACCGGTGTTCTTGAAATAAACGATTCAAGAATTATTAATGTAAATTCCCAGACAAATGAAGTAAATTTTAATGTAGTTTCTGATGTAAACTGGAGTATTTCAGGACAACCGACATGGTTTTCTCTTTCACCTACCTCGGGTTCGACAAATGCACTTGTTACGGTGAATATTCAGGCAAATACAAATTTATCAAACAGAACTGACCAATTAATTATCTCATCATCTCAGGCTCCGAATGATACTTTGACAATTAACCAGTCTTTTGGTAACGGGACAGGTATTTCTGAAAGCCAGGAAAATAATATAGCTGTTTATCCTAATCCGGTTCACAATGAAGTGTTTCTTTCTGTTTCAAATGTTGAAAACTCATATAATGTTGACCTTTATACAATTAATGGAGTTAAAATATTTAACACTATAATTGAGAACAATATAACAGATATTGAAATGAATAATTATCCAAATGGAGTCTATATTTTAAAAATTAATTCTCCTCAGGGAATAATTACCAGGAAAATTATTAAAGAATAAAAATAGACGTAATCCTTAAACCAACATTAATAGTCAGGTGGAACTAACAATTTGAAATTTTGCACATCTGAACAATTATCCTATATTATAATTATTTATAACCATTCTATATAATAGGGAATATGTTAACTTAGTGTTAAATTCATTTTAGTATATTAAAATCTTTTAATATTTTTGTATTTAAATTTTAATATACTTATGTTTGATTTTAAACGTGTTATACAACATATTTTAGTAATTGTTCAACCTTTACTGGTTGTTGGTTTACTACTTGTTACACTTCCTTCCCTGGGTCAAAAAACCTATAAATTAGTTCCATCCAGTGCAAATAAAGTATTAATAAAGGGCACATCTAATCTGCATGATTGGGAAAGTAATGTGGAACAAATCAGCGGAGACATGTCAGCAACAGTTGATGGAGCCGCAATATCTAAATTTGACAAGGTGTCTGTTAAAATTACAGTCGCCTCAATTAAAAGCGGGAAGAGCCTCATGGATTCAAAAACAATGGATGCATTAAAAAATGACAAGTTCCCGGCAATAACCTTCCTGTCTTCTACCATTACAATTACTGGCAACAATGTGGTAGCCGCAACCGGACAGCTTTCTATAGCGGGAGTTTCCAAAACAAAAACAATTACTGGCAAATACACTATAAATAAAGATGGAAGTATTGCAATTGCAGGTGATGTGAAAATTAAAATGTCTGATTTCTCTGTTAAGCCACCGACTGCAATGATGGGTATGTTAACTACAGGAGATGATACTGATATTACCTTTATAGTAATATTTAAACAATGATAACTTTTATACTAACGTAACATTTAATTAATTAAAAAATACAACTATGAAACAAGCAACATTACACAACATCAAACTAATTAATTTTATAGCAAATAATTGCCGTATAACTATTAATAAACTGACAATGAACATGAAAAGTATTTTAATGGGAATTTCCTTGTTATTAATTGGTCAACTCTCATTCGGACAGTATGAACAAAAGGGTCAGAATTTTGAAGAGCCTAAACTTTCAAACAATTTTGATACTATAAAAGTAAAAGTAGGTGCTGATATTATGTTCGACTTCCAGGGCCTTACTCAACACGCCGATACAGCACTGATACCGTTAGGATCAGGTTTTAATTTACCTGCTGCCAATTTGAACCTTGATGGTTTTCTGGCTAAGGGTGTAAAGGTTAACATGGTAGTATACCTCGATTCACGTCACCATGAAGATTCATGGGTAAAGGGAGGCTACATTCAATTTGACCAGCTTCCGTTTTTAAACAGCACCTTTGCCGATAAAATTATGAATTATCTCACTATAAAGGTTGGTGACATGGAACTTAACTATGGCGATGAACATTTCCGCAGAACGGATAACGGTAAGGTTATTAAAAACGCCTTTATAGGAAATTATGTTATGGATGCATTTACTACATCTCCTTCCATTGAAGTGCTTTTCCGCAATAACGGATGGAATTTATTAGGCGCAGTTACAACCGGTGGACTCGACCCTGCGCTGACAACATACGCTGGCAAATTTACTCAAATAAATGCCTTGACACAATTGGCCCTTTATGGTAAATTAGGCTATGATAAACAATTGTCGTCCGATTTCAGATTACGTTTAAGCGTTTCAGGTTACCACAGCGGTAAAAATAATGCAGGATTACTTTATGGAGGCGACAGGGCCGGATCTAGCTTTAACCTTGTAATGAACCAAAAGAGTTTGGGTGCAACTGCTGTTGATATTACAGCAAATCCTCAAACCGGTAATTACCCTGGAATTGTTCCTTCAAGTGAACTTAATTCATATATGGTAAACTTATTATTAAGATACTATGGCTTGGAAATATTTGGAACAATTGAAAACGCAACTGGTACTTACACATATGGTGGTACATTTAATTTCGGGCAGTTAGCAGCCGAAGGTTTATATTATTTTGGCGGCAAACAGCAGTTTTACGGAGGTGTTCGTTATGATGCCGTCAGCAACAACAATAACACTATGACAGTTGATCGTCTGTCACTGGTTGCAGGTTGGTTCCTTACACATAACATAATAGCTAAGGTTGAGTATGTTAACGAAACCTATAATAATTTCACCCGCACATATGGAGCTGATCAGGCAGGGTTTAATGGCGTAATGGTTGAAGCAGCCATTTCATTCTGATAAATATTAATTATTAATATATAATTATTAATAAAGAGGTAATAATTATTACCTCTTTATTTTATTTAAGTAATGCAACATGACCTCAGGAAAGTTAATAAGTTATTTTATCTTTTTTATAGTCTGGTTACAGCCGGTAAAAGGTCAAAATTATACACAAGATATATTAATGCCGGGTTGTACACTTAAAATCTGTGGCATTACCAACGTAAATTCATTTAATCTTACATGCCTGGCAAGCAGCAATACAATTAAAATTTACCCTGTTGTAACCTTATCAGGTATTCAAAATTTACAGGAATATAAGGTAGATTTGAATTTACCGGTTAACAGCTTTGAAGCAGATAACCCTGGAATAAAAAATGACTTTATAGATCTGGTAAAGGGAAAAAGCTTCCCTACCATGCATATTTATATTACTCATTTTAATATGTCTACATCTGCAAAATGTGATAAAGACAGCTGTGCAAATGTTGAAATTACAATAGGCGGGGTTAACCGCAATTATTCAGTAAAGTTTCATACAACTAATAATGCAAAAGAAATTGTTACATCAGGTCACGAAAAACTAAACATCCGTGATTTTAATCTTGAGCCTCCCAAAAAGTTTTTTGGTTTAATACAGGTTAAAGAGACAATTGATATAGATTTCAGGTTATATTTAACACTACCTTCTGTTAACAATGTTATAACCTACAGAACTCCATAATTGATTTAATTAAGTAAATTCTGGTACAAGGCATATATTAACATTAAAAAAGAGGCTGATTTACGGAAAGCCTCTTTTTTATTTTAAAAGTAATTCTTTACTTTCTTCACTATCACTGTGCTCTTGGTGATGTCAGTGTTCATGGTTGTGTTCATGATCGTGTTCATGATTGTGTTCATGATCGTGTTCATGATCATGTCCGCATCCGCAGTTTCCACCACAGCCACATCCACCTTTTTCTTCTTCACCACAGCCACATCCGCATTTGCCTTCATCACCGCATCCGCATCCGCAATTTCCACCACAGCCGCATCCACCACATTGATTATATATTATAAATAGTGTAATAGCAAGCAAAAGGAAACTTATAGCTGCACTAAAGAACCAGGGTTGATGAATAAAACAACAGCCTGAATGTTGCATACAAGTTTCTGCATGTTGCATACTACAAGCTGCAGCAGAGCAACACTTATGGCACAGGCCACCGATTAGACCCAATACTATAAATACAAACCCGATAGCAGTGGAAACATACCCGGCCCATTTTAAAAATTTACTCATAATTATAAGAATTTAAGTGTTTTTAATTTCTGAAATTTTTCAAATATTTATCTTTTACAACAAAGTATATAACTTTGTGTTCAAATATCTGCTTTTATCAATTCTTTTATAATATTTACAATTTTACAACCATAAAACCATTAAAATTACACTTTAATTAAAATTATATATTTGTATAATAATATTTGAACAATGGCATTAATAAATGAAAATTATCTGAAACTTAAGACAGGTTATTTATTTCCTGAAATTGGCCGGCGAGTGAGGGAATTTGCAAAAAAAAACCCTGAAATAAAGATTATTCACATGGGTATTGGTGATGTTACCCAGCCACTTGTGCCATCGGTTATAAAGGCTTTTCACGAGGGTGTGGAAGAAATGGGCGATCCTTTGACATTTAAAGGTTACAGTCCCGACCAGGGTTATGAATTCCTGCGGGAAGCAATAAGTCTGAACGATTATAAATCAAGAGGTGTCAATATCCCTTCAGATGATATCTTCATCTCTGATGGAGCAAAGTGTGATACAGGAAATATACAGGACATTTTCGGGGAAACTAACAAAATTGCTATCTGCGATCCTGTTTATCCCGTTTACTCTGACACAACAGTTATGTCCGGAAAAACAGGTGTATGTCTTGAAAATGGTTATTTTGAAAATATAATATACCTTCCATGCAATAAAGAAAATAGTTTTATACCGGTTCTTCCACAGGAAAGACCGGATCTCATATTTTTATGTTTCCCAAATAACCCTACAGGTGCTGTAGCCTCCAGGGAAATCCTTAAAAAGTGGGTCGATTATGCTCTTGAAAATAATAGTATAATTTTATTTGATGCTGCGTATGAATCCTTTATTGTTGATAAAGATATCCCCCATTCCATATATGAAATAGAAGGAGCTAAAAAAGTTGCCATTGAATTCAGAAGCTTTTCAAAAACGGCAGGTTTCACAGGAACCAGATGCGCCTTCACTGTAGTTCCTAATGAGCTGGAAGCTATGGATTCAAACGGAAATTTACATAATGTCAGAAAATTATGGCACCGGAGACAAACAACCAAATTCAACGGAGTATCTTATCCTGTACAAAAAGCTGCAGCTGCAGTGTATACAAACCAGGGAAAATCAGAAACTAAAAAGGTTATAAACTATTATCTTGAAAATGCTTCCATTATCTCTCGGGATCTCGTAAATGTCGGGTTTGAAGTATTTGGGGGTAAGAATGCACCTTATGTATGGGTGAAATCAAAAAACGAAATGAAATCATGGGCCCTTTTTGATAAATTACTGTATGATTTTAACATTGTTACCACACCGGGCTCTGGTTTTGGACCTTCCGGAGAAGGATACATTCGCTTTTCATCTTTTGCCGACAGGGATGATGTTTTGGAAGCTATGGAAAGAATAAAGAAAATGCAATAAGTATTATTAATTAGGGTCTCCCTGAAATTAATTAGCAGGAACTGGTAAATTGAAAGTACTTAGTAGTAAAGTGCAAGTTTTAAGTAAATTACAGGTTTTCAATTGCAGGTACAAATAAGGTTTCTGTCACCATAAGCATCGTCAATCCTGCTTACTGCCGGCCATAGTTTATTTTCTCTTACCCAGTCAAAAGGGAAAGCAGCCCTGTTTCTTGCATAAGGGTGCTCCCATGTATCGTCTACCATAACTTCCTGACAATGTGGGGCATTTTTTAATAAATTATCAGTCTTATCAGCTTTCCCCTGAGATATTTCAATTATTTCGTTATAAATTGAAATCAAAGAATCTGCAAATCTGTCGAGTTCCTGCATTGATTCACTTTCAGTAGGTTCAATCATTAATGTACCATGTACCGGAAATGATAAGGTTGGTGAATGAAAGCCATAATCCATGAGCCGTTTGGCAATATCACTTTCAGTAATCTCAGCGAGCTGCTTCAATGGCCGGCAATCCAGTATCATCTCATGAGCCACAAAGCCATTTGAACCTGTGTACAGAACCTTAAAATAATCCTTTAACCGGGCTGCAAGATAATTGGCATTAAGAACAGCTATTTTTGTAGCCAGGGTTAGACCTTCTGATCCCAACATCTTACAATAGGCATGAGATATTGTAAGGATGCTGCCGCTGCCAAATGGTGCTGAAGAAACAGGGTCAATGGCCAGCTTACCTCCTGTATTTATTATTGGGTGAGAGGGTAAAAAATCAACAAGATGCTTTGCTACTGCAACAGGCCCCATACCCGGCCCTCCCCCTCCGTGGGGAATGGCAAAAGTCTTATGCAGGTTTAAATGACATATATCGGCACCTATGGTTGATGGATTTGTAAGTCCAACCTGCGCATTCATATTGGCTCCATCCATGTAAACGAGGCCGCCATAATAATGAACAATATCGATCAATTCCTTTATTTGTGTTTCAAAAACGCCATGTGTGGAAGGGTATGTAACCATCATTCCGGCCAAAACGGATTTATTTTTTTCTGCCAGTTCTTTCAGATGATTAATCATTATGTTACCATTTTCATCACAGTTTATCACTTCAATAACCATACCTGCCATAGTGGCACTAGCAGGGTTTGTACCGTGAGCCGAGGAAGGTATAAGAATAACATTTCTGTCATCCTGTTTATTATGTTTATGATAAGCCTTTATAATAAGTAAGCCTGTATATTCCCCTGCTGCACCGGAATTTGGCTGAAATGACACAGAATCAAAACCTGTTATTTCAGTTAAATAATCTTCCAATTCATTTATAAGTTGATAATAGCCTAATGCTTGATTATGTGGCACATAAGGATGAATGTCAGAAAATTCCGGCCAGCTAAGTGCGAACATTTCCGTGGCTGCATTTAATTTCATTGTACATGATCCTAATGAAATCATTGAATGAGTTAAAGAAAAATCTTTTCTTTCAAGCTTTTTAATGTAACGCATCATTTCAGTTTCACTGTGGTACCTGTTAAAAACCTCAGCTTTCATATAAACTGACGTCCTAATTAAAGAACTGTCAATATCGGATAATAATGAAGGTTTTTTCTTTGGCAAATATGTGATATTCCTGTTTAAGGCCTCCGCAAATATTGAAGCTATTTCATTAATGTCTGCACCGGTAGTAGTTTCGTCTATGCTGATGCCAATTTCCCTGTCATTTTTATAATGAAAATTAATTTCATGTCTGAGAGCAATATTCTCTATTTGTTTGGTATTTATTTTAGCAGGGAGTACAATATTGAGTGTATCAAAAAAATTACTGTTTAATGGTTTAAATCCAAGTTCTTCAAGCATGGTGGCAAGTATTCCTGTCAGGGAATGAATATTAAGTGCAATTTTTCTTAACCCTTCCGGTCCGTGATATGCAGCGTACATTGCTGCCATATTTGCCAGCAAGGCCTGTGCAGTGCAAATATTGGATGTAGCTTTTTCTCTTTTAATATGTTGCTCCCTTGTTTGCAAGGCCATCCTGTAAGCCCGCTTACCTCTGGAATCAACTGTTACTCCTATTATCCTTCCCGGAATATATCGTTTGAATGATTCGTTAGTGGCAAAATAAGCGGCATGCGGCCCTCCAAAACCCATTGGTACTCCAAATCTTTGTGTAGTACCAACTACCACATCAGCACCCCATTCTCCCGGAGGTGTAAAAATAGCTAAAGACAAAAGATCCGCGATAACAACTACATTAATATCCAATTGATGCAACTTTCCGGTTAGTTCCCTGTAATTTTTAACTTCACCGTTACTGTCAGGGTATTGAAATAAAATTCCAAATATATTTTCCTCAATTTTCAATGATCCGGTATCTGTTATAAAAAGATCTATATCAAGGGCTGCAGCTCTTGCCTTTAAAACACTTACTGTCTGGGGAAAAACATTTTTATCTACTGCAAAACGTACAGCTCCGTTTTTTATGGCTGTTTTTGAACGTGTATTATAAAGCATAATCATAGCTTCGGCTGCTGCTGTTGATTCGTCAAGCAGTGATGCATTCGCTATTTGCATTCCGGTCAGTTCGGTTACCATGGTTTGAAAATTTAGCAACCCTTCAAGTCGACCCTGGGAAATCTCAGCCTGATATGGAGTATAAGAAGTATACCAGGATGGATTTTCAAGTATATTACGTTTTATAACTGACGGAGTTATTGTATTATAATATCCCTGTCCTATATAAGTCCTGTATATCTTGTTTTTTTGCGCTATCTTTCTCAATTCCTTAAGATATTCATATTCGCTCAAAGGACTTGGCAACTCAAGAGGATGCTGCAATCTGATATTCTGAGGAATAGTTTTATCAATAAGCTCGTCCATTGATAAAACACCTATTTTATTCAACATTAAATTTATTTCATAATCTCTGGGACCATTATGGCGTGATATAAATTCGTTGTTTGACATGTATTTGTATTATGGTTTTATTTATAATTGATTTATTTAAGCATTGGCTTCCTTTTTATCATACCAGGAAAGGATTTGAAAGTGCTTCTTCATGAATTGTTGTCGATGGACCATGTCCGGGATATACAATAGTAGCAGGCGGAAGAACCATCAATTTTGTAAATATACTGTTCATAAGCTGGTCATAATTCCCGGATGGTGTATCCGTCCGTCCAATACTACCCTTGAAAAGGACATCGCCAACTATAATAAAATTTTGATCCTTACAGTATAACGCGATACTGCCTGGAGAATGCCCCGGGACATGCAAAATCTCCAAAACTGAATTTCCAAACCTTACATCTTTGTCCTCATCCAAATATACATCTATTCCGGCAGGATCTTCAACATCCATGCCATGCATCAATCCATGATTATAAGCATTGGATAATATGGGTAAATCAAGTTTATGAGCCTCAACAGAAGGTTTATATTTATTATATATAAACCTGCTGCCTAAAACATGATCAAAATGACAATGCGTAAAAACCAACTTCTCCGGAATAAGCTTATTTGATGAGATATACAACTCAAGAGTCTTCTTCTCTTCTTTGGTATAACAACCCGCATCTATAATAATACATTTTCCAGTTTCATCACTAAGAACAAATGTATTTTCTTGTATTGGATTGAAAACAAATATTTTAATACTGATCATTTTTATATTTTAGTAATTTTTACCTTTGAGTAAAGGAACAAAAATAAATGATCCATGTTCTGTCTGCTTAAATTCATTTTCTGACATTTTTTCAACAAGAATCATTTTCTGGACATTAACATCTCCTAAAGGCATTACCAGTTTACCTCCAGGTTTTAATTGCTGTAAGAGCTTATCGGGGATCTCAGTATTAAATGCTGTCAAAAGAATTTTATCGTAAGGTTCAAAAGCCGGTAAACCTTCATAACCATCTCCAAAGAATAAATGAGGTCTGTATTTTAAGCTTGAAAGTGTAGTCTGGGCGATAACGTAAAGTTTGTGTTGCCGTTCAATGGAATACACATCTGCTCCTAATTCCATCAAAACAGCACATTGATACCCTGATCCGGTTCCGATTTCAAGGACTTTATCATGTGTAATTACATCAAGTAACTGGGTCTGGAAAGCAACTGTATATGGTTGTGAAATAGTTTGACCCTCTCCAATAGGAAATGCCTGATCCTTATATGCCAGATTGACAAATCCGCTTTCCATGAATATGTGTCTGGGAACCTTATTGATTGCTTCCAAAACTTTAAGATCAGAAATGCCTTTTTTTTTAAGTTCTTCAACCAGCTTAAACCTCAGTCCTTTATGTCGAAATGTGTCCTGGATATTCACCTGATAATAATTTAAAGTAAAGATTGCCTCTCAATATGTAGGTATTTTTGAATTAATTATTTTTCTGCAAAATAATATTAAATTAAGATTATGGCTCATTAAAGTTTGACTTAAAATAATTAAAATTTTTTTAGTCATATATACAATAAATAATTTTATACCTTGTTACATATTAAATGGAAATTAAAAAGTTTAAATATTTATATCCGGCATTTGATTTTTTAAGTGCTTTCTTTGCATGGCATATTTTCTGCGCTTTACATAAAGCAATCATAGTATGCAACTTATCAGCTTGTTATATTCCAAAGTATTATAACTCCACACTATTTATCAGCAGTTTCCTAATACCATTATTATGGTTATTATTATATTATTGTTCAAGATATTATAACAATCCTCTCCGGAAAACCATTCTCGAAGATTTAAGAGATACCCTGGTTCAGTCATTGGTAGGAGTTTGTCTTTTATTTTTCATACTTATCTTTATAATGCCTATTGGCAAATACCACAGTCATTACACATTAATATTCCTATATCTTCTTATACATTTATCTGTTACCTTTTTAGCACGGCTTTCTTTAACTTCCTATATCATGCGGCTTAAATTTAAAGGTAAGATTTTATTCAGGACGATAATGATTGGCCGGGTAAACAGGATTTTTCAGATGAAATCGGAGTTAAATGAAAAATATCCGGGACATAGTCATTTGTTTGTTGGTTTTGTTCCTGTTGAAATGAATGCTAATTACATAAACGGTACAGACATGCCGCAACTGGGAGAAATCAGTGATATTCATCAGATAATAACAGATTATAAAATAGAGGATGTAATTATTATTTTAAATGAAAATGATATTGAAATATATAAACAAATTAAAATATCGCTGAACAGTTCCAGAGTAGAATTAAAAGTTAATACAGAATTATATCCTATAATTAAAGGTAAAGTTTCCATTGCATCCTTGTTTCAATATCCGCTAATACAGATTTCGAGAGATTTATTACCATATTGGCAGTCGATCTTAAAAAACTCCCTGGATATAACAGGAGCAATTATTGGATTAATATTAACTCTTCCAATTAGTATTGCTTTAGTAATAGCTATTAAATTTACATCTGTAGGTCCTGTTATATATAGCCACGAACGTATAGGGCGGTTTGGCAAAACATTCAGGATACTGAAATTCAGATCCATGGTTCAAAATGCAGAGGCTAACGGTCCCCGGTTATCTTCAAAAAACGATCCCCGTATTACCAAAGTAGGAAGGTTTATGCGTCGTTCACGTTTAGACGAAATACCAAATTTTATTAATGTGTTAAAAGGAGATATGTCCTTAGTGGGTCCGCGCCCTGAAAGAAAATTCTATATGGACCAGATTATACTTAAAGCCCCGGAATATAAACGTCTTTTGCAGGTTAAACCTGGAGTGACATCCTGGGGACAGGTTAAATATGGCTATGCTGAAAATATAGATGAAATGGTCAGAAGGATGCGTTATGATCTGTTATATATGGAGAATATGTCATTATATGTTGATTTTCAAATTCTGGTAAGAACCATTCTGATAATTCTTAAAAGAAGAGGGATTTAACTGGATTTTATATTTTATATTTAGGTTTTAGGTTTTTGATTTTATAATGAGGTTTTAAATTTTAGATTTTTAGGTTTTGGTTTTGATTTTAGATTTTTAGGTTTTGGTTTTGGTTTTGATTTTAGATTTAGGTTATAAATTTTAGGATTGTACTCTCCGATTTGTGATTCCCGGTTTTAATTTTAAGATTTAATAATGGAAAACTTTTTTGTTAAACTTCATGGCCTTGGAAATGAATATATTGTTTTCAATGATCAGGATATTAAATTCAATCTGACAAAAAGTGCCATACAAAAAATATGCAATGTTAATTATGGAATAGGCTCTGACGGAATTCTTCTGAAAGTAAATTCCACAAAAGCTGATTTCGGATTAAGAATATTTAATCCTGACGGATCGGAGGCTGAAAAAAGCGGAAATGGTCTAAGGATATTTTCCAAATACCTTTACGATTATCAGTTTGCGCAGGATAAAGCCTTTACAATAGAAACACCTGGAGGAAAAGTAACGGCCAAAATAACCGAGGTTAAAAACTCAAAGGCATTTATGATTTGTGTGGATATTGGTAAGGCCGATTTTAAGGCTGCCAATATTCCCGTAAAATACTATAAAGAAGAATGTTTCGGGGAATTAATAACAATTAATGATAAAAAATTTTTAATGCATTGTGTATCGGTTGGGAATCCGCATTGTACAATTCTGGTAGATAACCTGGATGAAAAGGAGATAAAAAAATACGGCCCTTTAATTGAAAATCATACCATGTTCCCTAACCGGATTAATGTTCAGTTTGCAAAAGTAATATCCCCATCCCTGATAGAAATATTAATATGGGAAAGGGGTGCCGGTTATACCCTGGCTTCCGGAAGTTCTTCCTCTGCCGTTGCATCAGTAATGTTAAGAAAGGGGCTTACAAATAAAAATGTTACAGTTAAAATGCCCGGGGGAAAACTAGAATTGAATATAGATGATTCCTGGAATATTAAAATGACAGGTGAGGCAAAGGAAATTGCTTATGGTACCTTAAGTAATGAACTTATTCAGGAGCTGGATTAAGAGAATTGACGAACAGGGATTTGAGATTTTTGATTTGAGGTTTTTGATGTGAGATTTTTGATGACAGATTTTAATTTCCTGGCAAGAATAATTTAAATAAGATGATTGACGATATTCAAAATGCTGTTACAGTGCTCAGGGAAGGAGGTATAATTCTTTATCCGACAGATACTGTATGGGGTATAGGATGCGATGCAACAAATATAGGGGCAGTATCAAAAATTTATAAGCTTAAACAGCGTGAGGAAACAAAAAGCATGTTGATTCTGATAGATAATGCTGACCGGCTTATGAATTATGTCAAAGAAGTGCCTGAAATGGCATGGGAACTTATTGCAGTAAACAATAAGCCAATGACCATTATTTACCCGTCAGCTAAAAACCTGGCAAGCAACCTGGTGAACCAGGATGGAACAATAGGTATAAGGGTCACAAAAGATGAATTCTGTAAAAAACTTATAATGAAGTTGAACAAACCTATTGTATCAACCTCAGCAAATATTAGTGGTATGGAAAGCCCAGCAGTTTTTGATGATATATCCCAGGATATAATAGATAAAGTGGATTATGTTGTTAAATGGAGGCAGGATGACAGAAACAGAAATGTTCCTTCTTCTATAATAAAACTGGGATTAAAAGGGGAGATAGAAATTTTAAGGAACTAGTTCTCCGGTTCTGCAAATTATCCTTACTTCATTTCCAAAACCTGCCCCGAACCGCTGACATGAGTATCCAATACAGGATGCCCGGTATAAAATATGTTTCCTGAACCTGTTATAATTGCATTCAACTTATCTTCAACAAATAATTTACACATTCCCGATCCTTGTATCTGTACATGAACTTCTGAAGTTTTTAATCCATTTGCACTTACCGCACCTGACCCGGCAATTATTATATCCTGCAGTTTTACCAACTCCTTACTATCCAGTTTAATAGTGCCGCTACCTGTTACTTTTGAATAAATTTCATTTACCTTCAATTCTGTTAAAGTAATGTTGCCACTGCCATTGATGAGTAAATTTAAATTTAAAGCATTTAGAGGTGTATCGTTAATTATATTTCCAGAACCATTAACTACAAGATCCGTGAGCTGATTCACGGTTATAAATATAATCACCTTGCCTAATTCCCAGTTTCCTGGCCTGATTCTAACAGTCAATTTGCCATCAACCACTTCTGTGACAATTTTTTTTAAATCAGTTACCGAACCTTCTATTAATACTTTTTGCGAATCGCCCTGAGAAATTTTAACAGCTGCAGCTACACATAAATTGATTCCAACAAACTTTTCAACAACTCTTTCTTCTTTTTTAACTACGTTATCATCCCTAATAACCTGGGAAGAATTCATATTGCATTTAAATAAAAAAATACACAAATAAATTAGCAAAACATTAAATAATAGTTTTTTGGCTTTCATGTTTTTTTATTTCAAGTTAATCATTTAAATCCAAAAGCCCATCAGGAGCATTTATTTTTATCTCCTTTTTTTTATGATTAATTTTAGTAATAATATTATCAACCAGGGGTACAAAAATTTCTTTATTTTCATTAATTATCCTCAAAAGTAAATTCTGATTATAGTTTACAATATTTTCAACCTTTCCTAAATATTTAGTTCTTTTATCTATTACATTATAACCTTTAAGGTTTTCATAATCATACTTTTGAGGTTCATTAACCAATGCTTTTGACTGATATACATCAAAATTTAAAAACTTTTTTGCCTTAATTTCAGAGGTTAAATCAATAAAGGAAATTATTGCTGTTAAATCTTGTGTTAAAACAAGATTTTCAATAAAAAAAGGAACCAGTAATCCATCAATTTCGATGAACACTGATTCCCACTTTTCAATATCAATTTGAAAGGATTCATTCAAAGCTAACACAAATTCTCCCTTATAACCATAAAGTTTTACAAGCGAGCCAATGTGCAGGCAACTGGATTTATCCATTCATATATAATTGTATAATATGTAATTAGAAATAATTACAACCTCAAAACTTTACAAAAATTTTATTTTTGTTGATTTCTGTATTTCAATTTTCAGCAGAAGTATCGTTGCTAACCTCATCAGAAACTGTTACCGTTGCAAGCTTTTCACTTGCCAAACGTTTAGCTATCGCCTGAGCTTTGGCTTCTTTAATTTTAATTTCAGCTTCAAGTCTCATTTGTTTATCAGCTTCTTTTTCTTTATCTGCGTTTATTTTAACTGATTCAAGTTTAGAGTTTTTATCTACAAGCCAAGAATTAAATTTTTGTTCTGCTATTTCTTCGGAAAATGCTCCTTTTTTAACACCTTCCATTAAATGTTTCTTCATCATGACCCCTTTTTTTGACAAAATGGATCTGCAAGTATCTGTTGGTTGGGCACCTTTCTGCAGCCAATCCAAAGCTTTATTAAAATCGAATTCGATAGTTGCCGGATTGGTATTTGGGTTATAAACACCCAAACGTTCAATATATCTGCCATCCCGTGGCGCCCTGTTATCAGCTACTACAATATGGTAAAATGGATAACCTTTTTTACCGTGACGTGACAATCTGATTTTTACAGGCATATGATACGTTTTATAGTTAATATTACAATTAAAATTTGTGGGTGCAAATATATAATTTATTCTTGCCATTTAAAATCATGACAGGAAAATAATTAATTTAAATTACTAATTTCTGATTACTTAATGCTGTTAAAAAGAAAAATTAAATTAACAGAATAATACTCAACGTTTATGACTCGATTTCAAATTTTTTTAATTCGAATTTCTGAGTAAAAGCTTTATCGTTTTTTATTATGTCCTGAAATTTATCTATAAGATCAAAAAATTTATCTATAGATGTGTCGTCTACATCATATTCACCCATGTCACAAACGAATTCCCTTAATTTATTTATAATTAAATTTGAAATTATAATTAGCTTGTCATCACTTACCTTACTCAGTTCCTGTTCAGAATAACAAAACATAGCCTGCAGATCACTTAATTCTTCAAGCATGGCAAAAGTCGTTATTTTTCTGCAAAATAACAATGAACTCTTTATAATGTCTTCTCTTAATGAATAATAAAAATCCAAATCAGGTTCTTTATACATTTCGCCCTGTAAATTAATTTATTACCAGATCTTAAATAGTATTTAAAGCTGTATAAAGTTATTAAATTTTACATTTAATGTTTAATTATTTTTTAACATTAAATTAACTTTAGTCAAATAATTTACATAAATAACCAGAACCTGTTAAACATAAAAAAGGCCATGTCATCACGACGTGGCCTTAGTTCTAACCAACAAATCCAAACTATCAATGAATCGCTAATTTCAATCGCTTTCCAATTTCTTCCCAATTGATTACATTCCAAAAAGCTGAAATATAATCAGGTCTTCTATTTTGATATTTTAAATAATAAGCGTGTTCCCAAACATCCAAACCTAAAATAGGTGTGCCTTTAACTTCAGCAATATCCATTAATGGATTATCCTGATTTGGAGTAGAACTTACGACAAGTTCCTTTTTAGCATTAACAATAAGCCATGCCCAACCCGAACCAAATCTTGTAGCTCCGGCCTGGGAAAAAACTTCTTTAAATTTTTCGAAAGATCCAAAGTATTTATTAATTGCGTCAAGTAAGTCACCTGTTGGTGTACCACCTCCATTAGGTTTCATTACAGTCCAGAATAAACTATGATTAAAAAACCCGCCTCCATTATTTCTAACAGCTACTGGTAAAGCAGATACGTGGGTTAAAATATCATTTATACTTTTATTTTCATTTTCGGTACCTTTAAGAGCATTATTTAAATTGTTTGTGTATGCAGCATGATGTTTACTATAATGTATTTCCATAGTCATTGCATCTATGCTTGGTTCCAGAGCATTAAATTCATAAGGTAATTTGGGTAATTCAAAAGACATACTACTTTTTTAATTCTGTTATTATAAATTAAATACTTCTTTATTAAACTATAACCCTGATTTTACTTAATTCAGGAATTTACATCCAGAGTTATTTACTCTTTTAGCATAAATGTTATACAAATATAATTTGTATTTAGACTAATTCCAAATAATATAAGGATTTTTTTATCCGAATTTCGTCAATTTAACAATTATTAACATTTAATTTTATTGAGCCAAAATTACCCTCAAGTATTAATTTCCTTTTAAGTTCATCAATAGCTGCTTTGGCAGTCATCCTTCCTTCAAGCACCTCAATTACTCTATATGGTATCCGGAAATTTTTTAATCCAAGAAAATATTGATTATCCAGCTCTTGAATAGTATTGGTTCCGTATTTCTTATCTATGGTATAAATAAAACTTTCAAACTGATCAACCCCAAAGGATGATGTAGTTAGGTTACCAATTACCCCTGAAGGTGATTTGGTATATCTTACCCATTTTTCTGCAATTTCGGGTTTACACCAATACATCATTAATTTAATGGCTTCGTCCCTGTGAGGTGAATTTTTTAATACAGCGAAATTTGCAACGTATCCGCCAAGATAGGCGCATGAAGGTTTAAAGACAGGGAGTTCACAAGGCATCATTTTAAACATTTTTTCTTTTCCTTTTACCTTCCATATATTATACATAAAGGTATAATTAGGGAAAAAAAGGCATTTGTCGTTCAAAGGAAAATCATTGTCCCTGCTCCAATTCATTTGCATTCTGTTTTTTATAACCGGCTCATATTTTGATAACTGTTCACAAGCCTTATAACATTTTCCCAAAGCATCCAGTTTCTTGGCCGTCAAATTGGTTTCAATTACCTCCTGGTAATTATCCATTAAAGACAAAAACAATTGCTTAAAAATAATTTCTGATTGTATCCAGGCTGCATCCTCGAATATGGGGGCAATATATTCATGCGACTTATTATATTCATAAGCAGCTTTCAGATATCCTTCAAAATCATCAAAAGTCATTCCATACTGTTTAACTGTAATTGCCATTTTCTTTGCAACCTCTGTATTTACATATAAATCGCATAACTGTCCTTCATTATACGGACCGAATATTACCTTTCCATACCTGTATTTGTACATATTAGTATTGATGAACGATTTATGACTTTCCATAAATCCCGGTACCTTACTGAAATCAACCAGATACTTTTCTCCCCAGTCAGGATCGTTTAATGCTGCAGCTATTGCATTATAGTTAACATGTATGCGTGTAAGGATATCCCATTCCGGTTTGGGATTTTTTAACTGTTCAAGAATGAATGCTGTTTCGTCCTTAGAATTATAAACTTTGTCCCTGAATTTTAAATTTACTTTAACATCTTGATTTATAAATTCATACTCATTGGCAAATTCCAGGAGAAATTTTTCCTTATCACCCTCGCCAGCCCATTGGCCTATCCAATTTATTTGAACATTGTAATTGACAGGTTTTATAAATTTCCCTTCTGCTGAATCAGTTTTTCCACGGAAATTACAGGAATACAATACAAATAAAGCAATCAAAATTATTATTTTACGACAATCATTTTTGTGAAATAGATTCATAATATTTTGATTGATTGATGTATTATCTATTTAAGTTCTAATACAAGGTACTGCCATGGATTTAAACTTAATTTTGTCTTTTCATTAAAAGTAAAATCTTGGTTTGTAAAGATTTCTGTATAATTTCCAGGTAATAATTCCGATTTTAAATTAACTTTTAATTGTTTGGATGAAAGATTACAAATAACCAGGACCTTATTTGATTCCTTCTCACGGGTAAAGGCAAAAACACAGGAATCATAATTTGTTGCTATCCTCTTAAAACGTCCGCCATCTGTACCATTCCACAATGCTTTATTACGGTGTTTCAAATCAAACAGCTTTTTATAAAATAAAGTCAGGGAATAGTTATCCCAATCTATACTATCCTTGTCAAAAAATTTTAATCTTCTTTTAAAGACCGATTCCTGTCCGTTATATACCAATGGCATCCCGTAAATAGTTGCTGCAAGAACGGCGAATGCTTGTGCTCCTTGTCCCAGTCTTTCATATTCTGATCCATTCCAGGAATTTTCATCATGATTGGATGTGAATTCCATCAGATAAGAATTTACAGGGTAAATTGAATCTACGTGATTAAAATATTTTTGGATGTCGTTGGCATTTTTTTTATGCTTTGCTATATCGTTCATTAAATGATGGAATTTCCAGTCATATGACATGTCTATACCCTTTAAATGTTGTTCAGGAATATCTGCCTCAGCCAGAATAAACACCTGTTTTACAGAGTCAAGCGAAGCTCTTAGTTCATTCCAGAAACTAACTGGTATCATATGTGCAACATCACAACGAAATCCATCTATACCGGTTTCCGTTACCCAAAAGCGCATCGTTCCTATCATATATCTTCTGGTGGCAACATTACTGTAATCTAACCTGTATACATCAGTCCAGTCAAAAGGTGAAATAAATTTTCCGGCAGAATCTTTTAAATAATATTCGGGATGGGTTTTTACCAGTTCATTATCTTTGGAAGTGTGATTAGGTACCCAATCAATTATAACCTTTAATCCAATTTTGTGAGCATTATTGACTAGGTTTTTAAAATCTGACATAGTCCCATATTCATTATTAACATCCTTATAATCCCTGACAGAATAATAACTTCCAAGACTTCCCTTACGGTCAGTTTCTCCAATAGGATGAACCGGCATTATCCAGAGAATATCTGCACCCATATTTTTAAGCCTTTGTAAATCCTTACCGAAGGCATTAAATGTCCCTTCCTTTGAATATTGCCTTATATTAACTTCATAAATAACTGCATTCTTTGACCAGTCAGGATGTTTTACTTCTGATATTAAAGGTAAATGGCCGGCTCTTTTTTGATAATATAAATATACACATACCCCTACTATTAGTATAGTTAACCCAATGATAATAAAAATCATAGTTTTTGGTTTCATTTTAGTAATTCCCTTAGTGTATACATAAAAATTTAATTAAAAATCAAAAATCGTCAATCGTAATTCGCAAATCTGCTATTTCAACTCCAATATCATAGACGTCTTTGCAGGTACATCAATTTCAGCTAAATTGTTAAAATTTTCTCCTGAAATAACATCATAAGCTGAAGTGAATCCTTTCATTATTTCAGCGAAACGAACGGTATTCAGTTTCAGTTCCCTGTTGTCTTTGTTGTTAATTATTACCATTAACGTTTTAGTTTTATCCTTCCTGAAATAAACATAACAATTGTTTTCCGGAACATACTGCATTGTTTTTCCTTTATAAATTACAGGATTGACCTGCCTCCATTTAAGTAATTTTTGAATAAAATCAAATGCTTCATTTTCCAAAGGGGTACGACCGTTTTTTTCGAACGCATTACGCTTATCTTGTGGCCATCCACCAGGAAAATCGCGTCTTATATCGCCATCACCCTTATCTTTATCGCCTCTCATCATAATTTCCGAACCATAATAGAATTGAGGTATGCCACGGATTGTGAAAAGTATGGTATAGGCAATTTTAAATTTATTTATATCACCATTTATAATCTCGTTAAAACGTTTAGTATCATGGTTTTCTGTGAATATTAGCACATTACTTGTATTTGTAAATGCATAGTCCAGTGTAAAATGATTGTAAAATTTCGTTACTCCTGCATCCCAGCCGTCCGGTTCCTGAAAAGCATTCTGAAATACATCGTTCAATGGAAAATCCATTACAGTAGGAAGATGAGAATCGTATCCGTCAAAATTTTTGGCCCCGGCTTGCCAGTAGGCTGCTTCCTGGGTTGTATGAACGGTAACTTCGCCAACAATATTAATATTAGGATATTCATTTATAATAGCCTGTGTCCATTGAGATATTTTTTTAGGGCTGTTATAGGGATATGTGTCTACCCTTAAACCGTCAAGATTTGCATATTCAATCCACCAGATTGTGTTTTGCGTTAAATATGTCAATACCAATGGATTATCTTGATTAAGGTCAGGCATTGAATAATCGAACCAGCCATTTAAATTTTTATTTTTATCAAATTCAGACGCATATGGATCATAAATAGTTGAAATTCTATAATTAGATCTTGTAAATTCCCGGAACTGATGTATCCAGTCCTGTGTTGGCAAATCCTTAATCCAGTAGTAATTTAATCCGCAATGGTTAGTAACTACATCCATTATGAGCTTCATGTTTCTTTTATGTAATTCGGACGAAAGTCTTTTATAATCTTCATTAGTTCCGTAACGTGGATCTATACGGTAATAATCAGTAATGGCATAGGTATGATAAGAAGTTTTTTCCATATTGTCTTCCATCAGGGGAGTGCTCCAGAGTGCTGTAATACCTAAATCTTTGAGGTAATCGAGATGGTTGATTATACCTTGTATGTCTCCGCCATGACGTCCGTCAGGATCCATCCTGTTTGGTTTTTCATATGTATCTGGTGAAGCATCATTTGTGGTATCTCCATTTGAAAACCTGTCAGGCATTAAAAGATATATTACATCAGATGCATCATAACCCTTGCGTAACCCCGAACCGGACCGTCTGTTGAACAGTGTGAAGGCTGTCCTGACAAGCTGTTTATTGTTTTTAAAGAAACCAAGCTGATAAGTCCCTGCCTGAGCATTTGAGGTTATTTCCAGGTTTATAAAAAGGTAATTTTTATTTTCAACCCGGGTGACACCCTTCAGTTTAACTCCGGGAATACTGATTTTTACATCAGTAAAAGAAATATTTTTACCATAAACAAGAACCTGAAGGTCAGGATTTTTCATACCTGTCCACCAGCTGGACGGTTCCACCCTGGTTAGGGAAATAGTATCAGAAGCAAAAGTAATTGCCTTAGATATCAGTGTAAGTGCAATTATTAAAATTAACCTGGATCTCATATTGTTATTTATTTACTAAACACTATTATATTCTGTTTTTCATAGTGGTAACCTCCACTGACTTGTCAGGTGTTATTGTAAGGTCATTTTCATAAACCGATAAAGTAAGTTGTTCACCTGTAACAAGTAAGATAACCGCCTGCTTATTTACAGTAACCAACAGTATGGAATTTCTGAAAATAATCTTAAATGAATACTCATCCCATTCTTCCGGTATTAATGGATATAAACTTAATTGACCATTTACAACACGTTTACCGCCAAAACCTTCAACGATAGACATCCAGGTCCCGGCCATACTTGTAATATGAAGTCCTTCATGCACCTCATGGTTATAATCGTCAAGATCAAGCCGTGATGTCCTTAGATATAATTCATAAGCCTTGTCAATCTTTCCTATTCTGGCTGCTATAATTGAATGCACACATGGAGAAAGTGAAGATTCATGAACTGTTCTGGGTTCGTAAAATTCAAAATGCCTCCTTATTGTTTCAGTATCAAACTGGTCTTCAAAAAGATAAATACCCTGCAACACATCCGCCTGTTTTATGAAACAGGAACGTAAAATTCGGTCCCAGGACCAATGTTGGTTTATAGGCCTTTGATCCGGATCAAGGTTTTTAGCCAAAACCTGTTCCTTATCCATATACCCTTCCTGTTGCAGGTAAACTTTATATTGGTCGTCATACGGGAAATACAGATTTTCGGATATGTTTCTCCAATGAACAATTTCTGCAGGTTCATTAAAACCTGTTTTAGCTATGATATTGAAATAGCTGGCAGGATCTTCAAGTTTCACAAAATCAATCACAAGCAATGGTATAGTCAAGACACCATTTGGCTATTGTATTTGTATACCAGTTATTGTTAACATTATTTTCATATTCATTAGGTCCTGTAACACCAAGCATTACGTATTTTTTCTTTACTTCAGAAAAATTAACCCTCTGAGCCCAAAATCTCGAAATCCCCAAAAGAACTTCCAGTCCGTAATCTATCAAATATTGTTTGTCTCCTGTGTGATTAACATAATTATAAACAGCAAATGCAATTGCTCCGTTTCTATGTATCTCTTCAAATGTAATTTCCCATTCGTTGTGACATTCTTCACCATTCATCGTAACCATGGGGTATAACGCAGCACCGTTTATAAACCCCAGTTTTCCTGCATTTTCAATAGCCTTATGCAAATGTTTGTACCTGTAAATTAATAAATTACGAGTAACATTAGGAGCAGCCGTGGAAACGAAAAACGGTACACAATAAGCTTCAGTATCCCAATAGGTACTGCCACCGTATTTTTCCCCTGTAAACCCTTTGGGGCCTATATTTAATCTTTCATCTCCGGTATAAGTCTGGTTAAGATGGAAAATATTAAAACGTATCCCCTGTTGAGCAGTACAATCCCCATTAATACGTATATCGCTGTGAGCCCAAATATTGGCCCATTTGGCCTTGTGACTGTCCAATAATTTATCAAATCCTGTTCCGCAAGCTGAAGAACAGGCTTTGATAGTAATTTCTTTAAGTTTATCAGGATCGTGATCCCTGGAATTAATTACAGCAGCATATTTGTATATTACAACTGTATCCCCTTCCTTAACATGAATCTTTATAATATTACCTGTGTATTTGGGTCCTTCAATCAAGGTTGGAGTTTCATTATAAGGTTTACCATTTAGTTCTATTAAATATTCCATAGCAAAAGCTACCCTGAAATCAAGTTTTTTGGTTTCTCCAACTAAATAGCCAAGACCTTCAGATGTTTCGCATTGATTAATATTCCAGAATTTTTCATTGTAATTGGCATCTTCATTTTTAACATCCCCGTCTATATAAGGTGTTAAACTTAGTTCGCCTGAAAAATTCAATGAAGTAACTGAATATTTTATTGCTCCAATCTCAGGATTGTCGATACTTATAAACCTTGCTGCATCAATCTTTAAACTGTTTCCATTTATAAGTGTCGCTTCAAAACTACGGTTCAGAGTTCCTTCCTTCATGTTCAAAACACGCCTGAAATTATCCACTTTACATTTGAACAGATCCAGATATTCCATATTTATCTGAACATCGATGCCTATCCAATTCGGGGAATTCAATACTTTGGCAAAATATTCCGGATACCCGTTTTTCCACCATCCTACACGGGTTTTATCAGGGTAATATACTCCGGCTATATAGCTGCCTTGTAATGTTTTACCGCTATATTTTTCTTCAAAGTTGGCCCTCTGTCCCATGTAACCATTTCCCAGGCTGAAAATGCTTTCCGATGCTTTTTGATTCTTTGGATCGAAACCTTCTTCGATAATACACCACTCGTTGCCTTGTAAATAGTTATTCATTACATTCTTTTATATAGAATATTTTTATAATTAATTTAAAAAACCTGCTTAAGCCATTTCACAGACATGACATCAAGTCCGTGAACTACATAATGAGCCTTTGATAGTACATTGGCATCACCAATACCTATGCATTTCATTCCTGCAGATATTGCTGCCTCTACTCCGGCTTCAGCATCTTCAAATACTACACAATTTTCCGGAGAAACTTTTAGTTCGATGGCTCCCTTGAGAAATATCTCCGGATCGGGTTTGGCCTTTTCTACTTTATTACCATCAATTATTACGTCGAAATATTTTATAATATCCAAACTTTGAAGTATTGTAGAGGCATTTTTACTGGCCGAACCCAAAGCAATAAGAATATTATTCTGTTTTAACTGATTTAAAAATTCCTTTGTTCCGGGTAAAATATCTTCCGGAGTTAAGGTGCGAATGTATGACAGGTAAATTTGGTTTTTATCGTAGGCTAATTTCTCCCTGATTTTTTCATCAACTTTAATATTGCCTATTTCTAACAAGATATTCAAAGATTGCATCCGTGATATTCCTTTCAGACGTTCATTGTCATGCAGTGAAAATTCAAATCCAAGTTCATTGGCAATCTGGCGCCATGCTAAATAATGGTATTTTGCGGTATCCACAATTACTCCGTCCAAATCAAAAATGCATCCTTGTAAATTCATAACAGTAATAAGAGTAAGCCGTTTATTCGTTAAAACTTATTATTTTATTATTAATCAGCAATTTGTACATCTGCACATTCATACATTTGCACATCTGCACATCTTTTCATCAATCGTCAATCATTCAACACTTTATGTTCTCTGACAAAAACAACACATATACCTGCTATAAACATGGAAATACCTGCTACGCCAAGCATGAAAATCGCTTTGCCACCCAGGGCCATTAAAATTATACCTCCGAATAATCCGGCTGCTATTTGAGGAATAGTTATAGTAGCATTGAAAATACCCATATAAACTCCCATTTTACTGGCAGGCAGGGAAGCAGATAAAATAGCATAAGGCATGGCCAGTATTGATGCCCAGGCCACTCCCACTCCCACCATTGAAAATATCAACCCGAACCTGTTGTGTATAAATACCATGGAAATAAGGCTGAGAGCACCCGCAAAAAGTGATAACATATATGTTTTTTTCCGTCCGAATTTTGTAGCTATCCCTGCCATGACAATAGAATATAATGCAGCGAACAGGCTATAACACGCAAACAGTACACCTACCCAGTTCCCTGCTTCATTGAAACCCGATGATTTGGAATCATTTTCCAAAGTATGCCATACATTCTGGGCTACTCCTGAAGTGCTGTAAACCCAGATGAGAAACAAGGCAAACCATGAAAAGAACTGAACAAAAGCTAACCTCCACATTGTTAGAGGTATTTCTTTCAAAAGTCTAAAAAAGGACACTGGGTTTTTTTCCTCAGAAGTAATATTATGGTATTCAGCATATTGTTTTGGTGGATATTCCTTTGTAAATACAGAAGTCCACAAAACTGAAATTAACAATATACTACCACCAATATAAAATGACCATATTACTGTTGGTGCTACTTTGTCTCCAGGGGCAGGTACATTGTGAACACCCATATGTGTAAGTATAAAAGGCAGCATTGAACCCACCACAGCTCCTGTATTTATTAAAAAACTTTGTATGGAATAACCCCTGTTTCTCTGTTCATCAGACAGCATATCTCCAACCAGTGCTCTGAACGGTTGCATGGTAATATTAAACGATGTATCCATAAACAATAGCATAATGGCACCAAATGCCAATATAGGCATCAAACCGGCAAAGGATCCTGAATTGGGCATTAAAAACATTGAAACAGTTGCCAAAATTGCACCACCTATAATAAATGGTATCCTTCGTCCCAACCGTGTCCAGGTTTTATCGCTTGATAACCCGATTATTGGCTGTACTATTAACCCTGCAAACGGAGCAGCCAGCCAAAAAAGACTTAGTTTATCAACATGAGATCCTAACCCCGATAATATTCTGCTTGCATTCCCGTTTTGCAAAGAATAACCAATCTGGACTCCCATAAATCCGAAACTTAAATTCCAGATTTGCCAAAAAGATAATTTAGGAAATGGTTTCATTTTACAGTAGTTTAGGTTTCGTGCTTTAAACCATTTTAGAAGTTAACAATTTGTACAAAAGCACATTTTAATCGAAATTATTAATTAGTAATCCTTAATTAGTAATCTGTAGTTAGTAACCCGTAATTAGTAATCCGTAGTTAGTAATCCGTAATTAGTAACCCGTAATTAGTAACCCGTTTTTGCAAACAGTAATCTATTATTATAATTTGATTAGATTTTTTACAGTTAAGAATTATCCCAACTTAAATAACTATTTAATTTTAAGTTATTTATATAGCAACTGTAAAAATTAAACCATTCCTGCCAGGAAAGGTTATAAACAAAAAAATGAGGTATTAACTGAGATTAACGCTGCAAATATAAGTAATGGATTAACATAAAAGAAACAATTTAACAATTAAATTTTTGCAACTTTCAGTATATCAGATTTCAAACGATTGCACGGGTCAATAAGAAAAATTTTCTGACAATTATTTATCGGGAAGTAGAAGCCCGGGCTATTAAGGAAGGAGATAAAACCTTTGTCTGAAAATTATCTGCAAAGGATTCATTTTCTATTTTATTTAATAGTAAATTAATAGCCTCCCTGCCCATTTCATATCCTTTTTGTTCAATGGTTGTAAGCGGAGGATAAGCAATCAAGGCATTAGGTCCGTCTCCAAATCCTATTACAGCAATATCTTCCGGAACCTTTTTACCCATATTCTGTATTTCCTGCATAACTGCAATAGCAGTAGAGTCATTTACAGCAAATATACCATCTATATCCGGATTTTTATTTAAAAACGGAACAGTCAGTTCCATGCCGTCTTCTCGGGTATCACAATTTAAAACAAGTCTTGTTTCAAAAGGAATATTATTGTGTCTGAGAGCTCTCTGATATCCTGCAAACCTACCCTGTCCTATTAGCAGATTCTGTGGGGCCGAAAAATGTGCAACCTTTTTACAACCTATATTTATAAGATGTTCCGTTGCCATAAAAGCACCAGCTTCATCATTGAATATAACACGGTCCGTAATAATTTCAGGACAAATGCGGTCAAAAAAAACCATTGGAATACTCTGATCCTGATATGTCCTGAAATGATCAAAATTAACAGTTGTTTTTGCTATTGAAACCAAAACTCCATCAACCCTGTTAGAAAGCAAAGCTTTTGCATTAATAACCTCCCTCTGGTAAAGTTCGTTGGATTGACAAACCATCACATTATATCCGCGGTCGTAAGCCACATCTTCTATTCCACTTATCACTGAAGAAAAAAAATGATGTACAACTTCAGGGATGATTACCCCTATGGTATTTGTTTTATTACTTCTTAAACTAAGTGCAAGAGCATTAGGCTGATAATTTAATTTACGGGCAAGGTCATTGACATGATTTTTAGTTTCATCACTAATATCAGGATGGCTCTTTAATGCCCGGGAAACGGTTGAAACCGATATGCCCAGAATTTTTGCGATATCCTTGATTGTTACCTGATGAGATTTCATGTACTGTTTTAAAGAAATTAAAATTACTAAAAAAAATAAAATTACACCTGAATTATTATTTTAATTAAGTTTTTACTAATATAATACATTAAGATCCTAATATTCATTAAAAATAATGCAAACAATATAAACATGTTTTACAACATACTAATTTCAGTGCAAACGATAGCGCATACGTTTGCGGTTTCGATTGCAGGAAAATATTGATAAAATTCTGTATTTGAGTATTATTAAACATAAAATTATTATTGATTTAACATTAATTTTACACGTTATAATTTCAATGCCAGGATAAGCTAAACAGGTAACTACTGAGACTGACAACCTATAAAAGCAAATTTTCGAGCATTAATTTTCTATTATTGACTAACTAAAGTACTTATTATGAGAAAGAAATTTAATAAATGTAAAGTCATTCTGCTTGTTTCTCTATGGATGATTTCAGCCTGGCAGGTTTTCGGTCAGGAAGTTCAAATTACAGGTAAGGTAACAGACTCAAATACCAAGGAGGTTATGCCTGGTGTAAACGTGGTCGTTAAAGGCACCACCAAAGGTGTTGGCACTGACGCCCAGGGCACATTCAAGCTTTCAGTCCCTGCAGGATCTACTCTTGTATTTACTTTTGTCGGATACAAGACCCAGGAAGTGGTCATAGGCAATGCAATGGATTATCAGATAGCATTGGAAAGTGAAGTTTCCAATCTGGAAGAAGTAGTTGTAATTGGTTATGGAACAGTAAAAAAATCAGATGCTACCGGTTCCGTTGTTGCAGTTGATTCCAAAGATTTTAATAAAGGGGCTATAAATTCGGCGCAGGATTTGCTGGCTGGTAAAACTGCAGGTGTTGTAATAACTGATGCGAGTGGTGATCCCAACAGTGGTGTTACAATCCGTATCCGCGGAGGTTCATCGTTAAATGCTTCCAACGACCCGTTGATCGTGGTTGACGGTATACCTATTGATAATAATGCTGCCAACGGTAGTTCCAACATCCTGTCATTTTTAAATCCTAACGATGTAGAATCCTTTACCGTTTTAAAAGATGCTTCCGCAACTGCAATTTATGGTTCCAGGGCATCAAATGGTGTAATTATAATCACCACTAAAAAAGGTACCTCCGGAAGCCAGCTTAAAATTTCGTATAACGGTACAGCTTCCTTATCCGCAGTGTCTAAATATATGGGAGTTTTTTCGGGTGATCAGCTGAGACAGCTGGCCGCTTCACTTGTTAATTTAAATGGCATTGCAAGTCTGAGCGTATTGGGTAATCAAAATACAAACTGGCAATCCCAGATTTTTCAGGTATCTATGTCTCAGGATCACAACCTGAGTCTCACAGGATCTTATAAGTTTCTTCCTTACCACTTTTCAGTAGGATATACAGATAAGGAAGGTATCCTCCTTAATTCTGACTTTAAAAGGGGCACTGGAAGCTTTAATTTAAGCCCGGTTTTTTTTGATAAAAGTTTAAAAGTTAATATTAACGGAAAAGGTGAATATACAAATCAAAATTATGGCGATGCAGGAGCAGTTGGCAATGCCGTACGTATGGATCCAACACAACCTGTTAATATTGTAAATCCGGCATCTGCCAATTATTTCGAATGGGCCAACCTGGGCATCTCACAAGGTACCGCTAACCCGGTAGCACAGGCAAAACTGATACAGAATAATGCATTGATTGGCCGGTTCATGGGTAACATTCAGCTCGACTATGCAAACCCTCTTATACCTGAACTGCACGCAAACCTTAACCTGGGTACTGACAATACCCAGTCGTCGGGTACTAAACTGCAACCTCCAACCCTTCCTACTACACTTACACAAACAGCATATGGTCACAAAGAAAAATATGACGGTATCAATTCAAACAACCTGCTCGATTTTTATTTAAACTATGCAAAAGAATTCAGTGCCATCAGTAGTAGAATTGATCTGACGGCTGGATATTCCTGGCAGCATTTCAAGGAAATCACTTACGATTATTCACACTCGATTTTTGCTGCAGGTTACACTAACCAGGTACTTGACAGTGTAAAGACTCTTACAGAATATTATCTGGTTTCATTCTTTGGACGTTTGAATTATACACTGCTTAACAGGTATTTGTTAACAGCAACACTGCGTGATGACGGTTCTTCAAGGTTCAGTCCTTCAAACCAATGGGGATTATTCCCTTCTGTTGCTCTGGCATGGAAAATCAACGAGGAACCATTTCTTAAGAATGTAACAGCAATTTCTGATTTTAAATTACGTCTGGGTTATGGTGTCACAGGGCAACAAAATATATTAAACAATAACTATCCAAGCCAGGCATTGTACCAATATTCTATTGCAGGGGCATATCAGGAAATTGCTCCGGGACAATATATCAGAACTTTGCGTCCGAATGCCTATGATCCGAATATTAAATGGGAACAAACAACTACGCAAAATATTGGCTTGGATTTAGGTTTTCTGAAAAACAGGTTCACAGCATCCTTTGATATCTATAAACGTGTGACTGACCGTTTAATTGAATATGTCGCAGTTCCTGCTGGTTCAAATTATTCAAATTACGTAAATACCAATGTAGGTAGTCTTCAAAACCAGGGGTACGAAGTAACATTAAACCTGGTTCCGATTTCGCAAAAAGACATGAGTTTGACCATAGGTTTCAATTTAACCTATAATCAAAATAAAATCACAAAGCTTTCTCTAAACAGCGACCCTACCTATATCATACAGTCAGCCTCAGCTGATTTGAGCTCCAATTACCTTCAGGTACAAAAAGTGGGTTCTCCGGCCAACTCCTGGTTCATGAATAAACAGGTATATAATCAACAGGGCCAACCACTTGAAGGAACTTACGTTGACCTTTCCGGTCAGGGTGGTGCGCTGGCTGATCAACCAAAAGATATGTACGTTGATCATAATCCTGCACCTGATTATACCATGGGTATTTCTGCACGTTTTAATTATAAAAATTTCGATGCGACAGCTACCGGACGTATAGAGCTTGGAAATTACGTATACAACTATAATGCAGCGTCAGTTTCCTATGGCATCCTATATACTGAAGGGTACTGGAGGAATGCACCATCATTTCTTAATGATACGAAATTTGTGAACAGGCAGTATCAATCGGATTATTTTGTTCAGAACGCTTCCTTCTTTAAATTGGACAATATAAGTGTAGGCTACAATTTCAACAAGATTTATAATAAATTGTTATTAAGGATAAGCTTTACTGCTCAAAACTTAATTATTGTAACTCCATACAAGGGCCAGGATCCGGAAGTCGGATATAACGGTACCAGTTGGGGTATTGATAATAATTTATACCCCAGATCACGTACCTACCTTGTTGGTTTAAGTTTAACATATTAATTTGCTAAATAGATAAAGATATGAAGAATAAAATATTAATTTCAGGTATAATAATTAGTATCATGATAATTTTCAATATATCATGTACAAAAGATTTGAATGTTACCCCTATAGATCCCAACCTGATCACATCCGCAAACATTGGGAATAGCCAGACAGAGGTTCTCGCCGCGTTGGCCAAGGTATATGCAAGTTTCATACTGCCTGGTCAGGCTAATGGTAATACCGGTGGTTATGCAGATATTAGTTCAACAGATGACAACTTTTATTCCTATCAGCGTCCGCTCTGGAACCTGCAGGAATTACCCACTGATGAAGCAGCCTGTGCATGGGGCGATGCAGGTGTTCAACCTTTGAGTGAACAACAATTTGAACCATCGAACCCGTTTCTGACAGCATTATATGACCGCACAGTATTAACTGTTAATTTTGCCAATTCCGTTGTTAACGTTACAAAAGGTAGCACGGATGCAAATTTTATCATGTATAACGCTGAAGCACGTTATCTCAGGGCATTATCATACTATTTTGCAATGGACCTTTTTGGAAACCCTGCATTTATTACTGAAAACAGCCCTATTGGCGATGTTTATCCCAAGCAGATCAACCCTAAGGTTTCTATAGCCAGGCCTTTGTTATTTAATTATATTGTAGGAGAACTGCGCAGTATTGCTCATAAACTGGGTAATCCGGGTTTCTCATATCCACGTGCAGACAGGGCAGCTTGCTGGATGTTACTTGCAAAATGTTATCTCAATGCACAAGTATATACCGGAACTGCAAAATGGGACAGTTGTAAATTATATTGCGACAGTGTATTGAATAATACAGGTGGCGTTTATCAATTAGCGACAAACTACAGAAGGAATTTTGGGTCCAATAATGGTTATCCGGGAAATCCCGAAATGATATTTGCCTGGGAATGTGATGGAGTCAACACACAAGCTTATGTGGGTTCTACCTTTATAATAAGTTCATGCAGTGACGGAGTTTATATCAACGGATATGATCTTGGTTTAACAAGTACAAACTGGGCAGGCAACAGGGGCAAACTCTCGTTTTTAAATGAGTTGATAGACACTGTAGCCACTTATGGCAATAATCCGATGCCGGCACCAAAAACTCACATGGATTCTATCTATGGACAATGCCCCGACCAAAGGGTTTATCTGCATACACTTCTCGATAACCAGATGTATAACACTTCAGAATTTGACAATGGCATAGGCGTGTATAAATTTACAAACAATCAGGTTCAGGAAACTTACAGTTTAGGGGGAGCAAACGATAATCAGCAAGCTGTTGACTGGAACTCAACGTTTTCAAGCACTGATGTTCCAATATTCCGTTTGGCTGATGCTTACCTGATGAGGGCAGAAAGTGAATATAACCTGGGTGACCTCAATGATGCACTGACCGATATTAATGTTGTACGGGCCCGTGCTCATGCAACTCCTGCAACTCTTGCCAATCTTAATGATCCTTTATATATATTGTATGAACGTGGCAGGGAATTTTATTATGAAGCTCAGCGCAGGACCGATCTGATACGGTTTGGTCAATTTGTTTCCGGATCCTATAATTGGTCCTGGAAAGGCGGTACATTTAATGGCACAAATCTTGGGAATCCTAATTTTAACATATTCCCGCTGCCTCAGACAGAATTGACGTCTAATCCAAATATTACACAAAACCCAGGTTATTAATCATATTTAACTTAATTACCATGAAAAAAACAATTCATTATATATTTATACTTGGTTTAATAGGCTCTTTGTTTGGCTGTCAGAAAAAAGATGCAATCACAGAAATGTCTGCAACCGTTGTATCGCCTACTATAACAAATCTGCCATCAAGTGTGACCTTTACAACGGCAATGTCAAATGACACTTTTAAATTTTTAGGGACTAAAACCAAACCTGGGTTCCAGGTTTCTGCGACTTATTATCTGGAAGTAGATACAGCGGGTGACAATTTTAACAATGCAGTTATATTAACTTCAGCCGGAAACGATTCTGTTTTTGCATTTTCAATAGCGGCTTTAAATTCACAATTACTTAACGATTGGAACCCATATGTTGTTAACACTCTTAATTTCAGGATCAGGGCGGTATTCGATCACTCCAGCGCAGGATCCACTGTACCTGTGATTATGTCAATATCACCAACCTACACAGTTAATTTTACAATTTACGGTTTCCCCCAATATAATCTTATTGGTGGTAAGGGTATGATTCAAAATCAAAATATTCAATCACCTGCCAGCAATAGCACATATTCAGGACTTGTGAAACTTGATTCTGCAGTAGCATTTACCTTCAGTAATCCATCAACTGGAACAAAATATGGATACGCAGGTGGTAAATTGGTTTTAAATTCCTCTACCGGATTAACTGTAGATAAATCAGGATGGTATTTACTTACAATTGACACAGCTGCCCTTTCAGCTACTGCTTTACCATATATGGTTGGCATAATTGGAACTTTTAATAACTGGGGGACACCAGATCAAAAGCTGGATTACAACAGGAAATCAGGAGCATGGTACACTACAATCACATTATCTGCCTCTGATCAGTTTAAATTCAGGATGAATGACAATTGGAACGGTGCTCCTACCAGTCTCAATATTGGAGCTTCCACCACTGCAGCAGGTCCTTATACAAGTATTAACAATACTGGCGGCTCCAATATTTTATCTCCCGGAGGTGGTACCTGGTTTGTTACCTTAACATTTTCATCTACCGCGGCTACTGCAGCTTGTACCTGCACTATGACACTGGTGAACAAATAAAAACTCTGTTGAATAAAAATATTTAAAAAAATTTGTATGAAAAAAATATCAATATTTATAATAGTGGCTGTCATGGTTACCGCGATAGTCTTGCTCACAAAGTGCGCCAAGGAAACATCAAATATCAGATTATCGTCGCAACTTACTACTGCCCAATATTTAAATCTGACATCCGACTCAGTGACTATTGTTGGTTTCGTGATTGCAAATAATGGGGGCTTTGCTAAAGAAGGTGTCTGCTATAATACGGATACCCTGCCTACAACAGCAAATAAACTTAATTTATACACCGGATCTATTAACGGTGCTACCTTTAATGTACAAATAAAAACCTCACGTCTTACCAAATACCATGCACGTGCTTTTGGTGAAGATGCATCCGGTAATACCTATTACGGTACTGACATTGTTTTTACCACTCCTGCTGCTTTACCCATATTGGCTGGTATTACAGCTCCCCAGTCCTCTGCGGTAATTGCAACACAGGACAGTGGCGTAACGGTGCAAACTGCTGTTAATATTACGGATGATGGTTGGTTAAACAATGGTACAGTAAGGCTTTCAGCGCGTGGAGTTGTTTATGGCTTATCAGCTAATCCTATTATTGACAGCACTTCAGGTAAAGGTGCTCTTACAAAAACATTTAAAACTGTTGAAGGTACTGCTGATGGAAAATTTACAAGTCTTGCCTTGAATCTGCTGGGTAATAAAACTTATTACCTTAGGGCATATGCCACTAATGCTATTGGAAATGGTTACAGCAATGTAGTAAGTTTTACTACTCCCACTGCTTATGCAACTATTACCACCAATCCGGTAAGCAACCTCAGTCACACTTCAGTAACATTAAATGGCACATTTACATATAACGGGGGAGGAACAGTTACTGACCAGGGATTTGTTTATGGTGCAACAGCTAACCCCACAGTAAAAAATGGTACAAAGATTTCAGTTCCCCAGGTCAACTCTGCTATCACCTATAATCTTACAGGATTAATAGTTGGTGCTACATATCATGTACGTTCTTATGTACAGAATCAGGTGGGTATAAACTATGGTGCTGATGTTCAGTTTACCACTTTACCAAACAAAACTGTACTTTATGTAGTTGGCGATTACAACAGTTGGACAAATACTGCAGGAACAGCTAACGATTCTATTGTTACTCCACCTAATAATCCTACAGCACAGGGATACGTTTTCCTGAAAAAGGGCGGATTCAAACTGATCGGAGTACTTGGCAGCTGGGCTAACGCAACTACTTATGGAGACGATGGTACAAATAAAGGTATATTATCAAACAACAATGGTGGAAGTAATATTACAGTACCTGCAGATGGATACTATCTCATACAGGCAAGTTTATCTTCCATGACATATTCTATTTTAGCAACAACCTGGAGCATTATTGGTAATGCGCCTGTACTATCCAAAGGATGGGCAAATGATGTTCCTCTGACATATTACCCTTCAACAGTCGCCGGTAATGGAACCTGGGGTGCAGTCGACAGTATGGTTGGCTCGGATGCACTTAAGTTCAGGGCAAATGATTCCTGGAATGCACCTAATCCAAATTACGGTTCTACAAATTATGATACCCTTGTTCTGGGAGGAAATAATATCAATGTTCCTGCAACTTCTACTTACTACCAGGTTGTTCTCAACCTAAGTGCACCTAACGTTTATACTTACCAGTTGAACACCTGGAGTATAATAGGTAGTGTAACTAAAGGTGGTAATTGGTCCACAGATGTACCTTTAACATGGGATCCTGTAAATAATGTATTTAAGGTTACAACCACCTTATTGGCAGGGCAATTTAAATTCAGGGCCAATGATTCCTGGAATGCTCCTAATCCAAATTATGGTTCGGCAACGGGTAATGGTATTTTAGATACTGCTAACAACAATAACATCAATATTGCAACTGCAGGAACTTATACTATTACTATGAATCCATTAACCATGACCTATTCAATTAAACAAAACTAACGACCAAATCTAAGCTTTACCCTGTCCTTTTAATTTAAGGACAGGGTAATTATAAATTATTAACCAGGGAATATTTTACATTTAAAAATAAATTCATAAGTAGTAGTTTTTCATTAAGTTAGAATAGTTGTAATTTAGTTTAGTTTAGTTTAGTTTAGTTTAGTTTTGAGGAAGGTGGGAATATGCACACTTGATTATTCCCTTCCTTCTTTCTTTACTAATGTAATATTACCGGTGTAAAAGAAACAACAATCTGACAATAAGCACTAACCACATTTCTTTAAAATATTATACAAATCAGGTTGTATAAGCATAACAGCATTTTTATATAAACATTTGACAACATGTCACGTATATATGTCTTTTTAATTTCATTATTATTCCCAATATCCTTAATTGCACAGGTAACTACATCTCCTGGAATTCCGACGGCTAACCAGCCAGTTACCATTACTTTTAATGCCACTCAGGGTGATTCCGGCATGGAGGGTTACTCAGGAAATGATGTTTATGCATATACAGGTGTTCTTACAAACTTAAGCACTTCAAATACCGACTGGAGATACGTGGTAGAATCTTCCTGGCTCGATAACCCGTCCAAATGCCTGATGACAAGGACCGGCACAAATACCTATACATTAACTATGTCTCCTTCAATACGGGCTTTCTATGGTGTTCCCGACTCTGAACAAATTCTCAATATGGCATTTGTTTTCCGCAATTCCACTGCTTCGGTAAGCGGACGTGGCCCAGGAGGTGCTGACATTCATGTGCCTGTTTATTCAACAGGCCTTAATGTAAGCTTTAGTGCCCCCTCACAATATTTTTCACTGGTAAATAATAACCAGCTAATTCCGGTAAATGTTAATGCAACACTCGACGATTCCATTACCCTGTTTCTCGATAATAAAAGAATAAAATCCACTACCAAACAAGCACTTACCGACACAGTTTATGCATCGGGTACAATCCTTCACACATTAATAGCCAAAGCATACGGAGGAGGTTCTTCTGTTGCCGATACAGTTACATACCTTGTTTCGGGAACTACACAGTATGCAAAACTACCAGAGGGAGTGCACGATGGAATCAATTATATAAACGACAGTACTGTCACTTTTGTATTATTTGCACCATATAAAAAATCGGTTTATACGATCGGCGATTTTAACAACTGGGTACCTACCAATAACTACCTTATGTTTGAAGATACAACCAAGGTACCTGATCCTCTGAGATACGACTTTGTAAATGACTCAGCGGGAGTACCTGTACACGATACTACTACAATGGTAAACAACAACTCACGTTTCTGGATTACTGTTAAAGGACTTACTCCCGGTAAAGAATATATTTTCCAGTACCTCATCGATGGCAGTATTCGTATTGCAGATCCATACTCGGAAAAAATATCCGATCCGAATTATGACAGCCAAATTCCCGAATATATTTATCCCAACCTTATTGCTTACCCTACAGGTAAAACATCAGGTATAGCAGGAGTCATACAAACTGCACAGACCGCATACCCATGGCAGGTAACAAATTTCGTAAAGCCCAATCCAAACAATATGGTTGTTTATGAGCTGCTAATACGTGATTTTACTTCAAATAAGAATATAAAAACAGTTACAGATACAATTGCCTATTTAAAGCGGCTTGGAGTAAATGCCATTGAACTCATGCCTTTCAGCCAGTTTGACGGGAACGATAGCTGGGGTTATAACCCGAGTTTTTATTTTGCACCGGCAAAAGCATATGGTACCCGCGACGACTACAAACAATTTATAGATATATGTCACCAAAACGGCATAGCTGTAATTCAGGATATGGTGCTCGATTTTTCTACCGGCAATTCTCCCCTGGTTCAGATGTACTACAGCAATGGAAATCCCACTCCCCAAAACCCCTGGTACGATGTAGCAAGTCCCAACACCTCATATGTTTATGGAAATGTATTTAACCATAACAGCCCATATACCCGGGCTTTAACAGATAGCATAACCTCATTCTGGATGAATGAATATAAAATAGACGGGTTCAGGTTCGATTTTGTCAAGGGGTGGACAAATACATTTGGTGAAGGTACTCCTTACGATCAGTCACGAATTAATAACCTCGAACTGGTAGCAAACCATATGTGGCAGCAAAACCCTGATGCATATGTTATACTTGAGCTGTTCACCGCAGGAAATGAAGAATCCCTGCTGGCTAATTACGGGATGATGATTTGGGATGATATGAACGGCAATTATGAAGCTGCTTCTATAAGTAACAGCAACTTAGGATGGGACTTTTCAGGGATTTCTTATCAGTTTGATGGATGGGATAAGCCCAATGCAGTTGGTTATATGGAAAGCCATGATCAGGAAAGAATAATGGTATTCAATGAAACACTTGGAAATTCCGGTGGACTTTACCATATAAAAGATACTACAACTGCTTTGTTGAGGATGGAACTGGATAATACTTTATTTATACCTGTACCGGGACCAAAAATGATTTGGATGTTTGGAGAACTGGGTTACGATACAAGCATAAACTATAACGGCCGTACCGGTGACAAACCTGTTTTATGGAACTATTACTTCGATAGCAGACGTAAACATCTGTACTACGTTGTTAGTGCACTCGTAAACCTTAAGAAAAATTACAGCGTATTTTCTACAAAAAATTATTCAATTGACGCCTCAAATGCAGTAAAAAGTATAGAACTACTTGGCAATGACACCACAGTCGAAATTGTAGGAAATTTTGATGTATACAGCAATTCCTATGCAATAAATTTCCCTTCTGCCGGACAGTGGTTCGAATATTTCACAGGCGACACTATAACTCTTACAACCAGCACATCATATCCTGTTAACCTTAACCCGGGAGAGTACAGGTTATACTCCAATCGGCCATTAAACAGGTCTTATATCCTTGCAGGTGTAAATCAAATAACCCAACATCCTTCCGGTATAAACGTTTTCCCTAACCCGTTCAATAAGGAATTATTTATTCAAAGCCGTGAAAATATTGTTAATGTTGAGTTAACAAATATCCAGGGACAAATAGTTTCGCAATACAATGGATCTGTTGATTTACCGATTCTTACAGATAATCTTGTCCCAGGGGTTTACATAATAAAGGTTCAGACTGAAAGTGGAAATACCTTTGTACAAAAACTGGTTAAAACAAATTAATTGTATTTATTGCCTATAAGGTAGTTTTTTACATAATCCTCCACTCCTTCTTCAAGGGAAGTAAATGGCAGGGTATAGCCGATTGATCTTAGTTTTAACATGTTGGCTTCAGTAAAATACTGGTATTTATCCCGGATATCCATGGGAGTATCTATAAATTCTATTTTCTCTGACACTCCCATTGCTTTAAATGTACTTCTCGTTAAATCGAGAAAAGATCTGGCTTTTCCAGTTCCTAAATTATATATTCCTGAATTTTTACGGGTATTCATTAAAAAATAAATAACCTCAACCACATCCTTAACATAAACAAAATCACGCAACTGCTCCCCGTCCTTAAATTTTGGATTATGTGACCGGAACAGTTTCATTTTTCCAGTAGTTTTAATCTGGTTATAAGAATGAAAAATAACCGAGGCCATCCTGTTTTTATGATATTCATTGGGACCATATACATTAAAGAATTTCAAGCCAGCCCAAAAATAGGGGGTTTGCGGCTGACTTAATACCCATTTATCGAATTCATTCTTCGATTCACCATACGGATTCAGGGGTTTTAATTTAAAAGGAATTTCATGATCATCGTTATAACCATATTCTCCTAAACCATAAGTTGCAGCTGAAGATGCATATATAAGTCCAATACCATATTCCAGGCAAACATTAAATACCTGTTTTGAATATTCGAGGTTTAACCGGTTAAGTATGTCTTTATTAAATTCAGTGGTATCGGTGCGCGCACCAATATGAATAATTATCTGGATAAACCGCTGATTTTCTTTTACCCAATGAATAAATTGCTGCCGGTCAATTTTTTGCGAATAAATTTTATCCTTGAAATTTTTATTTTTGTCACAATTGGAAAAATCATCTACCAGCACAACATCTTTAAATCCTTCGCTGTTTAACTTTCCAACAAAACAACTACCTATGAAACCAGCTGAACCTGTTACGATGATCATGATTATTCTCCTTATATGTTTATTTTAAAAGTACGGAAGCAGGAAAAAAGTCCACTTCGATATTTCAAAAGTGCAAAATTATAAAATATTGGCGAATAAGTATATATTGCAAGCTATTTCCCGGCTCCTACTATCCTACTATCCTACTTTCATACTATCATACTATCATACTATCCTACTTATAAATAACGTAAACTTCACCAGGTAGTATTTTATCATAACAAATTATTTGTACTTTTGAGATTCACCTGTTGCTAACAAATTTTTTACAATAATGCATGAAGTATTTCTTACTCGTCGGGAAAGATTTAATGCCGCACACAGGATGTTTCATCCTGAGTGGACTGATGAAAAGAACATGGAGGTATATGGAAAATGTTCCAATCCCAACTGGCATGGACATAATTATGTGTTATTTGTAACTGTAAAAGGTATTGTTGATCCTGAAATTGGCTACGTAGTTAACCTGAAAACCTTAAGCAAAATTATCAATCAATATGTTATCGAACCTTTGGATCATAAAAACCTTAATGTGGAAGTTGAATTTCTGGATGGTATTATTCCTTCTTCTGAAAACCTCGCCATTGCCATATGGCAAAAACTTGTGCCTCATTTAAGTGACCTTGGTGTTGATTTGTATTGCATTAAAATTGAAGAAACTGAAAATAATTTTGTGGAATATTATGGGGAATAAATAGACGAATAAAATTACACACAAATAATACAAAATGGATTACATAGTAAAAGGCACCGGCATGATTGATGATGAGGGCTATAGTAAGTATGAACGTTTTAATAAAGAAAAAACTGAGCGACTTGCTGAATTGTATAAAGAAATAATAGAACTTACAGATAGTGAACCGGACAGGGAAGGTTTGGAAAATACTCCTGTTCGGGTTGCCAAATCAATACAGTTTCTTACGCATGGTTATAATATTAATCCTAAAGACCTGCTGGCATCGGCAACTTTCAAGGAAAATTACCAGCAAATGGTATTGGTAAAGGATATAGAATTGTACTCACTGTGTGAGCATCACATGATTCCGTTTTTTGGAAAAGCTCATGTGGCTTATATTCCCAATGACAGAATAACAGGATTGAGCAAAATTGCCAGGGTTGTGGATGCTTTCGCCCGCAGATTGCAGGTACAGGAGCGATTAACCATGCAGATACGTGATTGTATTCATGAATCGCTGAACCCATTGGGAGTAGCTGTTGTGATAGAAGCCAACCACCTGTGTATGATGATGCGTGGCGTTCAGAAACAAAACTCCGTAACCACAACTTCAGCTTTTACAGGAGCCTTTTTGCGTGAAACAAAAACACGTGAGGAATTTATTCACCTTATTGGTGTAAAACTGCATTAGATTAGTAATAATTAGTATGTAGTAAATATTAAGGCATTAATAATCAATAAAAAATATAAAACATAAAATTACATGAAGGCATATGTATTTCCGGGGCAGGGTGCCCAGTTTTCAGGAATGGGAAAAAACCTGTACGATAAATCACTACAAGCTAAAGAATTATTTGAAGAAGCAAATGATATTCTTGGGTTTAGAATAACAGACATTATGTTTGCGGGAAGTGATGATGATCTCAAACAAACCAAAGTGACACAACCGGCAGTATTTTTACATTCAGTAATACTGGCAAAAATCCTCGGAGAAAGTTTTAAGCCTGATATGGTTGCAGGACATTCCCTGGGTGAATTTTCTGCCCTTGTGGCCATAGGTGCATTATCATTCCCCGATGGTTTAAGGCTTGTATCAAAACGGGCCTTGGCAATGCAGCAGGCATGTGAAGCTGAACCATCCACCATGGCCGCTGTTTTAGGTCTCGATGATAGAACGGTTGAAAATATTTGCGCCGAAATTCCTGAGGTTGTAGTTGCTGCAAATTACAATTGCCCCGGACAGCTGGTGATTTCGGGCAGTTATGCAGGTGTTGAAATTGCAAGTGAAAAGCTTAAGGCAGCAGGTGCCAAGCGTGCCATCCTGTTACCTGTCGGTGGAGCTTTCCATTCTCCATTAATGGAGCCGGCAAAAAAAGAACTCGAGAAAGCAATCAGGGAAACTGTTTTTGGAAAACCTGTTTGTAGTATATATCAAAATGTCAATGCTTTGCCTACAATTAATCCTGAAACCATTAAATTTAACCTTGTAGAACAGATTACTTCTCCGGTACGATGGACGCAAACTATCATAAACATGGTTAAAGACGGTGCCGCAGAATTTTATGAAGTTGGGCCCGGAAAAGTATTACAGGGGTTAATTAAAAAAATTGAACCAACAGTTAGTGCTGTAAGTGCAGAAGAATAATAAACAAATACCTGAAAAATGAAAGTGTTAAAATTTGGCGGATCATCCATTGATTCAGCCGGGCAAATAATACAAATTAAGCAAATCATCGAATCACAACAGGAAAAATGTATTGTAGTTTTTTCAGCTTTTCACAAGATTACAGATAAACTTATATCAATAGCCAAAACAGCAAAGCAAAAGGAAATATCCTATAAAAATAACCTTAAAGAACTTGGAAACTTTCATTTGGAAATGGCTTCCAAAATTATCACCAGTGACAAAAAGGAAGAAGTACTTGCCCGGGTTAATCAATTATTAGCTGAACTGGAAGATATTATCAAAGGCGTATTTCTTTTGGGTGAATTATCACCCAGGTCACTTGATATGATCTTAAGTTTTGGCGAGGGGATGTCGACATACATACTTAGTAATTTGATCAGCAATTGTAAAATGTATGATTCCCGCGAACTTATTGTTACAAATTCAAATTTCGGATCAGCTCAGGTCGATTTCGAAAAAACCAATATTCTTATTAAGGAAAAATTAGGGAACACAAACCATATACCAGTAGTACCAGGGTTTATCGCACGTACCGAATCAGGAGAGACCACTACTCTTGGGAGGGGAGGTTCGGATTATACATCTGCCATATTAGCAGGTGCTCTTGATGCTTCTGTTCTTGAATTATGGACTGATGTGGATGGATTCATGACTGCAGATCCGAGGAAGGTTGCAAAAGCGTTTGCTATTGAACATCTTACATATGCTGAAGCTATAGAGCTTTCGCATTTTGGGGCAAAAGTAGTTTATACCCCTACCCTTCATCCTGTTTATAAAAAAAGTATTCCTGTACTTATTAAGAATTCACATAACCCATCTGCAAAAGGGACCATTATTAGTAACGATAATACAGGTAAAGAAAAAACCCTTATTAAGGGTATATCTTCTATCGAAAATGTATCTCTCATATCTGTCCAGGGTGCAGGAATGGTTGGTGTAACCGGAATTTCTATGAGAATTTTCAAGGCTTTGGCTGTCAACAAAATAAATGTTATTCTGATTTCCCAGGCCTCAAGTGAATTTTCAATATGTATTGCTGTTATACCTGCAGAGGCAGATGTTGCCTGCAAGGCTATAGAAGAGGAATTTCAATCTGAGGTGTACTTTAAGAAAGAAATTAAGGTAACAGTTGAAAATCATTTATCTATAATAGCTGTTGTAGGTGAACAAATGAAAAACACTCCGGGAGTTTCATCTATACTATTCAAATCGCTATATCATAATGGAATAAATGTAATTGCAACAGCACAGGGATCGTCCGAGCTTAATATTTCTATAGTTATAAAGAAAGATAACCTCCTTAAAGCTCTGAATTGTATTCATGAGGATTTTTTCCTATCGGGCTATAAAGAACTGAATATTTATCTGGTTGGAACCGGCTTGGTTGGTAGTGCTCTCCTTACACAAATCCGGCAACAGCAATCGGTTTTATTATCTACACGTGGACTTAAAACCAATGTTGTAGGCATAGCGAACCTTGATAAAATGATTTTCAATGCCGATGGGATAAGTTTACCCAATTGGAATAAGGAACTTCAAAAAAATGGCGAAGCAATTGACCTTGCCAGGTTTGTTATGAAAATTAAGGAATTAAACCTGCGCAACAGTGTGTTCGTTGATTGTACCGCCGACCCTGGTCCCGCTTCACATTACATTGATTTACTTGATTCTTTTGTTTCGGTTGTAACACCAAATAAAATTGCTTGTTCCTCCGGTTACAAGCAATACAGACTAATTAAGGATACAGCACAAAAACGAGGGATTAAGTTTCTCTATGAAACTAATGTAGGTGCAGGTTTGCCTATCATTAACACAATTAACGACCTGGTAATGAGTGGTGACAAAATCCTTAAAATAGAAGCCGTCTTGTCCGGAACCCTTAATTTTATTTTCAATAACATCGGTTCTGAAATACCTCTGAGTAAAGCAATCCGCCTGGCAAAAGAAAAAGGTTATAGCGAACCCGATCCAAGGATAGATTTAAGTGGTATTGACGTAGTCAGAAAAATACTTATTCTTGCCCGTGAATCAGGATATAGCATTGAAAAAGAACAAATTCAGGTAATTACCTTTCTTCCCGAAAAATGTTTTGAAGGATCGTTAGACGATTTCTGGAAACAGGTAAGCGCATATGATAACGAATTTGAACAAAAGAGAAAAGAACTTGAAAAACAAGGGAAACGCTGGAGATTTGTAGCACGCTTTGAAAACAACCAGGCAACAGTTCAGCTGGTTGAACTTAATTCAACTCATCCGGCATATGTCCTCGAAGGGAGTAATAATATCATAATTATAACAACTGAAAGGTACAGGGAACTTCCTATGGTTATTAAAGGATACGGTGCAGGGGCTGAGGTTACAGCTGCAGGAGTATTTTCAGATATTATCAGGGTGGCTAATGTGTGATGGAAAAATGTGCAGATGTGCAGAGGTGCAAATCAGCAATGATGTTGAAAATTTACAATTAAAATATTAATCTTTAATGAATTCCATAATACAATATTACTCCACTAACCTTAAAGCTCCAAAGGTGAGTTTCCGGGAAGCTTTGTTAAAAGGTCTGGCCCCGGACAGAGGTTTGTACATGCCTGACCGTATACCTGAACTAACCCTTACTGAAATTATGAAGTTTTCAGAAATGTCTTATCCTGAAATAGGATTTAATATAATTGAAAGGTTCATTAAAGATGAAATTCCATCAAAAGATTTGTATTCTATTGTAAATAAGGCTTATAATTTTGACATTCCCATTGTAAATGTTTACAACAGAAATTATATAATGCGGCTTGACCAGGGGCCCACAGCTTCATTCAAGGACTTTGCCGCACGTCTCATGGGCTTGTTAATGCAATATTTTCTTAAAATGGAAAACCGGAAAATGCTCATTCTGACAGCAACTTCAGGTGACACAGGCAGTGCAATTGCCAATGCATTTTATGAACTGGATAACATTAATGTGGTAATATTATACCCTGAGGGAGAAGTTACCGACAGGCAGCGTAAACAAATGACAACTTTACATAAGAATATATCAGTGCTTTCAGTCAATGGAAAATTTGATGATTGTCAGGCTCTGGTTAAAAAAGCATTTTCTGACAAAGATCTGGATAATTTATGTTTATCATCAGCAAATTCAATAAATATTGGACGGTTATTACCTCAGTCATTGTATTATTTTTATGCCTGGTCCAGGCTGGCCAAGAGTGTTGATGATAAAATAATATTTTCGGTTCCATCCGGTAATTTTGGTAATCTGATGGGTGGTTTACTTGCTAAACATATGGGTCTACCTGTCAGTAAATTTATTATCTCAACCAATGAAAACAATGAAGTTCCGATATATTTCAGGGAGGGAATTTACAAAACCATTGTGCCTTCCCGCAATTGCATATCCAGCGCTATGAATGTCGGACATCCGAGTAATATGGCAAGAGTAACTGATCTATATGGCGGAATGATGGATGAAAATGGTACAATAGTTCAGGAAACTGATAAAATTCTTTTAAAAAAGGATATGTTCGCAGTTGATATTAACGATGAAGAAACCAAACAAATGATAAAAAAGGTTTACCACAAACATTCAATTATCCTCGAACCCCATGGAGCAGTAGCATGGGCCGGACTGCAAAAATATTTTAATTCCCTTCCTTCAGGTATGGAGGAAAATTTATTAACCGTTACTTTAGAAACAGCCCACCCTGCTAAATTTCCAAAAGAAATACAGGAAATCCTTTCTGTTGATCCGGAGCTACCTCCCAGCTTGTCGGATTTAGATGGTAAAAAAGAGGAATTTATGCTTTTATCTAATGATTATCAAGATTTTAAAAAATACTTATTGACCAATTATAATAAATTTTAATTACAAATACCACTTATGAATATATTCTGTTCTGATCTGGAAGGCGTTTGGGTACCTGAAATTTGGATCACAGTTGCCAAAAAAACCGGAATAGATGAATTAAAACTTACTACCAGGGATATTAATGATTATAATGTTCTCATGGAACGGAGAATTGCTATCCTTAAAAAGCACAACTTAAAATTAAAAGATATTCAGGATGTTATAAGCACCATAAAACCACTGGAAGGTGCTTTGGAAATGCTGGATTGGATAAGGTCAGTTGCACAAATACTTATAGTATCCGACACTTTCCTTGAATTTGCTGAACCACTTATGGCGCAGCTCAGACGTCCGTCATTGTTTTGCAATCAGCTTGTTATTTCTGAAGAAGGAATGGTTGCAGGATATAATCTACGGCAAAAAGATCAGAAGCGTGAAGTGGTAAAAGCTTTAAAAACATTGAATTATAGCGTTATCGCCTTTGGCGATTCCTATAATGACATAAATATGCTCAGGGAAGCTGATGAAGGAATTTTATTCTGCCCTCCTGAATCGGTAATAAAAGAATACCCTCATTTCCCTGTAGTTGAAACTTATTTTGACTTAAAAAATTTACTTTTAAAATATATTTAATTCCCTTAAATATATTACCTTGATTGAATGTAACCAATCAACTTAAAGAATAATGTATCAAAAACATTTATTATATATTATATGTATTATTCATTGCAGTTTTGCAACATTAAACGCACAGAATGACTACAGAAAAGGTTATATATTAACCTTAAATCAGGATACTGTTTTTGGCGAAATTAGGTTTCGTGGTGACATGGCTAACAGTTTAAAATGTACTTTTAAAGATAACACAGGTTTTATCAGGGATTATAAACCTGATGAAATTAAAAGTTATAGATACCTAAATGGGAAATATTATATAAGTAAAATTGTTAAAAATGATAATGCCACAGTAAATTTATTTGCTGAATATTTAGTCCAGGGGAAAAAAAATCTATACTACTATCGGAATAATTCAGGGACTCATTTTTTAATCGATTTTATAAATGATACATTAACTGAAATTCCTTATCATGAAGATATTGTTAAAATTGAAGATGTTAATTACCTTAAAACTTCAACTCTCCATATAGGTTATCTTAAAACATATTTTAACGATTGCCCGGCAGTTTTTGATGAAATTGATAAAATATCCAAACCGTATTTTGAAAATCTTGTCAAACTTACAAAAAACTACCATCATTTTGTCTGCAAAGACAGTGGTTGTATTGTTTATTATAAGCCGGAACGTCCTCTCAGGTTCGGTATTGAGCCTGTTTTTGGAATAAGTGACTTACGCAGAATGAACTCAGGGATTGCAACCGAGAAGGGAGTTTACATATACTTGTGGCTTCCCCGTTCAAATGAGAACCTGTATTTTAAAACCGGAATTTTTAACTTAAAGGATACAATTTTATTTAATAATTCAAACTTCAGTATTGACAGAATTCCTTTTGATCTGGAGTACTTATTTCCATATAAAATTATTAAACCGAAAGTTGATTTTGGAATTAATGCATATTATTTCCAAACGCTTATGTCAATATCCACTTCAATAGGATTCCTGATCAAAGCCAAGGATCATATATTTTTTGATCTGAGTTTCAGTTCTGATTTAATGAACTTATCCCTGCAACCACATTTTTTCATATCTCATTCCTTTGAGTTTGGATTACTATTCAAAATGTAAATTCATAAAAATAATCCTAATCTTTTACCCTGTTAAATGACAGTGTTTTTATTATCCAGTTTGGAAGCGATTTATACGGGTCGCGTTTGCTAAGATTAAGATATAACCCTAGTTTTTTATAGATTGCTACTTTATGGGTTTCAACAAATTCTATTAGTGTACCGTCAGGGTCCTCTATGTAGGAAAAATGCCCTGCTGCCTGGCCCATATCAAAGCTTTTGCTGCTATCAACCGTATAGGGATAGCCAAGATTGGAACACTTATCACGCATAGAGTCCATACCATTAATGTCGAAACATAAATGGATAAAGCCGAGGTCACCCCAGTACCTGTCTGCAAATATGCTTATAGCCTGCCTGTTTTTTACTTCAAAAAGCTCAATCTGACTTTCTCCAAGTAGCTTGGAAAAGGCCCCTCTGCGCGATTTACTGTGTTTCAACAATACCCGCCGGTACAAACAATCGCCCCCGGGTATACTGTTAAGATCTGTAAACTTGTCGGTTACATCATAAATAATTTCATCGTATCCAAGTACTTCCCTATAAAAATCCAGGGATTTCATCATTTCACCAACACCAATTACGGCCCCGTAAATAGCCCCGGTATATTTATTCTCCTTCTTAAACCATGAATTACCGTTTACTATCTGAAAAAAATTGCCGGCCGGGTCCTGAACGAAGAAATGTACAAGGCCATTTGGATCTTTTAATAAATCAGAAACAGATAAACCATTTTGTAAAAAGTATTCATAATTTCTTTCAACATCGCGGCTTTTTATTTTAGCCGCGAAAATACCATAGTCGCCAAGCAATATTTTATTTTTAGGTGGCTCTGGTACCCTGTCCTTATATTGCCATATTTCAAAACCTCCTCCGCCCTGCATATTAACAGCCAGTGCTGCATGGCGTTTACGTGGTTTGCCTCCGGTATAAGGTAACATAAGCTTTGCTATTGCTTCTTCTTCAAAAATTCGTATATCAATACCAAAATATTTCCTGTACCATTTCCATGATTCCTGCAAATTGGCTACTCCTACACCTACCTGCTGAATTCCGCTTATTACAATGTTTTCTATCATTTAGGGTTAACTTTCGACACTAATTTATAAAAAATAAAAGGAACATATCGTTTTAAATAAACCATAATTAATTCCTTCCCTCCAATATACAACACCACTTTTTTTCTTTTAACGGCTTTTATAATTTTTTTGGCACAATTTTCGGCTTTTATTCCCACTTCAAGGTTATGATCCATTAAACCATAGGGCTTACCATGTTCTGTCAGCGCATTTAAGCTTATATTTGTATTTATTCGTCCCGGACAAACTATAGTAACATTAATCCCTTGCACGTGCATTTCTGCCCATAAGGTTTCGTAAAAACCAATTACTGCATGTTTTGCAGCAGCATAAGCCGAACGCCATGGGAACCCAAATAAACCTGTTATACTGCTGATTACAACAATATGTCCCCCGCCATTCTTTACCATCGCAGGCAATAACTTTTTTGTAAGTACAACTCCTGAAAAAAAATCTATTTCCATTATTTTCCTGTCAACCTCCAGGGATGTGTCTATAATGAGGGAACGCTGGCTTATGCCACCGTTGTTGACTAAAATATCCACTTTCCCAAACTTCTTTAAAATTTCACCTGCAATGTCTTCAAGCTGAGGGGAATTTAATAAATCCAAGGGATACACAAAGCATTCACTCCCTAGTTTGGTGCACTCTTCAGCAACACGTTCAAGCTCTTCCTTTCTCCTTGAAGAAAGTATCAACCTGGTGCCCAACCTTCCAAATTCCAGGGCAACTGCTTCACCTATACCAGAAGAAGCTCCTGTGATCCAAATGGTTTTATCTTTAAATACATTGACCATTCAATTTTATATTTTATATTTTTGAATGTAAAACAATCCCTTCAAATCTCCGGTTTCTTTTACTTGTAGTTAATAATTAATAATCAACAATTTGTACATCTGCACATTTTATTTTAAACTATTACATCCATCATTTTTATAATTTTCCCCCTAAGTTCTATTAACCTGCTAAGCTCCATGCTGCCCGACTGTTTTAATTTATAAAATCTTCTTAGGTACAAATTACTTTTCATCTCAGTAAAATAATCAAAGGATAAAACACCTAAAACAGGCATTACTAATAACACAAGAATTTTTGAATATACCGGAACAGGCATAATTAATATAATTATATAATATACAGGGAATAATATCATGCACATTACAAACTTAACCGAACTTTGAAATTGTGTGTCTTTAACTTTACCTGATATAAACTTTATAAATATAGCCGGTAAAATATGAAAGAAAATTCCAACTAATGCAAAAGGAAGAAATAATGAATATCGTATTATATCAAAATACAGTACATTGCGATTATATGGGTTTAAATCAAAAACATCTTTAACTAATCGTAAACTTTTCAAAACAGAATTGAACTCATTTACAACCGGACGTAAAAATTCAAGAGACTCATGATCTGTTTTTGCAATAGTTACAAGTTTATCACTTATAATTTTTTTTACCTGGAAATCTTCATAAAAACCGCTCCCTGCTTCAAGTTTCGTTTTCAATGTACCTGAATAAATATCCGTAAGTGAATAAATAAGGTCATAAGAGTCATCAGAATCAATATTAGTCATGTATAACTTCATTTCTTCCGCTAACCTGTCACGTAATAATGAAATGGCTTTTTGCTTATTATTAATGTAAATATCCATGAAATCTGATACTTCTATTGGCTTGCCGTAAATTACCAATATCCTGCTCCTGAATTTTATATAGTTACTATATTCAATACCAACCGGTACTATTTTCAGAGATGTACCCTTTTCTAATTTTTCCTGAACGTGTAATGCAAACCTTGATAACCCTTTTTTCAGCGGACGCAATCTTCGTTGATTTCCATGATTGCCTTCAGGCATTATTCCTACACATTTTTTATTTTGTAATATTTCAAATGCAAGGTTGAAACTCTGATCATTATTCGACAACTGCTCAAATCCATCCCTGATTCTGTAAACAGGAATAATTTTAAGAAAATGCAATATTTTTTGTAATGTCTTTTTCTTAAATATATCTGCCCTGGCCATAAATACCGGCTGTATTTTTAAGGTGCAGATGATTGCCAAAGCATCCATTAATGCATTCTGATGATTGGGAGAAAAAATTACAGGTTCGTTTACGGGAACATTTTCCTTGTTTATAACTGTAAGCTCGCTATAAAACAAAGAATACCAGAAAACTGTATATTTTCTAAGTAACCAGTATGAATTCGAATCCTTAATAAGATGTGTATTATCCATTTTTTAAGCCGATATTCTAATATAATATACAAAACAACAAATTTAAATTAAAAATGGAGACATCTTTTACAACTTATTACCATCATGATATTTTCCTGCCACATATCTTAACAGTTGACTAAAAACTCCCATTACCTGTGACGTTTCTTCAGAAATATCAGCTTTTTTAAGTTTTAATAACATATAACCATACAAACCATTTATGCATACTTCTATTTCTGTTATATCAGGTATTCCCATTTTATCCTTTAATTCATTTATAAACCCCGAAGCCCATTTGTAGTGTTCCAGATACCGTTCTTCCTGTAAGGTATTGATTAACTGAATATGTATATCGTTAAGCTGAAATATAAGTTCTTTTAGTGATGATAAATGTCCGCTGGAAGTTATATCCTCATCAATCATTTGTTTAACAAGAATTTTATACCAGTCTCGTAAATCATGCATTTGATCTTCAGGTAATTTATATTTCGAAATTACATTTCTCTCCAAATCATCTGAATTAAAATGGTTGGCCCTGATTAAATCTTCAATTTGATACATGTAAAGGATATACTCTACTATATTTGATTTATATTTTTCCTTTGCAATTATCATTTTAACGCCACATTATAAAAAGTTAACAAAAATAATAATTCCTGAATATAATTACTGATGACTGATGACTGATGACAATAATCAATTGTAATTAAATGGTACCTTTGTCAGCAAATAATTTAACAAGGTGGGAAGAAAGAAAAATCTGCCATTAATCTCACAAGTGGAGATTACAGATATTGGTGCTGAAGGTAAGGCTATTGCGAAGATTGATGGTATGGTCATTTTTGTTCCTTATGTTATTCCTGGAGATATTGTAGACCTTAAAGTAGTTAAAAAACGAAAAAATTACATAGAAGCTCTCCCTGTAAAAATAAATACCTGGTCTAAAAACAGGATAAACCCTCCATGTGAACATTTTGGTGTTTGCGGAGGATGTAAATGGCAGATACTTCCGTATCAGCAACAACTGCAACATAAAGAAAAACAGGTAGCTGACAACCTGATAAGAATAGGTAAACTTAATATCCCCCAAATATTAAAAATAATTGCTTCCGATAATGAATACTTTTATCGTAATAAGCTGGAATTCACTTTCTCAAATAACAGGTGGCTTACACGTGAAGAAATAGATTCCGGGCAGGAGTATCTGCGGAGTGCGCTGGGATTTCATATTCCCGAAAAGTTCGATAAGGTGCTGGACATTAATAAGTGCTGGCTGCAATGCGATCCATCAAATGCTATAAGAGATGCAATAAAACATTTTGCAGTAAAAAACAAATTACCCTTTTTTGATTTGAGAACACAGGAAGGTTTGTTACGTAACCTTATTATACGTACTTCAAATTGTGGTGAGTTAATGGTAATTATAAGCTTTTACAGAAATGAAGAAGCTCTTATTGAAAAACTTTTAAGTTTTGTGGCGTCAACATTCACAGAAATAACATCTCTGATGTATGTAATTAATCATAAGGAAAATGATACCATATACGATTTGGAAATTTTAACCTATAAAGGAAAAGATCATATTATAGAGAAGATGGAAGATCTGCAATTTAAAGTTGGTCCAAAATCTTTTTACCAGACTAATTCTGAACAGGCTCTTAAATTATATCGGGTAGTCCGCAGTTTTGCCAAATTAACAGGTACGGAAATCGTTTATGATCTTTACTCCGGAACAGGAACTATTGCAAATTTCGTAGCTCACCAGGCTAAAAAAGTTATAGGTATTGAATTCATTGGTGAAGCAGTTGATGATGCTGTTGTAAATTCAAAAATTAACAATATTACAAATACTGTTTTTTATAAGGGAGATATTAAGGACGTCCTGAACAGCGATTTCATTGAAAAACAAGGCTTCCCCGATCTTATGATACTTGACCCTCCAAGAGCAGGTGTTCATCCTAATGTATTGGAAATAATAAGAAAGGTAATGCCATTAAAAATAATATACGTCAGCTGCAACCCGGCTACCCAGGCCCGGGATTTATCGGTGGTAAAAGACTTATATAATATTTCAGCTGTACAGCCTGTTGATATGTTTCCTCAGACACATCATGTTGAAAATGTTGTCCTGCTTGAAAAGATTTAGTGGGCAAAGCTACACTTTCACCTTTATCTTATCCTTTTTAGTCAATCCACTCACTATTTCAATATTAATACCATCTGATAAACCAGTCTTTATATTTCTTTTTACAAATTGTTGTGGTTTTGTTTCTACCTCAACATATGTTGAATCGCCCTTAAACTGGATCAGGCCCTCTTCCAGACTAAGCACACTATCACGTCGGTCAATTACAATGTCGGCATTGGCGCTGTAGCCTGACCGGATAAACAGATCTTTTTTCAGGTCTACTTTAGCTTTAATTTCGAACTGTATCGCCCCATTTTCCTCCTTACCTTTTGGTGATATGTATTCAAGTTCAGCTTCAAATTTTTCCTTTTCAATTGCTCCTACTGTAAGCAGTAGTTTCATGCCTTGTTTAAGCTTTCCGACTTCTGTCTCATCAACTTTTCCTTTAAATATCATCTCGCCCATATCTGCCACAAAAGCTATAGTGGTTCCGCTATTGAAAGCATTTGGATCAATTACCTGATTACCTACTTCAACCGGTACCTCAAGGATCATACCATCTATAGTGGACCTTACAAGGGTGTTGGTCACCTGCCCTGTTTTTTTGAGCACCCCCTCACGTATAAGTTCCAGATTACTTTCCGCAGCGTTAATTTCTTCTGAAGCAGTATTAAATGAGAGACGGGTTTGCTGGAAATCTGCTTCGGGAATAACCCCTTCGTCAAATAATTTTTTCTGACGGTCGTATACTGTTTTTGAATCGTCATAACTAATTTTAGCCCTGTTAAGACGCGATTCAGCGTTATTAAGATTCACCATATCGGGGATGATTTTTACTTTGGCAATTATATCGCCCTGGTGAACCTTTACACCGGGTTTGATATAAATTTCCTCTATTATACCGGAAACTTTGGGCTTTATCTCAATTTCTTTCCGTGGGACTATTGAACCTGTTGCAACAGTCTTTTTTATAATAGTCGAAATAATTGGTGATTTTGTCTTAAAAACTACCTGTTTGGGTTTTGACTTTTGATATAAGAAAAAGATGGTATAACCAAAAATTCCAAGTATGACGATTCCCAAAATTATTTTAAAAATTTTTTTCATGTGTAAATAATTTATTTATTCAGAATAATTTATTCATATCTTAAAGCATCAATAGGTTTTATCCTGATTGCCCTTCTGGCTGGGATCAAACCGGCAAAAAAACCGGAAATTATAAGTACCGTCAGAGCTGCAATGGCTAAAGAAAAATTAACACCCGGATGGGAAAAAAATACATCATTTCCACCTTTAGTAGCTGATTTTTCAAGTGAATTGCTAACAAGTTCAAGTAACCCAATGCCCAATGATAACCCAAATAAACCTGCGGTAATAGTTAAAACAATACTTTCAAGCATAATCTGAGAAATAATCACCAAAGGAGCTGCTCCTATGGCACGTTGAATACCAATTTCTTTTGTTCGTTCTTTAATAATTACAAGCATAATATTGCTTACACCAATTACCCCTGCGAAAAGTGTACCTACACCAACTATCCAGGTTAATACCTGAATACCAACAAACAGACCACTCATTTGCTTAAATTCCTTTTCTATATTAATACTGAACAATGCCTCATTATCAGTAGGTGCAATAGAATGTTTCTTTTTTATAAATAGTTTTACCTTATCTTCAACAACTTTTACCGGAATACCTTTTTTAGCAGTTATAGCCAAAAAGTGAATCTGATTGCCCATATTATAAGTTTGTAACATGGTAGTAAAAGGTATTGATACTGACTCTTCAGTCCTGCCATTAATATTGATCCTGGTTTCCGGTTTTATTACACCTATTACCTGATAATAAACTCCTGATATATTCAGATACTGTCCTAACGGGTTTTCATTAATATTAAACATCGATTCCTGTACTTTTTCACCTATCACACACACCTTGCGTTTGTCTATAATATCAATATCGTTAATCCAGCGACCTTTAAGTACTGTACATGGATCTATTTTGGTATAATCAGGATAATCTCCTTTTATATGAAACGATCCTTTTTGTTTGCCACGAATGACATTAGATCCGCCATTATCGAAATTAGCAAAGTTTTTTGGGGTGATATACTCGATTTCGGGAACATTATTTTTTAAATAATTAAGATCATCAGCATCCATATTCCAGAACCTGCCTCTCTTAAATCCCATATATGGCTCACCTGTCCTGTTGGTCCAAAAGAAAGCCGAATTTGCAGCAAATTTAGCCATGCCTTCCATAATGCCATTTTCAAGACCTTTACCGGCACCAGACATTACTACCAGCATAAAGATACCCCAGAACACCCCAAAGGCTGTAAGAATACTCCGGATTTTGTTCTTTGCCAGAGCATTCCAAATCTCATTCCAGCGATCTATATCAAACATTATTATTATTGCTATGCATTGTTATTCAAATAGAAAATCAAATAATTCAATAATAATCCAATATAATTTACTCATCCCTTAATGCTTCTATAGGTTTTACACCGGCAGCTCTCCGGGCAGGCAGGTAACCAGCTAATGCACCGGAAATAACCAATATTAAGGTTGAGACTATAGCTGTTTTAAAGTCAACTGTCGGATTTCGGAAAAACATTCCCTCACCCCCTCCTGAAGCTAACATTTTCTCAATTAAAAAATTTATTCCTTCCATCACCGCCACGCCAATAACTAAACCTACATATCCTGCAACGGTAGTCACAAGGACTGATTCAAGCAAAACCAGACCTATTACTGAAGATGGAGATGCTCCGATAGCTTTTCTGATGCCTATTTCTACTGTACGTTCTTTGACTAAAATTAACATGATATTGCTAACTCCGACTATTCCTGCAATTAAAGTGCCTATTCCAATAATCCAGATAAATATTTTGATTGCCTGGAAAATCTTCATGGTACGAATATATTCTGTCAGCATATTAAATGACCCCATTGCTTTATTATCTTTTGGATCAAATTTATGTCTGAGTGCCATTTTCTGTCGGACATTTTGAGTAATTGCTTCAGCTTCAGTATCAGTTGCCACCATTTTGGTAGTTACTGCAAATTCATGCACTCTGTCTGCCCCGTTAAAGATGCGTTGTGCAGTAGTAACAGGAATATAGGCAACCCGTTTATTTCTGCCTGCCTTATCATATGAAATCCCAATTACTTTAAAAGGAATTTGATTTAATGTTAAATACTTGCCTAAGGGGTTTTCACCTGTAAATAAAGCTTTTTGAATATCCACCCCAATAACAATTACTTTCCTGAATTCATTAATATCTTTTTCATTAATGAACCTGCCGGAATCAATTTTAATGTTCTCAATATCCTTCAATGATGGATGGCAGGAAGATGTTTCAAATGAAGCATATTCATTTTTATAGTTATAGGTAACATTTCCAGGTAGATAAAATCGTGAAGATACCTTTTCAAGCTTATTATTTTTTTCTTTTAGAAATAAAAAATCGTTATTCTTAAATTTAATCTCCCGACCTTCCTTTAATCCCTCGTAAGGTAAAGATGTTTCACCTGTCCATAACCACATTACATTGATGGAATTTTCAGCAAATTGTTCTTTAACACCATTCTGTAACCCATTTCCCGAACCTAACAATATCATAAGCATAAAAATTCCCCAGGCAATTGAAAACCCTGTAAGAAAGGTCCTAAGCCTGTTTGTTTTAATGGTTGCAAATATTTCCTGCCAGATATCCAGGTCAAACATCAATACCTTTTTTAATTAATTCTAAAATAATCCTCTTCAATCACTCCATCCTTAAGATGAATAATTCGTCTGGTACGGTCAGCAATGTCCCGTTCATGTGTAACAATGATTATTGTAATACCTTGTTTATTAATATCGTCAAATATGTCCATTACTTCCAGGGAAGTCTTTGAATCCAGGGCTCCTGTCGGTTCATCTGCCAGGATAACTTTAGGCTTTGATATCATTGACCTGGCTATGGCAACACGTTGCTTCTGACCGCCACTCATTTCATTTGGCAAATGGTTAGCCCATTCCTTCAGTCCCATCCTGTCAAGATATTCCATCGCAATTTTATTCCTTTTTTTGCGGCTCACCTTCTGATAATATAATGGCAATGCAACATTTTCCATTGCATTTTTAAATGAAATCAAATTAAAGGATTGAAATACAAAACCTATATATTGATTGCGGTAATATGCAGCCTTTGTTTCAGAAAGGCCTCCCATTAATGTATTGTTAAGGAGGTATTCACCATTATCGTAATTATCCAGAATACCTAAAATATTTAAAAGTGTGGATTTCCCTGATCCTGAAGCGCCCATTATGGACAACATTTCACCGGCTTTAATCTCAAGATTAATGCCTTTTAACACATGCAGCTTGTTGGTGCCCATGTCGTAGGATTTGTTTATATTCTTAATAGAAATTAAAGAAGAAGCCATTTAAAATTAATTTATTGATTTTCTATAACATATAATCAATACTTTTTGTATTAAACGATTGCATTTACTACAGTAAATGTATAAAAAGGAATATAAAAAAAGGCATGTTTGAAAACAAACACACCTTTTATTTAATGAAAAACCGGGTTTACTTAAAAAATTATTTTTTTGGTTGTTTTGGTACAATTTCTAAAAGTTCAATATCAAAGATTAATACGCTGTTAGGTTTAATCCGTTGCATATTCCTTTCACCGTAAGCAAGCTTAGCTGGAATAAATAATTTCCATTTGGATCCAACCTTCATCATTTTGAGGGCTTCCGAAAAGCCTTTTATTGAATTTGACACTGGTATTTTTAAAGGAGTTCCTGTTTTGTATGAATTATCAAATTCTTTTCCATCTATGGTCGATCCAATGTAATTAATGCTAACTACATCAGTAGAATCAGGTTTTGGACCGTTACCTTCTTTTATTACCTTATATTGTAAGCCGTCGGGCAGCAAAATTATACCCGGATTATTCTTGTTTTTATCCAGGAATTCCTGTCCTTCTTTCAGGTTCTTTTCTCCGCTTACTTTTTGTAATTCCACAATATATGACTGCACTTTCCTTTGCATTTCCATATCCGGTGTTTTTATGGAGTCATTGGCATAAACCTGGGCATAACCCATCGCTAAAGCTTCAGGGTTAATTCTTTCAACACCATTATTTTTTTGCAGACTCTTAGCACTAAGAACTCCTATATAGTAACTTACAGTGTCAATTTGACTTGCAAGCTTTACTTTGATATTAGGTTTATTACACGAACTTATAATCAGCAATATCCCAACAACTACAAAACAACTTATTCTTCTCATATGAAACTTAATTAAATTGAAATTTATATATAATTGATTGTATGTATAATGAATAAATATAAACTATTTTGTTGTGGGAGAATTATCCGTATTTGCAGGTACCTGTGCATCAGGTTGATCTTTATCAATCGATATAAGTTCAACTTCGAAGATCAATACTGAATTTGGTTCTATCGGACCACCAGGTTGCGGGTTTTCTCCATAGGCAAGGTTAGCAGGAATAAATAATTTCCACTTTGAACCTACAGTCATCAATTGCAAAGCTTCTTTCCATCCGTCTATTACCTGGCTTACCTTTAATTGAATAGGCTTGCCCCGTTCTACAGAACTGTCAAAAACTTTACCATTGAGCAATGTACCATGATAATGCACGGTAACTTTATCATCCAATGCAGGTTTACTGCCTGTACCAGTTTTAATTACCTGATATTGTAATCCGCTTGGCAATACTATCACACCTTCTGCACTTTTATTTTTTTCAAGGAAGAGCTTACCCTCATCAAGATTTTTATTGGCTTTTAATTTTCGTTGGTTCATTACGTATCTGCCCAGTAATTCATTAGCCTGCTTATCGTCCAGTATCAGGTTTGCATTATTTTCATAATCCTTTAACCCCGCAGCGAAAATAGTTGTATTTACTTCTCCAAATCCCTGTTGCTTTAAATTCCCTCCAAGATATACACCCAAACAATAGCTCACAGAATCTAACTGGGTAGTGAGCTTTAAAGTTGCATTATCATTTGATGCAGCATTTTTTCTATCTTTCAATGCATCTTTATTCGAGCTCTGAGCTTGGATATGTGCTGATATTGCAGCCATTAACAATAATAATGTGAATAAATGGTACCTCATTTTCATAATTTGACAGATAATTTTCAAAAAAGTGAGCCGCAAATATACAACTTATTTCCAAGTATCATAATATTAGTAATAAGTAATTAGTAGCAAGTAGTAAGAATAATAGGACTGATTTATGGATAAAGGGCAACTTAAAACCTATAAACATATATACTTCGATCTTGACAGAACCTTATGGGATTATGATAATAATTCACGTGAAGCTTTATCGGAAATAATTAATAATCATAATTTAATTAGTGAGATTAAAAATTTTGAACAATTCTGGGACAGTTTTGTAACAAACAATGAAAAAGTATGGGAAATGTTCACTAAGGGTTTAATAAACAAAGATGTATTCAGGGTAAAACGCTTTGAACTTGTGCTGAATGATTTTGGAATAAATAACCCTCAGCTTGCAGGTTTATTAAACCAGGAATTTTTAAAACTAGGTCCCACAAAAACTTTATTGGTAAACGGAGCTATAGATATTTTAACCTATCTTAAAAATCAAAAGTACCACCTTTATGTCCTCACTAATGGTTTTACCAATATACAGAATCTTAAAATGAAAAGCTCCTCAATACTCCGGTTCTTCGATAAAGTATTTACTGTTGATAACACAGGTTCAAGTAAACCAAACCGAAAAATGTTTGAAAGGGCAGTAAAGAGTGTTAACGCAAAAAAGACTGAATGTTTAATGATAGGTGATGAACTCAATACAGATATTCTTGGTGCTCAAAATTTTGGCATCGATCAGGTTTATTTTAATCCGGATAATATCAACCATGACTTGAAGCCTACCTATGAAATTGCCTCTCTATATGAGTTGAAAAATATAATATAAATATAATATAATTTTATCTTTGCTTTTTCGTTGTAAATCATATTGGCTGATATGAGGGATTTAATTGATTTCTTTAAGAATCAAAACGTTCAAAAACATATTTTATTTGCTTTCGGAAGTTTATGCCTGTTTATTATATTAATTTTCCTGGGGTTAAGGGTATATACCCGTCATGGTCAGGCAATTTCGGTGCCTGATTTTGTTGGACTTAATATGGAAGACGTTAATAAAATAGCCGGCCAGAAACAGATGCGGTGTGTAATTATAGATTCGATGTTTATTCAATCCCAGGAGCCTGGAACGGTGATATCTCAAAATCCGTCACCCGGCTCTAAAGTAAAAGCCAACAGATCAATTTATTTAAGAATAAACGCAATAAATCCTGAAAAAATAGAGATGCCGAATGTCATTGGGGTTTCTGTGCGTCAGGCTGAGGCTATTCTACAGAGTTACGGATTAAGGTTAGGCACCAAAAGGTACGTACCTGACGTCGCCAGAGACTATGTTCTTCATCAGCTTTACAGGGGAAGAGAAATACCGCATGGATCAAAAATCGTTAAAGGGTCAAGCATTGATCTTATTTTGGGATTCGGGCTTGCTAATGAAAAAATATCAGTACCAAATCTGAAACAACTTACAAAAAATGAAGCCCAGGAAATTCTTTCAAACAATTACCTGAACTTTGATGCCATTATTTATGATAACTCTATTGAAACTAATGAGGATTCCCTTAAGGCTATTATCTGCAAGCAAAGACCTGAATCCGGATCCCAAATTAATATAGGATCATCCATAACTGTTTGGTTAACTCTTGACAAATCAGCCACAAAACCTGATTCAATTCAATAATTGACCAATTTAATTAAAACCATATATACTTATCTTAAATCTTCACTACCATCAAATATCAACTTATCACATTTAAACTGTTTATGGTCCGGTTAGCAAAACACAATATATATATAAAAATTACTGGAACTTTTATTTTATTTTCTTGCATTTATTTTCCATTGTCTGCACAGGAAAAAATAAGAGCTCTGTCTGTAAATCCTGTTATTATAAATGCAAGGAAGGCTTTGGGTTTATCTAAAATCCTTAAAGTATCATCCTTCGACTCAGAACTGGTTCAGCTCCCATTTACTGATAATTTCACCTTACCGCTTATTTCATCGGATCAGCATTTTGCTGATTCTACCTATTGGAATAATAGCATAGTTTATATAAATTCAAATCTGCCGGTTAATCCACCTGAGTATGGGGTGGCTTCTTTAGGTATATATGATGCAGGCAGGTCTTTATATACCAATGATGTACAGGCATATATGGGTTCCGATACCTTAACATCCAATCCGGTAAATCTTAACTGTCATCCAGGTGACAGTGTTTACTTAAGTTTTTATTATCAGTCAAAAGGATACGGATATTTCAATAAGGGCAAAGAATTAATGGATTCACTGATGCTCGATTTTTATACCCCTGTTACCAGCGACAGCGGAACCTGGACAAATATCTGGAGTAAACAGGCCGATACATCAAATATCACTAAGGCATTTACGCAGAAAAGAATTCTTATCACCGACAGTATTTATCTTCAAACCGGCTTTAGGTTAAGGTTTCATAATTTAAACTTTGACACTATATTGCAGGCCGTTAGTATTGATTCAATAGGTATTTGGAACATTGCCAATATTTACCTGGGTAAAAACCGCAGGTATAATGATACCTTACCTAAATCTATTGTGGATTCCCTGCCGTTTATAGATGATTTTTCAAGGGGTGGCCCCTATCCCGATCCACAAAAATGGGCCGATAAGGATGTTTACATTAATTCGACTTTCCCTCTGAAACCTCCCACTATTGGCGTAGCAACTTTTGATGCCCTTAATTCAGAGGGATTAATTTATCCAAACATTGCCAATACTCCTTTCCAGGCTGATAAACTGACTTCAAATGCAATTAATCTTTCAAAATTTGTTCCGGGAGACAGTCTTTACCTTAGTTTTTTCTTTGAACCGAAAGGTATTGGAGGTGCTCAGGGAGGTATGCCATATGCAGGAGATTCGCTTATTCTTGAGTTTTTCGATTCAAACCCCATGTTAAAGGATTCCACCAGGTGGCAAAAGGTATGGTTCAACCCTGGAGGAGATTCAACTGCTGTGTTTACACAGGTTCTCATACCCATAACGGATCCTGTATATTTTAATCAGAATTTCAGATTCCGCTTCAGGAATTACTGTACTATAATAAGTAACGCAGACCAGGGAGAAATGTCTAACGGAGATTTCTGGCATGTTGATTATGTGCGTCTTAACAAGGGACGTAATTATCAGGACACGGCCATTGATGATGTGGCATTCATCTATCCTCTAACCTCCTTACTTGTAGATTACCAGTCTATCCCCTGGGATCAATTTCAGGCTTCACAAAATATTAATATTGTGGTTCCTCAAATAACAGGCTACTGTAAAAACAATGACAGCATACCTCTGACTAATGTATTTTCTATTACAGTAAGCCAGATAAATTCAGCCAGTAACATAATCCAGTACCCTACAACTACTGAAAATGATACCGCCTATGAATTTTTTTCACCTCCCCCTGTCCCGATAATTGATCCCTTTAACAGCTTTACGAGCACCGATTCCATATCCTTTGAAGTTAAGGGTTTCCTCACCACTAATTCAAGTGATATAAATAAATGGAACGACACTGCCCGTTTCAAACAGGTTTTTAAAAATTACTATGCCTATGACGATGGTTCTGCAGAAAGTGGTTACGGCCTGGAAGGAAGTCAGTCAGAGAATGCAATGGCTGCAATGCAGTTTACAGCTTACCAGCAGGATTCACTTACGGGTATTGGTTTTTATTTTGTACCGACAGAAAATAATATCTCCCGGCAATATACTTTCACCTATGCTGTATGGAATGATAACAACGGACAACCAGGACAAATAGTTTATCAAAGCAGCGGGCTGGACAGTGTCCTTTATGGTCCGTTTCCGGTATATAAACTCGATTCGACGGTACTTGTATCCGGAAAATTTTATGTAGGCTGGATACAAACTGATCCTGTTTTTTTAAATATTGGCCTTGATTTAAATACAAATCAAAACCCAACCAAACTTTTTCTTAATTACCAGTCCCCCTGGCAAAATAGCGTAATAAATGGTACTGTCATGATACGACCTGTGGTAGGCAGCATAACTAACAATTATTTAGGCGTGAACAAGGCAGTTCAGCCCGCTGATATTGTTTTGTACCCAAACCCGGCCAGTGATATAGTATATATTAAGGGATTAGATAACATTGAATCTGTTAATATTACAATTTATAATATTACAGGTAAAACCATATTAGAAGGTACATTAAATGAGTCTGGAACAATTGATACAAGCAACTTCCCGGGTGGTATGTATTTTGTTGTACTTAAAACTGAAGCGAAATCGTATTCTCCTTTAAAATTAATAGTTCAAAAATAATATATCTGTAACATAAAAAGCTGTGGTTGAAAATGAATTGAATGATAATGAAATACAGGAAGAGGTTGCGGATTTATATGAACATCACAGGTTTGTTGCAGATAAAGGTCAGGGTTTGCTCAGAATTGACAAATTTCTTACAAACCATATTGAGAATGCCACACGTACAAAAATACAAAGTGCAGCGGAGGCAGGAAATATTCTTGTTAACGGAATACCGGTCAAATCAAGTTACAAGATTAAGCCATCGGATATTATTTCTGTAGTATTACCTCATCCGCCCCGTGAGTTTGAGCTTGTTCCGGAAAATATCCCTTTAGACATAGTTTATGAAGATTCTGAAATAATTATTGTAAATAAAGCTTCTGGTATGGTAGTGCACCCCGGATATGGTAATTATTCCGGAACCCTGGTAAATGCCCTGGCCTGGCATTTGAAAGATAACCCATTGTTTATTGAAGGAAATCTGCGGCCCGGCCTGGTGCATCGTATTGACAAAGATACATCCGGAATACTGGTTATTGCAAAATCAGAAATTGCAATGAATAAACTTGCCAGCCAGTTTTTTAACCACAGCATTGACAGAAAGTATGTGGCCCTTGTCTGGGGTGATATAAAAGAGGAAGAAGGTACTATAACAGGAAATATTGGCCGTAATCCACGTAACAGGAAACAAATGTACGTGTTTGGGGATGAATCGGAAGGAAAAAATGCCGTGACCCACTTTAAGGTTATTGAAAGACTCGGATATACCTGTCTGGTGGAATGCACTCTGGAAACAGGAAGAACACATCAGATCCGTACACATTTCAAATACATTGGTCACCCTCTGTTCAATGATGAATTATACGGAGGTAATGAAATACTCAGAGGTACCACATTTTCCAAATATAAGCAGTTTGTAATCAACTGTTTTAAAATTCTTCCCCGTCAGGCTTTACATGCAAAATCACTGGCATTTAAACACCCTTCAACCGGGGAAACAGTATCTTTTGATTCCGAATTACCTGATGACATGAAGCAGGTCATAGATAAGTGGAGAAGATATATATCAGGCAGGGAAATTGAAGAATAAGTTAAATGTGCATATGTATAAATGACAAATTACTGTTTACTAATGACTAATTAATGATGAATTTATTATAAAATTTAAGTCAAAATGATTAAAATAAAAAGTGCCCTGTCAGTCAATGAAGGTGTTGAACAACCGCCCTCAGTGAACCAGGAGTCTGTTTTACAGTTTATTAAAAATTCAAAAAAAAAGCTGTCTGCCCAGCAGTATGTTGATGGTATATTAGCAGGAAACAGAACTATTTTAAGCCAGGCAATTACAATTATAGAAAGTTCTCTTCATACACATTCAAAACTGGCAGAAGAAATAATAGATAAATGCTTTCCATATTCGGGTAAATCATTACGTATTGGCATCACAGGAGTACCTGGTGTAGGAAAAAGTACATTTATAGAATCTTTTGGGTTACATCTGATAACCATGGAAAATAAACTGGCTGTTCTGGCTGTGGACCCCTCCAGTGAACGTTCCAAAGGAAGTATTCTTGGAGATAAAACAAGGATGGAGATGCTTTCCGTAGAAGAAAATGCCTTTATACGTCCATCCCCTGCTGCCGGATCCTTAGGAGGAGTGGCACGTAAAACAAGGGATTCAATTATTTTGTGCGAAGCAGCAGGTTTTAATATAATTATAATTGAAACAGTGGGTGTCGGGCAATCCGAGACAGCTGTACATTCCATGGTGGATTTTTTCCTGTTGCTGATGCTTGCCGGTGCTGGTGATGAACTGCAGGGCATCAAAAGAGGAATAATGGAAATGGCCGATGCAATAGCTATAACTAAATCGGATGGAAATAATTTACAAAAAGCTGAATTAGCAGCCAGTCAATATAAAAATGCTCTGCATCTGTATCCTCCCGCTCCATCCAAATGGAACCCCAGGGTGTTGCTTTGCTCTTCCCTGACCGGCATGGGCATAGATAGTATCTGGAATACCATTCAGGAATATGTAAAGCATACCAAAGAAAATAAGTTTTTTGACATACACAGAAACCAACAGGCAAAGTTTCTGATGTATGAAACAATTAACCAGTCGTTGCATGATAATTTCTATAAAAACAGGTTAGTGGAAGAAGAATTGTCTGTTTTGGAAAAACAGGTTCTTGATGGGAAAATTACTCCTTATTTAGCTGCAAAGTATTTAATGGACAAATATTTTCATCATAAGCATTGAACAATATCAAAATTTAAACATTATTATTAATTAATATAATAATTTTAACAAGTATTTAAATAAAGATAAATGCCATTAATTCAATAACTTAAATATCTATCAAATGAATTATGATGTTGTAATTTTAGGAAGTGGTCCGGGTGGTTATGTAGCAGCAATAAGAGCATCCCAACTGGGACTAAAGGTGGCTGTGGTTGAAAGGGAAAACCTGGGTGGTATATGTTTGAACTGGGGATGTATTCCTACAAAATCACTTCTTAAAAGTGCCAATGTTTTTGAATATATGCAACATGCTGCAGATTACGGAATTTCTATAAAGGGAACGGCAAGTGCTGACTTTACAAAAATGATTGAACGCAGCCGTTCCGTCGCTGATGGCATGAGTAAAGGTGTTCAGTTTTTGTTTAAAAAAAATAAAATAGATGCCATATTCGGATCAGGAAAATTGATAAATAAAACGACTGTTGAAGTTACTTCTGCCGATGGAACTAAAAAACAGGTGACAGCTGATAATATAATAATTGCTACCGGTGCACGGTCAAAAGAACTGCCTAATTTAAAACAGGATGGTATAAAAATAATAGGATACAGACAGGCTCTTTCCCTGCCTGTTCAGCCGGAGTCTATGGTAATAGTAGGTTCGGGTGCCATAGGAAGCGAGTTTGCCTATTTCTACAATGCCATAGGTACAAAAGTGACCCTTGTTGAATTTTTACCAAATATAGTGCCTCTCGAAGATGAAGAAGTTTCAAAAACTCTCGAAAAGAGCTTCAAAAAAGCTGGCATTAACGTTATGACTGGTTCATCCGTTGAGTCAGCAGATACAACCGGGAAAAAATGTAAGGTTAATATTAAGACTCCCAAAGGCATAGAAGTACAGGAAGCAGATATAGTCCTTTCGGCTGTGGGCATATCCCCTAATATTGAAAATATTGGACTGGAAGAACTTGGAATAACTGTTGAAAAAGGAAAAATTAAAGTAGATTCTTATTGTCAAACTAACATCCAGGGAGTTTATGCCATAGGAGATATAATATCTACGCAAGCCTTAGCACATGTAGCTTCCGCCGAAGGTATCCTGTGCGCTGAGAAAATAGCAGGTAAAAATCCACATCCTGTCAATTATCTTAATATACCGGGTTGTACCTATACAGCACCGGAAATAGCATCTGTGGGTTATACAGAGAAGGCCGCCAGAGAAGCCGGCTACGAATTAAAAATAGGAAGGTTTCCTTTCACCGCTTCAGGTAAGGCCAGTGCTGCAGGCGCCAAGGAAGGATTTGTGAAACTTATTTATGATGCCCGTTACGGTGAACTCCTGGGAGCTCATATGATAGGGGCAAATGTTACAGAAATGATAGGTGAAATTGTAGTTGCAAGGAACCTTGAAACTACAGCACATGAGATTATCAAATCTGTACATCCTCATCCAACTATGAGTGAGGCCATTATGGAAGCTTCAGCTGCAGCCTATGGGGAAGTCATACACCTTTAGGAAATGACATATAAAGGTTTTGTAAATATCAGATTATAATTTATAGCTGCCTTACTTCAGTAATTTCTACATTTGTTCTTAATTTTATTTTTTTAATTGCAATTCGTAATAAATTTTTACATCTGTACATTTGCACATTGAAATTGGTCTTCTGTAATTATGAATTAAATTTTATAAGATAATCCAACTCCTATACCTTCTTTTAATTGTGTTTTGGCAATAACTTCCTGGTCGTAAATTAAATTCGTCAAGATAGTAGTTGTCAAATATTTACCTGCTTTTATATTAATCATTAGATTCCAGTTGACATCTATATTCCCCCTGTTTGCTTTATTTTTATCGGTATAGTCATTAAATAAATCAAGCCTGGAGTCCAAATTTACATATTTTATTATATCCTTCTGTATAGCAGTACTTAATGCAGCACCAAATTCAGGACGTACAATTTGTCCGTTTTTAACTTTCACCAGCCCCTGGTAAACAGCCGGGTCAACTCCGTAGGCCCCTTCATCAGCCAGCGTCTGATCAAGTACAAAAGTAAAACGGCCTGCAGCTGGTGAAAGATAAAATGAAAAATAATTAGTCAGTTTATAATCTATTCCCAAACTTAATGTAAGATAACCCGGTGCCATAAATTTTGAAACGGGAACACTGTCGTTTGGATAGTTATAACCATTACTAAACTGACTCCTGAAATTAACCAAAAATGTATAGAAAAATTTACTGCCTGCCTGATACCCCAGTTTAGAATTCAATTCAATATTATCTGTATTTTTTTGAACTCCAAATTGTTGTGTTTTAGTTATTCCATAACCGAGATCAAGGGTATTGTCCCAGGCTATTTTATCTTTTTTATATTTCCCGAATAAGTTAAGTACACCGGTAGCAGACATGGCGTTTTCACCACCTGCAGCCCAGTTGGAGAATGCAACCTGGTTAAAAGTTAAGGAAGTAAATCCTCCGTATTTAAAAAATTTTAAAGTGTCTGTTTTCAGGGTATCTTTTTTTTGCGCATTAACTGAACTTAAAATGGATGCTGAAAATAAGGCTATTAATAATAATTTATTCATAGGTTTATTCATTTGGGTTTATAGGTTTAAATATTTAAATTAATAATTATTTTGGGCTTCTATTTTAATGGAATTTATAATCCTTTCCGCAACGACTTTTGCAGTTGTGTCATCAGTCTCGTATGCCACCATTACCTGATATGACTTAATTCTGTCAAGATATCCGACATTAATAAATTCAAGTTTAACCTTATCCTGAATTAATGATCCTGTTTGTTTATATCCGGGAATGCCTTTATAAAATATACTTCCTTCGTGATAAACAAAATCGGATACATTTGGAAGTGATTTCAGCCACATAGCTGACCCTGCGGCAAAATCACGCAACTTGAGTAATGCTTCAACCTGATCTATAAACTTTATATTCGTTATCCGTATATAAAAATTTGCACTTGTCCAATAGCCATAACTAATACAGGTATCAATCTGTGCCTTCTCTTCAGCAGGAAATTTAAGTTCTTCGGTTTTTAATCTGAAGGGGGTTTCAACATAAAAACCATTAAGTCCATATTGTCCTGTTACCCAAGGTTGCTCCGCATCAAGACGGAGGTGTTTACCATAATTAATATAGTCCAGAATTTTACCCCTGTAGTAATAAGCAGCAAAAAAAATACACCCGAATATTATTATTAAACTAATCCACCCTGCAGGATTTTTATTAGGTTTCTTTCTGACAGTTTTTTTAGAAATATCATCGCCAGGAATACACACTAATAATTTAAACTGTTCAAAGGTTCTTTCAGGTTTTGCAAGTTTCCAGTCCCTGTAATTATTGGCAAGCTTTTTATTGCAATTCCTGCAAAACAATAAAGTTTCGGATAAAACTTCATTAAGGTGTCCACAATTATTGCATTTTAGATAATACATACAATTATTCCCTAATATATTGAATCTGCAAATTGTTAAAGTTACTAATTATTCATAAATTTTACCCTTTATGACATTCTATCACGTAAAGCAAAAACTAAAATAATAGATAGATAAATTTATTACCAGAATTATATTTAAGTAATTTTGTTCATTAATAATAATTAAAATTTATATGGAACTTTCCGGTAAAATAATTCAGATATTACCAGCTCAGCTAGGACAATCAGCAAAAGGAGCCTGGCATAAACAGGAGTTTATAATAGAAACACAGGATCAGTTTCCAAAAAAGATTTGTATAGCAGTGTGGAATAATAAGTTTGAAGTGAAAGAACTGGAAGGTAGCCTTGTAAACGTATATGCCGATGCCGAAAGCAGGGAATTTAACGGAAAATGAAATTGATGTCTCTGATGACCTGCCATTTTAATAAAAAAGAATTAATGTTTTTAATCAATTAAAAATTCCCGGAGATAATTAAAATTTTAAATTAACGTTAATATTTAACAGGTTATATTAATTTTAAAATTTTCTTGTTATATTTGTGTTAACAATCAATAAAATACCTTAATATGACAAAACAAGATCTTGTAAATGAAATAGCTAAAAATACTGGAATTGAAAAAGTTACAGTAATGAAAACGGTTGAAGCGTTTATGGAAACTACAAAGTCATCCATGAGTAAAGGTAATGATGTGTTCCTAAGAGGATTTGGCACATTTCATGTTAAACATCGTGCAAAGAAAACAGCCAGAAATATTTCAAAAAACACAACTATTATTATTCCGGAGCACAATATCCCTGCTTTTAAACCTGCCAAGGAATTTGTCACTAAGGTTAAAACCAGCATAAAAAAATAATAGGAGCTGCACTGTTTTTATTGGTTTAGCTTCACTATTTACAGGTTTATCTGATCTCCAATATTCAATAGGTTTAAAAAGGCGGTCTGAAGAATTCCTTTATGTAAACATCTCAGGGATTGACTTAGCTCCGATAGTTACTTCCAGAGGAATAGCACCTAAGTCAGCACGGTAATCAGGGTTATAGTTGTAAGATGGAAATTCTTTACCCTATTTTAAAGCCTGTTTATACAATAAAGGATTTGCAATACTGCTGTCAACCCTGTTTATGCCCTCCGGCATTTTGGTTCTGTCAGATTCATTCAGCCAGCGCAGGTTCACTTTTGCCGGAGAAAATTAACTATCGGAAAAGCTTTAAATGGAGATCTGTAGTTTTGTTATTGTCAGTAATAATCATAACTTGCTGCGTAATAATTTTTGTATAGGAAATTTATATCGTTATGGACATCAAATTATTTAAAAGATTTCAACTTGGCATTTTTATTGCATTAATATAGAAATTGACAATAAATAAAATAAATTTAAATGTCTGCCTTTAAACATAATTGTCCAAAATGCGATTGAGTATATTGAATCCAATGGACTTGACCCGGCAAAAACTGCATTATCGCTGGTAGAATCAAATGTATCCTGTAACTTTAATATGTTTCCATAATTTTGAAGCAATTGACGTGGATATAACTAATCGTCCTAAGATTGCAATTTTTGGAGATTTATTCGTCCGGGACAACGATCTGATGAACCAGGACCTGATTAAAACCATAGAAGATAATGGAGGAGAAGTTATAACCACTCCATACAGCGAATATATTAAAATTGTTGCAGACCCGACCAACAAGCGAAATTTAAAGGAAGGACGCTACTTTGAATTTGTTAAAATCAAATTTCTGACATCCTTAATTCCTCTTGTAGAGGATAAATTTAATCCCTGGTTCTGCAGGATATTTCCTTATTTGTTCAAACCAATCCTTCTTATTGTTGTCCATCATTAGTTACGGAGGCTATGAAATCGAGAATTGAAGAATTAACAGGAGTACCTGTAATGACAATTGAATACGATGGAACCAGGGGATTTAAAAATGAAGTAATTATTCCATATCTGAAATACAGAAATACAAAACAGAGTATTACTTTTGCATATTAATTTAATTTTTAAAATATTAATGAAATGGATAATATGAATAACCTGCGTCCTCTGGGGCGCACTAATATTAATGTTACTCCAATTGGACTTGGTTGCTGGCAATTCAGTAAACAAAAAACTATGGCAGGTAAATTCTGGCCAAACCTGGAAGACGAACTTATAAAAAATGTAGTTTCCAATTCTCTGGAAGGAGGTATTAATTGGTTCGATACTGCTGAATTATATGGTAAAGGCGCTTCCGAAAAGTCACTGTCCAGGGCATTACAGGCAATTGGGAAAAAGCCCGGAGAAGTGTTCATTGCAACAAAGTGGTGGCCAATGTTCCGTTTTGCCTCCAATATCTCTAAAACGATTGATGAGCGTATAAATGCGCTGTCACCCTATCCTGTTGACCTTTACCAGATTCATATGCCATGGAGCTTTTCAGGTGTTAAAAGTGAAATGACGGCAATGGCTGAACTGGTGGATAGAAAACTAATAAAATTTATCGGTGTAAGTAATTTCTCGGCCGGGCAAATGAAAAAAGCCTGGGAGACCCTTGATAAAAAAGGTATTCCCCTTGTTTCAAATCAGGTACTTTATAACTTGCTGAATCGTAAAATAGAATCAAACGGCATCCTTGAAATGGCTAAGAAACTTGGTATGTCTGTAATTGCATATTCACCTTTGGCCCAGGGGATCGTGACAGGTAAGTTTCACGACAACCCTGAACTTCTTAAAAATATAGGTTTTAGAAAATATAGTTCTCAGTTTAAGCTCAAAGAGCTTGAGAAAAGCAAACCTTTGGTGACATTTGTTAAGGAACTGGCCCTTAAATATAATGTTACCCCGTCTCAGATGGCTCTCAATTGGCTTATAAATTTCCATGGCAACAGTGTTCTGGCAATTCCCGGAGCTACAAAGGAAAAGCATGCAAAAGAAAACACAGGTGCAATGTCTTTCAGGCTTTCCGATGAAGATATGGACAAACTGGATAAGGAAAGCGCTATATTCAAATAATTAAAATTACATGAAAAATATATATAAGATCATTCCCCTGTTTATTATCATCTTAACTTTTTCTAAATATGGCAAAGCCCAGGATAGCGATCGTACTTTACTCAGACAGGTTATAAAGGAAAACCAGGATGCTGTGGATGCGGTTGCTTTATACCCTTCCGAAACAAGGAAATGGATTTTTGAAGCTGCTGAATATCCTGAATTAATTGCAAAATTGAATGCCATGCAAAAAGATTCGCAAGGAGCATTCGAAAAATTAATTTCTTCCTTTAGTCAGAAAGATCAGGAGAAGATTTGGAATCTTACCCGGTATGACGGTTTAATATCTGACCTGGCCAAAAATCCTTACCAGTCGGATCATGATACTTACAATATACTTGCTAATTATCCACTGGAAATACATGCCACGGCACTGGAAGTGCACAAAAAAAATTACTCCCTTCTTGTACATCTTGATAGCATGAACAGAAGCTATAATACGAATTTTGAGTCATTATTTGTAAGCTATCCGCCAGAAGCGCTAAATGCATTCAGGGAAATAATCAAAATACCTGAAGTTCTGAGTATTCTATTTGACCATATGCAATATACTGTAATGATAGGCGATTTTTATAAGAACAATTCAGAGTTGGTGATGCATAAAACCGATTCATTAAACAGAGTATTGACTCAGAAAAATATACAGGACGCAAATGACTGGAAACAAAGCTTGACAGATAACCCTCAGGTTCTGAAAGAATTTACACAGGCGGCACAGGAATACGCCCAGGATAATGGATATCAGAGCGAAGATTATAACGCTTCCTTAACACAGGAGGACATACTGAATTCCACGGCTAATCCATTTAATTGGTGGTTTGGTTACCCTGACTGGTATCCTTACAGTTCCTGGAATCCATATCCATATTGGTACGACTGGGGATATTATTATGGGTCAGCAGGTCAGGTCATTGTTTTTGGACTACCTTCGTTCTATTACATGAATTGGTATTTTTATTATCCTGAACATTGCTCAAAATATGCTGAATTATCCAACCTATATTTTAATTACTGCAATAATCATCAGGAATCAACGAGTTATAACAGTATAAGCCATAATGTCAACTTATGGAGGATAAGGAACAAAGACATAGTTACCGATGCCTGGGCAAAAGATGATGTTGGCAGGATACAGCGGTTTAAAGAGTTTGGCCAGATGGAAACGGAAAGAAAGGCATATAATAACAAAAATCCTCATCAACAGGTTAATCAGGCTGAATTCGTGCAAAAAAATGCTGAAAAATATACCTTACTCTCTGGCAACATTTCAAAAAACCAGAGCGATATGAAAATTAATAATGCAACAAATCCGTCCAAAACGGAACAAAAACCTTTAATTAACGGTTCCCCTTCTAATCAAAATAATTCGAGACAAACGTCAGTTAACAATAACCAGCAACGAAATTCAAAACCACAGGAAAATTTCAACCAAATCAGAAATGCCCAGGAATATCATCAAAACAGCTGGAACCAAATTCAATCACAACCTTCAGCTCCACAGGCACAACAATCAGGAAGAAGAAGGTAGTAAATTACAAGGGAGGTTCAGCTGTCCAGTTTAAATCTGATCCTGAATTTTCCTTCATTATAATCAGTACTTATTATTCTAAACTTACCTATTTCGGAAGTATTTGAAACATGCTGCCCAATGCAGGCGCAAACATCATAATCTCCTACATACACCAATCTTAACGTCTTACTGACATTTTCCGGAAGCTTGCTTAAGTTAACCGAAGAAGGGATTTCTTCACGCATCACAAAGGCATTTTTAACTGAAAGGTTCTGATTGATCACAGCGTTCACCCTTTTTTCTATTTCAGCTATCTGATCTTCAGTAGGAGCTTCCCTTAGAAAATAATCACATTTGCTTTTCTTCATCTCTATGTGGCTTGTCATGGACCTTTCACAGCCAAACATCCTGGTCATAGTCTGATTCAGAATATGTTCCGCAGTATGCATCGGTGGGTATTCCAGTTTATTGTGGGAATTTAAAAATAACTCTTCCATCCTCCTAATATTTCATCAATAATATGTCTAATTCATTAAATATCATTGTAATGCCTCCTCTGAAACCCATTTCAAGAAGTTTTTCCAAAGCAGCTGATGTTTTATGCTTAATTGAAATGTTTACTGTTGTAATTTTTTGTTTTTCATTGAATTCTAAATTCCATTCAGAACTTGGCAAATTAATGTCAATATTTTCATCCTTGTCACTGAACGAACTTATATGTTTGAAATTTGTAATCGGGGAGATAAGTGTAAATTCCTGTATTGACCAGTGTTCCTCTCCATCAGGACTGCACATGGAGTAAAACCGGCGTCCTCCAACTACAAAATTCATATATCTGGTTTTAGACAACCAGGGTTTTGGTGCCCACCACTGATCCAGAATTTCCTGTTTAGTAAAAGCATTCCAAACCAATATTTGTTCAGCTGCAAATTCCCGTTTTATAAAAACTGTATTTTCAGAATTATCAATAATAAAATCAAACAGCAAATTATTTTTCATATCTCATTGTTTTTAAAGGTTTGTAATATTTTGTCCAATTGGTAAAACCGGGTTTCCCAAATTTTTCTGAATTGTTCCATCCATATATCAATTTCTTTCATTTTATCAATTTCAAGCTGATAATATATTTCCCTGCCTTTTTGTTCAGGCTTTATCAATTTGCACTCAGTCAGTATTTTTAAATGTTTGGACACTGCCTGGCGTGTAGTATTAAATTGTTCTGCAATGACATTAGGTGTCATTGCCTGTATGGATATTAAAGTAATAATTGCCCGTCTTGTCGGATCGGCAATAGCATGGAATATGTCTCTTTGCATTTTATATAAGTTTGTAAACAAGAATAATTATAATACATTCAAATTGTTTTGATTAAATATGGTTGAGTGCATAAATGAAACTAATCGGTTGCAAATATATATGCAACTTTTTGGTTTCACAAATTTATTTGAACAAATTTTGAGAAAATAATTGTATACCCTAAACCGTGCTGATATTGAAGTATCTGTGGAAATTTATGTTGAACCTATTCTATTTTCAGTTGTTTACACATCATCAAATCAAAACAAAATCATTCATTTAAAGTAAAAAACCAATGTCCGCTTTAACTGCTCAATCTTCAGGAAATTCTTCAGATAAGCCTGTCATGCGTGCATATGCTGTAAAGAAATTTGGCGAAGTCCCCGCCATCCATCACCTGCCGGTACCTGCAGCTGAAGGTATGATACTCGTTCGGGTTAAGTTTGCCGGTGTAAATCCGATAGACTATAAAATATTTGACAGGCTCACAGCTGCCTCAACTTTTCCTTATATTGCAGGAGTTGACTTTTCAGGAGTAGTAGAAAGTGTGCCGTCCGGCGAACACAATTTTAAACCAGGGGACAGGATTTTTGGTCAGACCCGTGGCTATGGCTCCTATGCGGAATACACTTTGGTTAAACCAGGTGATGACAAATCACCCATAGCTCATATCCCTGATGGTATCTCTGATGCCCAGGCCGCTTCACTGCCCATAGCCGCAATAACTGCCTATGGTTCTCTTGATCTTTTAAACATCTCTTCCGGCCAAACCCTGGTAGTATTTGGTGCTCTTGGTGGTGTTGGCGGATTTGCGATGGAGATGGCACGTGCCCGTGGGATACATGTGATTGCTACAGTGCGGGGCAATATCGAGGAAGCTCACAGTCTGGGAGCCAAAGAAGTGTATGATACAAATAACGGGGATGTAATACATGACATACATAAATCTCATCCCAAAGGTGTAGATGCCATCCTGGATCTTGTGAATGGTCCAGACGCAATCCGCCGTGATATTGAGATTCTAAAACCGGAAGGCAGTCTTGTATCAGCAATATACGCGGCAGACACAGCATGGTTTGCTGAACACAGGATTATGGCATACAACATAGCTTCAAACACTAGCAGAATATCCTCAGAAAAAGGTTTGACTGATATTGTAAATATGCTGACAAAAGGTATTATCACCTCGCGTATCCGATCCACGGTTGAGTTGGCTGAGGCAGGACAACTTCATGACAAAATTAAACATGGAGGCCTCCGCGGTAAGAGCGTCATACGAATCGATGTCCGTTGAAATTCATAAATTCCACCAAATGACGAGTTAATACCTGTCCGGGTATAGTAGTATATTTGCCGTATTGCATGCTAAAACAATAATCTATTATTAATTTATAGCCTTATAACCATATTTATTTTTATTATAGTCTTATATACCTATAAAAGGGAATTATAGGTTTGTATGCCTAATTTTATTAAATTTGTATAAAATTATGATTATGCAAACTTATGCAGTGATAACAGGAGATATAGTTTCATCATCAAAACTTGATAACAATACCCGGGATGAGCTATTCAGATCATTAAAGGAAATATTCAGGTATTTAGAGTCTACAGATAAATATTCAATAGATAAGCCTTTTGAAATTTCCAGGGGCGATTTCTTCCAGGGAGTTATCTTGCCTGAATTTTCACTTGAGGCTTCATTACTCATTCATACACAAATAAGAAAATTTGTTCCAAATAATAAAGCCATAATTAACCGTGATGGTCAGCTTACTCCATTTGCGGATTTAAGAATATCTATTGGTATAGGTGAAATAACATACTTAAAAGACAGAATTGCAGAATCAGATGGGGAAGCGTTCAGAAACTCAGGAAGAAATCTTGATAAGTCAGATAAAAATTCCCCAAGAATTATGATTTCCATTTCAAATCAATCAATAAATGAAGAATTAGAAGTTTATGCCTGGTTATTAGATGCAATCATAAAAAAATGGTCGGTTAAATCATCTGAAGTTATTAATTACTCGTTAAAAGGATGTAAACAAATTGAGATTGCCCAATTATCAAAAATAAGCCAACCTTCGGTAAAAGGAAGATTAGATGCTGCCAATTGGCAGGCAGTGCATAAACTATTAATACGATTCGAAAATATTATTAAAACACTTAAGTATGGTAATAGCATTTGACCCAATGAATATAGTATTGCTTGAAAAACTTATAATAGCCCATTTGTTAACAGATTATATATTTCAACCAGATTCGTGGGTAAAAGATAAAAAAGCAAATACTTACAAATCAGCTAAATTATACTTACATGTTATAATAGCAGGTATATCTACATATCTGATTTTAGCTAAATGGTGCAATTGGTGGGCGCCTGCATTAATTATGATATTTCATTATATTATTGACCTTATTAAACTTAAGGTTGAAAATAAACACCTAAAAAACCAAGCACAGAAAAATAAGATAAATGATAAATTGTTAAGGTATTTTCTGATTGATCAGCTTGTACATTTTCTTGTTATTATAGGAGTCTGGCTTCTATTGATAAAAAATCCTGAAGTTTTGTGGCAATATCTTTTACAAGTTTTAAACAGGATGGATATTTGGATTATTATTCTTGCATATTTAATTGTAAGTTATCCTTCAGCCAAGTTTATCAGCATTTTTACAAGCCGATGGAATAAACTAAAAACCGGTAAAAAAGAGAATACCGATAATGAAGGTATGTATATCGGTATTTCTGAGAGAATATTGATACTTACATTTATTTTATTACATCAATACCAGGCAATAGGTTTTCTGATAGCAGCCAAATCAATTTTGCGTTTTCGTAAAGATGGTAGTGATGAAACACAAAAACAAACTGAATATGTGTTAATAGGCACTCTAATCAGTCTGATTATTGCCTTGTTTGTTGGTATAATTTCTATTCACCTTATTAATTAGTCTTCACTTGACCATATGTAAGTATTTTTCGCGATTCTCAATTATTACCCATAAATTTATTGCCAGTAAAACAATAGCCATTGGAAGGCCGGAACGATCAACGGTAATGTGTGTCAAAACTATACCAACCATAACCGGAAAAATAAAAATTGCTCCCAAAGCTCTGGATTTATTAAATATGAAAAGTAATCCACCAATTATTTCTGTTAACCCAAGAAGTGGCAAAAGCCAGCCAATTTCCATCATTGCAGTCATAAATTTCATCATTTTTTCCGGCATTTCTTTTGGCATTGGCATATAATGCAAAAATATATTCAGGCCGGCATTGATAAACATCAGCCCAAACAAAATACTTAGAATCAATAAAATTACCTTTTTCATAAATTTAGTGTTTAATGGTTTTTATAATAAAGAATTATGATTGAATTTTGTTCAACAAAAGCCATCAAAATATTTTACAATAACACCAACGGCTAATTAATGCTATCTTAAATATAAAAAGAAACTGCCGGATATCAATTTTTCCGGCCCACATATATATCAGGATCTTTATTCCCAATGAATTGTGAAAGTTTTAACATTGTTTATATTTAAACATTTTAATGGAAATTACAGATGGATAATAGCCACTCTCCTTCTGTTTGCTACTACCATTAATTACATGGACCGGCAGGTAATCAGCTATCTGAAACCTTTCTTTTGCAGCGGGGTGACTGAAGGTGGCTTTGGATGGACTAACTCAGACTATTCATATGTGACTTCATTTTTTACAATTTCCTATGCAATCATGACGGTCTTTATTGGTTGGGTCATTGACAAAATCGGGACCAAACTCGGTTTGACATTATCGTTGATTACCTGGTCATTTTTTGGTATGATAAATGCCTTTGCCGGTGCTAATTTGGCCATCCACATTTTCATACGCAGTATGTTTGGCTTGGGTGAAGCCGCTAATTTCCCTGCCTCCAATAAAACAGTGGCAGAATGGTTTCCAAAAAAAGAACGTGCTCTGGCAACGGGTATATTTAACAGCGGTACCAATATCGGAGCAATGATTTCAGCTCTTTTTGTACCCTGGTGTCTAACATTCTTTGGAACAAACCTTGGTTGGAAAATGTCTTTTTTACTTACGGGTGGCATTGGATTTTTTTGGCTTATATTCTGGGTATGGCTCTACAATTCACCCAATAAGCAAAAACGGTTGGATAAAGAAGAATACAGGTATATTCATCAGGATGATCCTTCTCTCAACACTGAACCAAAAGGTGATGTGGCGATCCCCTGGTTCAATTTTTTCAGTTACCGACAAACCTGGTCATTTTTCTGGGGTAAACTTTTAACAGATGGTGTATGGTGGTTTTATTTATTTTGGTTACCAGATTACCTCATCAAACAATTTGGAATGAATCCTGTCGAAGTAACCTGGCCGGTATTTTTTGTCTATTGTGTGTCAATATCGGGTAACATATTGGGTGGCGGGGCCCCCCTATATCTTATTAACAAAGGAATGTCGGTCTACAAGGCGCGAATGACCACATTATTGATAATCGCCTTATTGCCTTTACCAGTATTGACTATCCAATTTTTTGGAAATACAGATATCTTTGGAAGTTTAGCACTTTATTTCTCAGTTGCCATTATTTCATTTGGGGCAATTGCACATCAGGCCTGGTCGTCAAACTTGTTTACTATAGTATCGGATATGTTTCCCAAAAGTACCATTGCTTCAGTTACAGGCATTGGAAACATGGCCGGAGGAATTGGATCTGTAATGTTACAGTTATTGGCCGGCAGGTTAACAGATGTTTATGTTAAAACGCCCAAAACTGCCTATTCAATTATGTTTTTTATATGTGCCCTTGCTTATATTACTGCCTGGACCATTATGAAAGCTTTAATTCCCAAGTATAAAGTAATTGAATTAAAGAAATTAAAAAAAGAGGGAAGTTAAAGAATAAATAAAAGTAATGTAAACTACCTTTAATAAAAATTAAGTATTACTGTATAAAATGGTCTATTTTAATAAAATAATCAGATTTATAACAAATTTCGCCATAAATTTTAATTTTAATAACTTTGTTATAATTATTTTAAAAACAACCCATATGGCTGAGTAAGAGTTAATAAGACACACAAAAATGTTTTGCCTTCATTACACTCATCAGAAGAAGGGTGGCTCAGTGTAAATAATTCATTGATTGATTATTTGACCGATAATGTAAATGATTTTGAGAATGATATGGGCAAGTTTCACGTTTTGACAACTCCCAAAGGGAAGCACTTAACAAAGAGATTAATACCTTGGTAACAGCTTATTGAAAGAAACCAAGCAGTTATAGTTGAAGCAACTAAAATAATTTCAAAATCAGTAATATGTATCCAAACTAATAGTCCCTTTCATTAGCAAAAATTGTAAGCAATCCCAAAAGTAAAACTGTTAATGTTATAAATATACAGAATTAATAGAGGATAAACCGGATTCCCCATTCAAAACAACAGTTGTTAATACAAAAGTTTGGGGAGTAAAATACTCGAATTACTTTTTCGTACGACTTCAATATTGTGGCAATGACCTGTTAATGACCTTAACATAATTGGGAAAATGCGGTTAATAATGGGTTATCTATTGTTTAGTGTAACTCCATTAGATGGTATTAAGACTGAAATATCAGATAAGTTCTGCTTAAAAAACACCTATTGTGCTACCTAGATACAGGATTAATCAAAAAAAAATAAAAAATACTAATATTTTAATAAATATAACATATTAATAATTTATTAATTAATTTATTAATTACTTCATTAATCTTATCCTTTTATATTTGCTACAATAAATAATCTTTTGAGAATAAAAAATATAGACAATAATACTACAATTTAGTATTCTAGTTGATTTTTAAACTAAATCATCTTTTTTGTTGAAATGAAACTTTTTAATTGCTTAAAAGATAAAAATATTAAATGTTAATTTTTCACAGTTTAATAACTGTTTAGTTTAGTTTAGTTTAGTTAGCTATGTATTGGAACTTAATATCGGCTACCTTTGTGTGAACCCCGGTAGTATTAAGATATTCGATGTCAACATTTCGAATACTAAGTAAATATTTAAGTTTTTAACTGTCCTGGTGTGAACCCCGGCAGTTTTATAAATAATTTACAATATATTAAAATATTTAAGTTATAAATTTAATAATATATAATTTATATATTATTTATTTGGATTAATATCTTGCTTATTTTTTTCAGTTTCTAATGAAAAGAAATATAATAATTAATCTTATAGAAAACCATGAAACCAATAAGATTGATATTTGCATTATTTATAATGAATTTCCCGACTATATTAATTAGTTTATATGGAATAAATGGGAAGCTTTTGGCTGGGACCTCCAAAATTAATATCACTCCAAAAACACAGGAGCCAATACACGATTCATTATATGCACGTAGTTTGATACTGGAAATAAATGGAGTAAAAATTGCATTCCTTTCTGTAGATGCCGGGATTTACTTTAATGAGCACCTGGAAAAAATATGTAAAGAACGTTATTCGATTTCCAACCTTATGATTTGTTCTTCTCACACACATTCAGGACTAAGTATATCTGAGGATCTTTATGTTGAAAAGCAATTGATGCAGGTAATAGAAAATGCTGCAAAGAATATGTTTCAGGCAAAAATATCAGCAGGACACAGGTCCTTTCCACAATTGGGATTTAACCGACTTATTGTTAGAGAAGACGGACATTCAAGAGAATCATGGTATTCCGATGACCATTATACTTCAGAAAATCCAGAACGGATTCCTTTTGGTCCAGTCGACCCGGAAGTCGGAGTTATTAAAATAGAAGATGATTTAGGACAGGCACGTGTAATCATGATGAATTATGCATGTCACGCAGATGTTGTTTGCCAGAATTATGAAATTTCAGCCGATTATCCGGGAGTTGCCTGTAAAAAAGTGGAAGAAGCATTTCGAGACAAGTTGAACTGTTTGTTTGTTCAGGGAGCCGGTGGTAATATCGAATCTTTGATTATTAGTTCTCGCCGCACAGGTAAGGATGATCCGTTCAAGACCGACTATAATACCATTAATCGGGTTGGAGGCTTGCTTGCTTACGAAACAATTAAACTGGCTAATTCTTTGCCTTATAATAATCAAAATGAAACTGATATTAAATTTATAAATGACTCAATACACTTTAAAGGTCGTTTCGATAAAACTGCTGATTATAATATTCATATTTCTACAATCCTTATCAATCATACGATAGTCATTGCAACTTGTCCGGGTGAACCTTTCATTCAGCTTCAGCTCGATTGGAAGAAAAAAATAGAGGACGCCAATGGCAATCCTTTTTTATTTGGATATACTTGGTTCAATGGTACATGGCCAAACTATATTGCAGATATAAAATCAGCAGCACAAGGAGGTTATGGTGCGGACATAGATTCACCAAAACTTATTGAGGTTGGTGCAGGGGAATCAATAATGAATAAGCATTTTGAGAATTACTTTCGATTAAATGGATTAATGCGTGATAAGTCAGGTCCCTCAGGTTTTCAAAGGGGTTCTCAATGGAAAACGATAGAAATACCTGTAAAAGAATAAATTCTAAAGGAACGATCTGAAAAACATATAATTACGTACTTGTCTATAATGAAGGATTGTCTGATATAATAAATAAAATCAACCAAAATTCTAAAGAACAGTAAAATGAAAAAAATAATTTATAACCTAGCTACAGTAATGATTTATAAGAGAATGTTATACTTAAGATATGTTTTGTTTGTCGTATTTATAATGTATATGACGGGAGTATTCGCGCAAAAAAACCCATTTATTACCGAAATGTATACTGCCGATCCTTCGGCACGTGTATGGAAAGACGGCAGGCTATATGTTTATGCATCTCATGATATTGATCCTCCAAGAGGATGCGATTTAATGGATCAGTATCATGTTTTTTCAACGGACGACATGATTCACTGGAAAGATCATGGTGAAATCTTACGGGCAAGCCAAGTACCTTGGGGAAGAAAAGAAGGAGGGTTTATGTGGGCACCTGATTGTGCCTATAAAAACGGTATCTATTATTTTTATTTTCCCCATCCCAGTGGATCTGACTGGAACCATACGTGGAAAATTGGAGTGGCAACCAGCAAATATCCAGCAAGTGGGTTTACTGTTCAAGGATATATTCCTAATCTTGAGCCTTTTATTGATCCTTGTGTTTTTGTGGATGATGATGGTCAGGCATATTTTTATTATGGTGGTGGTGGCATCTGTAAAGGTGGAAGACTCAAGGATAATATGATGGAAATTGATGGTTCAATGCAGGACATGAAAGGGTTGGTTGATTTTCATGAAGCTACCTGGGTTCATAAACGCAAGGGAATCTATTATTTGTCATATTCAAATAATCATGATGAAGGAGGAAAACACAACGAAATGTGTTACGCTATAAGTAATAACCCTTTGGGTCCCTGGACCTATAAAGGGGTGTTTATGGACCCTACGGATAGCTATACGAATCATGGTTCAATCGTAGAATATAAGGGTCAATGGTACTCCTTTTATCACAACAGTGCTTTGTCGCATCAGGATTGGTTACGATCTGTTTGCGTAGATTCCTTGTTTTATAATCTGGATGGAACCATACAAAAGGTAAGACAAACTCATTAATAATTTTTATTTCTGTTAAAAATATGCTATTGGAGCTGATATATGTGGAGGTCATATTAGATGTTATGTAATATGGATTTATTAAATAAGGACATTATATATAACAACTTGGTTTCCGAGAAAGTTGATAATCATGGATTGACTAAAGACATCCTAAATTCATGGAAGATTGCACTCAAAAAGACCATGAAATTTATCGATTTAGGACAATTTGAAGATATCGGATTTGCAGTGCCAGACCACTTGTGAGATACCCTTTATGATTTCCAACGTTTCATTATTATTGACCTTTAATTTTTGTTGATTAACACGGTACATAAGTAAGGTGTTATAATAAATAATTGCATTGACAATTAACCTCGGACATTCTTCCCAAACTTGTTACTTCTCTTCATTCTTTACCCTTAATTTTCCGCCGTTGACGAAAACTATTACACGTTTAAAACGATTATAAGCCTCATTCCTGTTCAAAGCCTCTTGTATACTCTGTCGCAAGGTAACGTCATCAATGAAATCAAGAGTATATATGGACTGGCTAATATTATCAAATTCCCACAAGGCCTTTTTGGTTTAGTTCTGGCGTGCAAAACTTACTAAACTTACGAATAATAGTTTCCTGTGTAACGTCCTTCTGTGCCAGAGAAGCTATTATTCATTGGATATTGGTCCATTCTTTTTCTATCAGGTCCCCATAATTTTTGCTACTTGGCTTTATCATTAAATTTCGATAATAATTTGTGTGCTGGAACCCGTTTAAAGTATTTATTTTCTTGTAAAAGTTACGGTACCGAGTTCCAAAGCGATGGCCAAATGAATACAGAATCCAGAAATTTACCTGGTTGGTATCGTAAGTATATCTTGAATGCTGAAGTGGTTTAAATTCTGAGGAATTGATGTACAGGATGTCAAATACACACAAACCGGATCATGATATCAAAATTAAAATTACATATGCAATAATTAATCATGATTTTGTGAATGAGTTGGCAATCAAATTAAAATTTCAGGCATAAATAGCAAAGGGACATCATCATTAGGCTAAAACAATATTGGAACAATTCAAGTCCTTATATTTTAACTTGTATAACGAACCATTTGACGAATCTTTTATAGAGAATTTCGATACTGCAACATAAAGAACTTTGTAGTCAGCTATTTATTCAGTTATTCAATATTTATTTATTATATTTTAAATCCCACATTAATCGTTTTATTAATCTTTTAGTTAATCTTTTTGTTAATCGGACGATGTTAAATTTGGAATGGATTATCAATAATATTAAGTTCTTAAATTATTAAATTAGAATTGTGATATCAAATCTGGATTGGACAAAACCTTGATCATATCACATTAAATCATACACTACCAAAGACATCATACTCGCATGAAAAGAAAACCAACGAATTACATGATTGTATATTTTTCAATGATCATGATTTTCAGGATTTTTGATGGAACTGCTCAAACACTTCCATCCCATGTACTATCACAGCTTAATTCCTATAATGTAAGTTGGAACAACCTGAGTAATAAAGGCTCTATGGCTTCCATGCCTCTTGGGAATGGCGATATAACCGCCAATGTTTGGGTAGAAAATGGGGGAGACCTATTGATGTACATCGGAAAATCAGATACATGGAGCGAAGGTACCCGATTATTGAAATTAGGCAAACTAAGGGTACATTTTTCTCCTAATCCCTTTACTCAAGGAACCCCTTGTATACAGACACTGAATTTGTACAAAGGGGAATTAAACATTACCGGTGGAAAGGCTGGTTCTCAAATAAAACTTAAAGTTTGGATTGATGCTAATAATGCTGTTATAAGGGTGGAAGCTTTCGGAGATAAAAGCTTTACCATGAATTGCTACTTAGAGATTCTTAGACCTTCGGATTATACTTTACCTTCAGACAAAGATCCTTTAGCTGGCAGTTTCAGAGGGGTTACAAATGGCCCTGTTAAACCATGGGAAAGTGCCGACGTAGTAATGTCTAAGATAGATCGGATTGAATGGTACCATCGTAATACCTCATCGATGTACCAAATTATATTGGACAATGAGAATCTTAGCGGGTTTGAGAACAAGTTTCCGGATCCTTATTTAAACAGGACTTTTGGGGCGATTATAAAAGGCGATAAATTTAAGAAGATGAACGATACTACATTACAAACTGTATCCAAAAGGAAGTCATTCATTCTATCCATTTACCCCTACACTGCACAAACTGCTTCTGCAGCAGAGTGGGACTCCCAGATAACCAACAATGCCAACAACATAGATGCAATGGCAATTACCACTTTATATATAAATCACACCTTGTGGTGGGATACATTTTGGAATAGGAGCTGGATTTTTATAACGGGTGACGATGATGCTACCAAAGTTACCAGGGGCTACCTTCTTCAAAGGTTTATGGAGGCTTGTATGGGAAGGGGCAAATCTCCCATGAAATTTAATGGAGGAACTTTAACTTTCGATTATCATGGAAAGAATGGTGATTTCCGAACTTGGGGCCCTGGAATCTGGCACCAGAACACCCGTCATTTTTATTGGCCGTTACTGGGGACAGGTGATTTTGATTTAATGATGCCATTTTTTGATTGTTATAAAAACATGTTATCCCTTCAAACAGATGTTACCAAAAAATATTATGGTCATGGCGGGGCATTTTTTCCCGAAACTTTTAATTTCTTTGGATTATATATCCTCGACGACTGGGGATGGGGTAATACTGGTAAAAAGACCATCAATCCATATATCCGATATCATTACCAAGGGGCATTGGAAGTGTTGGCCGAAATGCTGGAATATTATGATTATACAAAGGATACTATATTCGTTACCAACTATATTACTCCATTTGCCACACAGGTGATCCGGTTTTTTAACCTACACTGGTCTCGTGAAAACGGGAGAATAAAATTTACCCCTGCCAATGCTATTGAAGAATTTTGGGATTGTACTAATCCGGTTGATTACATAGCCGGTTTACGCTTTAATATTCCTTTGCTTATAGCTATCCCTTCCATTCCAGAAGGTAATAAAGTTGAATGGAACATCTGTCTTAATTCTCTACCTTCCATACCTATGTCAAGCGATAGTTTATCGGTATTACCTGCTGAAATTTTTGACAAACGGCATAATGCTGAGAATCCCGAATGTTATACTATATTTCCTTACAAAATTTATGGAATAGGAAGACCTGATTTCGAAATTGGCTTGAATACGTTTAACAAACGTTTTCACAAATGGTCTTCATGTTGGTCTCAAGACCCTATACAAGCTCCATTGGTTGGACTTACTGACCTAGCTAAGAAATGTATATTAGAAAATGCTAATTCAGTAGATTCGACAGTACAGTTTCCAGCATTTTGGTCATCTAAAAGTGATTACATTCCGGACTTCGATAATGGAGGGACACTCATGATGGGATTACAAAATATGCTTATTCAAAATGTTGGTAAAAAAATATATGTCATTCCTTCATGGCCTTCCACATGGAATGTCGAATACAAACTAAGGGCTCCTTATAATACTTATGTTGAATTAAAATATGAGGGGAAAGAAATTAAAAAAGTTGATGTTTTCCCAACAGCCAGGTCAAAAGATGTGGTACTCCCAGGTGAAAAATCACAACCTTGAATTAAATTAATTAAATCGCAGTTTTTCAATTTATTACAATATATGTATTTTTGATATTTCGGAAACAGGAAACCAATTTGAATTAATGAATAAAAGTAACTGTGCTAAATCAGGAAAATATGAAATTAAAGACATTGTATTCAAAATTGTTTATTTTATTGGCATTACATATTTCCAGCCTTCTGTTTTCCTGTCAACAGGTACAAAAAACTAAAGTCGGATTTCTTCTGCCTGATTTGGTTCTTGACAGGTATGCAAAAGAAAAATCCTATTTCACGGATCGAATGAATGAATTAGGTAGTGAAGCATTGATAGAGATAGCTAATGATGACGACAAACTTCAAATTCAACAAGCCAATGAATTAATAGCAAAAGGTGTAAAAGTTTTAATAGTAAATCCTGTCAATCTATACACATCTGCTGAAATAGTTCGTTCAGCACATAATCACAGAATCAAAGTGATTGCTTATGACAGGCTTATTTGTAATACAGATTTGGATTATTATTTATCATTCGATAATGAAAAGGTAGGGATATTAATGGCAGATTATGTTATTAAAAAAGTACCCGAAGGCAAATACCTAATATTTGGAGGAGATAAAGGAGACTTAAATGCTGGTTTAGTAATGAATGGACAAATGAAAATATTGGAACAATTAACTGGTTCCGGAAAGATAAAGATTGATTATAATATATATGTTGAAGACTGGTCGGCAGAAAATGCGAGACATGAATTAAAAATATACCTTAATCTTTCAGGAGAACAACCTGATGTTATTCTTTCTTCAAATGATGGTATGGCAATTGGCATTGTTGAAACCTTGAAAGAATTTGGCATGGAAGGTAAAGTACTGGTTACCGGCCAGGATGCCGAACTTGCTGCCTGTCAAAATATCGTGAAAGGTTATCAGATTATGACAGTTTACAAACCTCTTAAAAAATTGGCTTATACTGCTGCAGATTTATCATTTAAACTAATCAAGTCTAAAGAATTAACAGAAGCTATATCAAAAGTTAATAATGGAAGAAAAGATGTACCATCCATATTATTAGAACCAATATCGGTCGATAAATACAATTTAAAATCTACAGTAATAGCCGATGGATTTTTATCGGAATCAGATGTATATAAACCATAAACTTTTTATTAACTAAAGAACATTCTTTTTAAATAGGTTTAAAAATTAATAGTTTGGTTCCTTTTATTCTTTTAAACCCATCCATTTGATCCAAAGATAATATGTAAATCTCCTTATTTTACAGGTATATGAAAAGACAAAGTAATAATATGATTATTTCAAACTGTTTAATTATGAAAAATAGAATTAGTTTATGTTTTGTTGCTTTACTGGTATTAGTTTCACTCAGTAAAACAATGCGGGCCGGTGATGTAGTGGGTAAAATTACCGTAGGATACCAGGGGTGGTTTGCTTGTCCGGGTGATAGTGCACCTATCGATGCATGGTGGCACTGGTCGGAAAATGAATCTAACCCTCCAGCGCCGGATAATATGGGCTTAAAATCGTGGCCTGAGGTAAGCATGTATACAACTACCTTTGAAACAGACTTTACAAATTTGGGTAACGGTAAACCGGCAGCTTTATTTTCTTCCTATACCGATCAAACTGTCAATATCCACTTTAAATGGATACACAACGATGGAATTGATTGTGCAGCATTGCAACGCTTCAATCCAACTGGTGGTGAAGGGCCTACACGAGACAGTATGGCGGCAAAAGTAAATAGGGCAGCTATTGCCAACTGGGTGAAATTTTATATTATGTACGATGTCTCCGGTTGGATTAATATGTGTACACAAATAAAAACCGATTGGACCAATAAAATGAGTGCTTATACTTCATCACCGGCCTATGCATACGAGAATGGAAAACCAGTAGTTTGTATCTGGGGTTTCGGATTTGATGACGGTAATCACCCATGGGTTGCAGATACTTGTATTAATGTGATTAGCTGGTTCAAGGCTCAGGGTTGCTATGTGATTGGTGGTGTTCCAACATATTGGCGAACATCAACAAATGATTCCTATGCTGATTTTACTAGCGTATATGATTCTTTTAATATGATTTCGCCCTGGATGATTGGAAGAATTGGAGACATAACTGACGAGAATCTTTTTTACACCAACATAACTCAGGCAGATCAGGCCTATTGCAATGCAAAAGGAATAGCTTATCAGCCGTGTATATTGCCAGGTGATATGCAGGCAGGACAAAGGGACAACGGTAATTTTATGTGGACACAGTTTTATAATGAGATTAAGGATGGTTGTCAGGGAATCTACATTTCAATGTTCGACGAATACAACGAAAACAATGAGATTCTAAATACAGCTGATAGTTATCTGTCAAGGCCATCTGATTATAAATTTTTAACAACAAGTTCAGGGGGTACATACATTTCACCCGATTATTATATGCGTCTTACAGGTGCGGGTGGAAAAATGTTAAAAGGTTTGATTCCACTGTCCATAGTAGATACTGTTTCGTTCCAATCAGCTCCAATATGGTATCGGAGCAGTTTTGAACCTGGTTACGATGCATTATTGACCTGGAGTAATTCGGTTGATTCAAGTTCTAACGTATCAGGTTATACAAAAGATACAATTCCGATATGTAGTGTGCAAAAAGGAGGTATAAGCCATCTGGGTGAGGCTTCGATTGTTTATTCAGGTACTGCAAATGGAGGAAATTCTACCAATTGCTATTTTAAAGTTATCCAATCAAATATTTCTATTGATACAAGTACAGTTTTAGAATATTGGATATATCCTGAAAATGACAATTCACGTTATGCAGGGATAGATTTTCATTGCACTGATGGCACAACGTTAAGAAATAGCGGAGCGGTTGACCAGAATGGTTATAGTTTGAATCCTACCGCTGGTCATGGAGGATCAATTCCGCTAAATGCGTGGTCCGTAATAAAAAGTAATGTAGGTTCAAAACTTGCCGGAAAAACTATAGACACAATCCTGATTGCTTATGACAGACCTGGTTCTACCGGCCAATTTCAGGGATATATTGATGATATCTCAATAATTGATGATACTATGGGTGCTGTTGTAATTCCAGCAACTGGTATTACACTCTCACCTGATTCATTTAAAGGACCTAAACTTGATACCATACAACTTTTTGCTTCAGTGATACCATTGAATGCTACCAATGTAGCAATTTCATGGACATCAAGTAATACATCAGTGGCAACAGTAAATTCATATGGCCTTGTTTCAACTGTTTCAACAGGAAAAGCAACTATATATGCCACAACTCAGGATAAAGGTAAAACGGATTCCAGTGTTATATCTGTTATATCATCTGTATTAATCCCTTACCTTGGTATACCTCTTGCTATTCCCGGAATTATTCCGATGGTATTTTTCGATAACGGAGGGCAGGATATTGCCTATTATGATCCTGCAGGGACAAATCATAGTGATAGTGCATTCAGACCTTCGGAATCCATAGGTATTGAACCAACCAGCGGCGATAGTCTCAATCCTGTCGGATATGATATAGGGTATACAGTAGTTGGCAATTGGATTAAGTATACTGTTCATGTTGATTCTACAGGATATTATGATGCCAAAGTCCGCGTTGCATCAGTTGGTGGCAGTTCTGGAGCAATAAAGGTTGAATTTGATGGCACTACCAAATTAAGTTTTAAAGTTCCAAATACAAATGGATGGCAAACCTGGGTTTCGCTTTTATTAAATGGTATCCAACTGGATTCCGGAATCCATGTAATGGAGCTGGTTGAATCCTATGCAAATTTTAATATTGGTGAAATTATATTTACAAAAGATACTTTAACAACTTCAATCAATACATTGAGTAATAACAGTAATTCAGAGTTTAAAATTTATCCAAATCCGGCAACTCTAACTACCACTTTGAGTTATAATTCAATAAGTGCTTCCAAAACAATTGTAAATATTTACGACCTTCGAGGCAAATTGATAAAATCAATTAATTATTACTCTCAGGCGGGTGAGCAAAATACTCTCCTGGATTTGACTGGTTTAAAATCAGGAGTCTATTTTATAAATTTTACCACAAAAGATTTTGTAGAAACTAAAAAATTGATTGTGGAATAAAAAATATTTTTAGGAGATTAAACTTGAGCTCTTCCGAATTTATATTTAAGTGCTTAATTTTCAAATTTGATCATTATTTTAGATAATTTGTTAAGCTAATTTAAATAGTTTTGTAAAGTGATAAACAGTAAATTTTAGGTTATATAGCTGAAACAGAACCATAAATGATTACTTATCAACGTAATAAGACTATAGAAAAAGAAAAACAAATAATCGCTAATTCCAGTCAGACGTTGCAAGCACACCTGTCCATCGTGACTGAGGTAATTGAACCTGAAGGCGATTTAACTAGTGCTGTATAAATTTGTGAAGAAATTAAGGATATACTTGAATTTACTTCTGGTAGGTTATATATCAGAAGAATTGTCCGACAAATATATGTAATTCCTGGTAATTATGATGAGCCCGCAGTAATAGATGATATACCGGTAATAATTCTATGGAGAAACCGGAGAAATTACCTTATTGAGTTGTTTAGCCGATATTCGCCATTTCGTATTTAGTAGAAATAACTTTCTTTTTTCCGGTTGTCATGAAACAGAACATTATGGAACAATACTCTTTTCTTTTTTTGAATGTTGTTTAAAAAAAATTCAATCCTTACCGGTGGCTTGTGGATGTTCTAACTCGTTAGCCGAATTGCAACCGATATGAATTAGATGATTTCTTCTGCTTAAATTGAAACCCTTTAACAATAACCTTTCTGTGTTTGAATAGTAATTAACTTAATTATTAATTCACTGACTTCTACTGATAAACACAAACATTTGCACTTCGAGTATGCGGATGAAATTTTAACATCTCATCTGTTTTTTTCAATATGTTGATATTGTTTAATTTAAATATTATTTACAGATGAAAATAAAATTAATTTCTATAGAAATTTTTGCTTTCCTATTTTCGTTCAACGTGGTTTATTCGCAAAATAATCAATTCATATCAGTAATAGCATCCACTAAGGCCAATTCAGCTCATTTTGCAGTTGATAACAATTCAGGTTCAGGTTGGACACTAGATGCCAACGATTTGAAAATGGAACAATACCTTACATTAGCCTTACAAAAACCAGGTAATGTGGTTGCGATACAATTTATGGCTGAAGGTCTGTCAAAACAGGATTTGCAAAAGTTTGTCAGCCTTTTTGTAACATACGATCCTATGAACCCCGGAAACGCTGTTACTTATAAAATATCAGGGAAAGACCCGTTTACGTTAACTTTTCCGAAGAAATACGGAGCACATATTAAAGTTTTGTTTAAAGGAGGTATATTATCTAAAACTGTTTCAATAAAAAGGATTGGTATAATATATGATGTAAGTTCAAATCCGGAACAAATATCCCTTGAAGATTATAAACCATGGATGAACAAAGATATGCCTCTGGACGAACGTATGGAAAGTTTGTTGGCTGTAATGACTCCATCTGATAAAATGGAACTACTTAGTGAAGGATGGGGAATTCCAGGGATTCCACGTTTAGGTATTCCATCCATTAACAAGGTTGAGGCAATTCATGGATTTTCATATGGCAGTGGTGCAACAATTTTTCCGCAGTCCATTTCTCTAGGCGCATCCTGGGACAAGAAACTTGCTGAAGAAGAGGCTAAAATTATTGGTGATGAAACTTTAAGTGCTAACACAAAGCAATGCTGGTCACCAGTACTCGATGTTGCCCAGGACGCTAGATGGGGTCGTTGCGAAGAAACATATGGTGAAGATCCGGTTCTGGTATCCGAAATTGGTGGAGCATGGATAAAGGGTATTCAATCAAAAGGACTTATTACCACACCAAAGCATTTTGCCGGTCACGGTTCGCCATTAGGTGGCAGAGATTCACATGATATAGGTTTATCAGAACGTGAAATGCGCGAAATTGCCCTGGTACCTTTTCGACAAGTAATTAGAAACTATCATTGCCAGTCAATTATGGTAGCTTATTCTGACTATCAGGGAATACCTATTGCAAAAAGCAAAGAATTATTGCAGGGCATACTTAGTGAAGAGTGGGGATTTGACGGGTTTATCGTGAGTGATTGTGGAGCCATTGGTAACCTTACCAGTCGTAAGCATTACACAGCAAAAGATGTAACTGATGCAGCAAACCAGGCATTAGCCGCCGGTATAGCCACAAACTGCGGGGACACATATAATAATGAATATGTTATCTCTGCAGCTAATAATGGAGGTATAAATATGCCTAATCTTGACAATGTTTGTAGAACATTATTGCGAACTATGTTCAGAAACGGACTTTTTGAAAACAACCTTTGCAAACCTTTAGATTGGAATAAAATATACCCGGGTTGGAACAGTCCGGAACATAAAGCAATGGCACTAAGAGCTGCCCAGGAAGGTATCGTTTTATTAGAAAATAAAAACTTCACACTTCCATTGTCCAATTTAATCAAAACAATAGCTGTTATAGGCCCAGGGGCAGATGATCCCCAACCTGGTGATTATACTCCCAAGCTTCAGCCAGGTCAGCTAGTCTCGGTATTAACCGGAATAAAAGCTAGTGTTGACAGAAATACAAAAGTAATTTATGAGAAAGGATGTGAATTTTTAGCACCAGAAAATTTTAATACAAATAAAGCCATAAACGCTGCTTTAATAGCTGATGTGACAATACTTGTTCTTGGCGATTGCTCTACCAGTGAAGCAATTTCTGGAGTATGTCAAACATCAGGTGAAAACAGAGATTATGCTACCTTAATACTTCCAGGGAATCAGCAAAAATTACTTGAGGCGGTTTGTGAAACGGGAAAACCTGTTATTCTAATTTTACAGATTGGTCGCCCTTATAATTTGTCCTATGCAGCAAAAAATTGCAAAGCGATGCTAGTTAACTGGTTTCCTGGTCAGGAGGGAGGAAAGGCAATGGCAAATGTACTTTTTGGCTATTATAATCCTGCAGGTCGGTTGCCAATGACGTTTCCAAGAAATGTAGGTCAATTACCTCTTTACTATAATTTTAAGACTTCCGGACGTGAATACAATTATGTTGATATGGAATACTACCCGCTATACCCATTTGGATATGGGCTCAGTTACACAAGTTTTAATTATTCGGATTTAACTACCAAAATTAACAGCGATGGCACTGTGGATGTAAAAGTTAAAGTTACAAACACTGGGAAGTTAGCCGGTGATGAAGTGGTTCAGTTATATGTTACCGATATGTATGCAAGTGTAAAAACGAGAGTGATGGAGCTTAAAGATTTTGACCGCATTAATCTTCAACCAGAAGAATCAAAAATAGTTACATTCACTCTTACACCTTATCAGCTTTCTATTCTTAACGATAAAATGGACCGGGTAGTCGAGTCAGGTAAGTTTAAAATAATGGTAGGAGGGAAAAGTCCTGAATACACAGCTGCTGATAAAATCAAAGAAAGCGTGGGATTCAGATCTTCTACAGAGGGTATAAATACCGTTATCGATTATCCTTTACATTTTGCAGCTGATTTTGTAATCACAGCCGGAGACATGGTAGAAAACCTTATCACCGGTGAAAAATCAATTTCCGTGAATATTAAAAATATTGGTAATATAACTGATATTGGTAAAGTTACAATTTATGTTAATGGTAATCAAATGGAAAATGTTCATCATTATGAACTTGATCCAAATCAAGATAAATCAATACAATTCATTCTGAATAATGATACTGATATAAAAGAGATTACATTTGTTACAAAGTATAAAGAAATTACAAAAAAACTATAACTAAATGCCTATTCCAACTTATTAATCATTGAAGCTTTAATTCAGATGATATCGACCTTTTAGAGGCCAAAGCCACTTTGCCCGGTTGACAACCTCCGACAGATATTGTAAATAATCCTGGTTGAATAACCCTGTTTCCGTTATTATCAATAATAGAAAAATCGTTTGGTTTAAGGAACAATTCAACAACCTTTGTTTCACCAGCTTTTAAAAATATTTTTGTAAACCCTTTTAATGTCCTTACAGGAACTGGTACAGATACTGTTTTATTGGAGATATATAACTGAATGATTTCATTTCCATCGATCTTTCCGGAGTTGGTTACCTGAACCGAAACTTTAACTATTTTTCCAATTGATGCATTATTGGGTACTCTCAGATTTCCATAAGTAAATGTAGTGTAACTTAACCCGTAACCAAATTCATAAAGTGGTTCTTTCCTGAAATATCGATATGTTTTCCCGTCCATATCATAATTCGTAAACGCAGGCAGGTCGTCTGCCGATTTATAAAATGTTACCGGTAATCGTCCTGATGGATTGTAATCGCCAAAAAGGATGTCGGCAATAGCAGTACCTGCAGCCTGTCCAGGATACCAGGCTTCAAGAATAGCAGGAATATTTTCTTTTTCCCAGTTTATAGAAACAGCGCTGCCATTGAGTAAAACAAGAACAACCGGTTTACCCAGCGAATAAATGGTTTTAATAAGATTGGCCTGAACATCAGGAAGGTTAAGATTAATGCGGTCACCTCCTTTAAACCCATTAACTTCAACATCCATTTCTTCTCCTTCGAGTCTTGGCGATAGCCCCATGAACATAATAACTATATCAGCTTTCCCTGCAATGACTACAGCTTCTTTCTTTAAATCGGCGCCCGGCACCTGCCAAATAAGTTTCATTGAAGCCATTCTAAAGGTATCGGTAAAATATATTTGAACAGGATAACATTTTCCTGCTTCGAGGCTTACTTTTTTGTAAATTTTAGTAGGATTGTCCTGGGTTTCTGAGTTGATAATCTGTACTCCGTTGAACTCCAAGCGATACTTATGCCCACCTTCACCTCCTATAAAATACTCTCCGGTTTTAGGAGCCATTATATAACCGCTCCAGTGAACGCAAAAATTATTATCATCAAACCCCACTCCTGGAGTACCGTCCCACCAGTTAAATTCAATTTTATCATCTACATGGGTCATTTTTGGTTTGCCTGTGAAATTACGATTTGCGAAATATTCACCTTTTATCCCATGTTTTTTCATGTCTTTTGAAGTAAAAAGCACTTTATTAGGAATCACTTCTAAAAAAGGTAGGTTCTCAGCTAAATTGCAGCCACGGGCATATAAAATTTTTGTCTCAGGTAATTTCATTTTTATACCGTTAAGTGGTGTTATGGGATTTTTTGCATAACCGTTATAATTACCATACATTACTTCGACATCATTTGCATTAGGACCTATTACAGCCAGAGTTTTTATTGATTTATTCAGAGGAAGGATATTATTTGAATTCTTCAATAATACAATAGACTCTTCAGCCGCTTCCACGGCTATCTTAACATGTTCTTTAGATTCTACAACAGATAGTGGTATTTTAGCGAATGCAACCATTTCATCAGGATCGAACATTCCTAATTTAAAACGGGCTCTCATCAATCTTTTCAAGGAGATATTTATTTCTGCTTCCGAAATTAATCCTGTTTTAACGGCCTCAAGTAAACCCTGTTATGTTCTACCACAATTAAGATCATTCCCGGCCTTTAATGCTTTAGCGGCAGCTTCCGGTTTTGTATTAACTACTTTATGTCCTGTATAAAAATCTTGGACGGCATCACAATCCGAAACAATGTAACCGGTAAAACCCATCGAATCTCTTAATAACCGTGTTAACAAATAATTACTTCCGCAGCATACCTCTTCATTGGTTCGATTATAAGCACACATTACCGAGTGTACGTTTGCATATTTAACAGTCATACTAAATGCAGGAAGATAAGTTTCTAACAAATCCCGGTTGTCAACAATAGCATCGAATGAATGACGACCGGTTTCCGGGCCACTATGAACAGCGTAATGTTTGGATGTGGCAACTAGTTTCCAGTATTTGGGGTCATTCCCCTGAAGCCCTTTAATAAACTGAACTCCTATGCTACCGGTAAGAAACGGGTCTTCCCCGTAAGTTTCCATTCCCCTTCCCCATCGTGGATCACGAAAGATATTAATATTCGGGCTCCAAAAAGTAAGACCCTGAAATATTTGAACATCTCCGGATTTTTTATAATAATGATGTTTTGCCCTTGCCTCATCTGAAATAGCTGTACTAAGTTTATAAATTAGCGCTGTATCCCATGTTGCTGCTAACCCGATGGATTGTGGAAACACAGTTGCATTTCCGGCACGGGCTACACCATGTAAACATTCATTCCACCAGTTATATTTGGCAATTCCCAGTCTTGGAATAGAATTGGCATCATTTACCATCTGTCCGATTTTTTCCTCCAGGGTCATCCTCGAAACCAGGTCGTCAACTCTATTTTCTACAGACAACTCTGTGTTTTGAAATGGATATTCACATTTATTTTTGCAGGAAATGAAGTATATAATAGCAAATCCTGCAAGTAAATGGATAATATTTATTATTGTAGTTTTCATACTCAAAGATTGACTGCATATTTTGTTAAGATACGTGCCCGATATGTATCATGAGGAACAAACCAATGGTAATGACCAGCTGTTTGAAACACCATTTTCGGAATATTTTATTCCAATGTATTCTTTTCATAAACAATTTTTAAAAGATTCAATTTTTACATTTTATCTGCTATCCATATTTCCCGTATCGTTTCTTCATCCCCAAGTCCTTCAGGTACGGCATCACTAGGATAATTTGCATAGTACCATTTCCTGTTTTCCGATTGATAAATGTCTCCGTACGACCACCTGGCATTTCAAGATGAGCATTGGAATCTGTTTGTTTAACCCAATTCCATGCATAATGTAACCATTTACGGCGATACTCTTTGTTTTGTTGTGAGAACCAAGTAATTTCATCAAATCCCCAAATCCAATCGAATTCACCTTCGGTTACATTTGGTTTTCCAGGATGATCGCTAACACCATAATTATCGAATTCAACAAGGTATGGCAAATGCTCGCATCTCCATCCACTATTAGTAATTCCGCCTTTGCTGCGTCCATAAATGCCATCGGAAAATCCAACTTTAAGAATAGCCTCATTTGGTTTATCAGGAGTTTCCAATATCCTTAAAGGAAAAGCATGGAAATCCAGCAACAGTTTCCCATCATGCATCAAACCTCCGGAAGGTACATGGCCATTACAGAGAATCATGTGCCTGCGGGCATGTTTTGTGGCGTATAACCTTATCAGTGAGAGAAGCTGGTCCCAATTGTCATTATCTTTATCGTTGTTATTCATTATTTCTACCTGTCCAAAATGGATTCCTTCAAAGCCTAAATCAATGTATGATGCCGCTAAAAAATAAAACCAAAGTTTTGTCTCAGGTCGGCTTACATCCGGTACTGAGGCATTTTTCCCCCAATCGCGTCGCTGACCTGCCGGATATATAATATCTTCATAACGGAAGTTCCTTTCCTCAACAGGTTTTCCCAGTGCGATAAACGTCCAATCAGGAATTGGAACCTGCTCTACCTTCTGGACACAATTTCGAAAATACAAGCTTCCAGGATCATGTCAGAATCTGCTTTGATCAATAAAGGTACCTGTTTCCTGGCTCTTTCGAAATTACTCATTAATTTAGCTTCGCCACCCCAAAGACAGATGCTTCTACCAATGTATTTAGCACCGATATTGGTAAGCATCCTGATATTATCATTCAGATCTCCACGACCATTGAATATACCTTCCATGGTGATAGATCGGGATAGAAAGTTTTCCAGAACCTCCCGCGATATTGTCTTGTCAAATTTATATTTCGCATTTGGAGATGAGGTTTGTGAAATTGACGAACTTACGTGCAGTCCAATAAGCATAACAATTAGAACAAAACAATGCCTTACATTTTTTATTATTCTAATTATTTCATTGTTTCTGGAAGTATTCATAATCGTAATAAATTAAATGGTTTACTGGCTATCATTATTCAGGGTTGGATTGACTTTATATACATAACATCTAAAAACTTTATTATCTCTATAACTCAAAGCACTATGCACCAGGTACTATTGTTTAGCAAGAAGATTCTCATTTAAAACTACAACCTTACCGGGTTTCATAGATATGGATGCTGTCTTCTCTCGATATCTTACTTTTACGGTGTCTACTTTACTGCTAATGATTTCTGCAGATAAAAGTTTGCCATTTTCCCATTTTATATTTACTACATATCCCCCCCGAGCCTTCAATCCTACTACTGACCCATTATTCCAATTAACTGGTAATGCTGGTAAAATACTAATTTCACCAGCATGACTTTGAATGAGCGATTCTGCAACACCTGCCGTAAAGCCATATGTTGCATCAGATTGATCTGGCTCCTCTATTATGTAAATTTTGGGCTATTGAATTGCTCATATAATTTCTGATATATTCGGCAACTTTATCGCCTCTTTCAAGTCGTGCCCAAACGGATATATCCCACACAGCAGGGAACCCTTCTCTGCCAGGATGTGCTTCCATCCAGTTCTGTATTGCTGCAGAAAATTGAGGATCGCGACGTAATTAGATGGAACTTCCCGGATAAAATGTAAAATTTGGTGAAACATTATGTCCCTGATCACCTGCCTTCCAATCCTCTATCCATTCTTGCAGATAACCCGACCTTCCTATCTGGTAGGGAGGAATTCTTTTTAAAGCAGCTTCCAGTTTATTTGAAAAATCATTAT
>CAVYAE010000013.1:0-7067 GCA_963766305.1 uncultured Bacteroidota bacterium
GTACTGTAGTTTTCGTTAAGTTTCATCTTGTAGTCGTCTTACCGTATTTTCAGGTTTAGAAGTGTATATTTGGCTTTAATTCCTAAAATTCAAATCTACGGCGTAGGGCAATGTCAATAAGAGCAATTGAACGGTCTGCTGTATTCATTGTACCAATTATTTGAAGATTTGAAGGAACTCCAAATTCTGCCTCCGGATTGTTCGGTAATTGTAAAACTAATTCCCTATCTTTTCCCAATCTTTTATCTTCTTCAATCAGCGTAATAAGTTCTCCGAATATTTTAGAAATGTTTCCTCGGTTTATTTCATCAATAAACAAATAGTGTTTTGGAGCAGAAGCGAATTTCATTTTCCGATTCTCTTTGGTATCTTTCAAAGCATCTTCAATATCTTCATATCCCGCTAATTGCGATGCCTTATCACAAGCTAGTTTGAATACTCCTTCACAACGTTCATAAGTAAGTTCACTAAAATCTTCATCTTCTTGCGCATGGGCATCGTTCAATACAGGTTTAATACCTTCAATAAAATCTTCATAGGTATAGGACTGATGAAATGTAATAAAATCATACGGTTTACTTGCTGTCTCAATACTTTTCCCTTTGTGTTCTTTACTATCAAGAATTATTCCTTGCTTGGTTAATTCCTCAATTAATTTATTCCAACGGCTTCCACCGTTTAATCTACCAAATGCTGGTGTATATGAGCCATTTAAAAGAATTGGAATATCGAATTTCTTTATCCATTTTACTTTAATAGTTTGGAATACCAAATCAGCATTATTCGCTTTTGAATAATCGTAATCATGTAAAGCCTCGGCAATAGCTAAGAATTTACGTCCTGATATAACACAAAAATAGTCACCATTTTTGACCTTTGAGAACTGTTTGGTAACACTATACCCATTCGGGACGTCTTCACGTTTTAAGGCTTTTAAATCTCCAAGATCAAGACCACACCATTCATAACCCAAAAATTCGTTACTTTTAAGCTTCGCCCAGAGTTTGGCTTGTGCCCCAGGTGCCAATTGCCAAAATGATTTTTGAGAATTTAATTCAGTCTGTGTTTTTGTAACAAATGTGGAGGTAATTGAATCTATCTTTTTCCAAATTTTGTATGTTTTACCGGTTCCTGGAGGGCCATATAAAATAATATTTGGACTGCTGTATTCTGTGTTGATTTTTATTTCCTTTTCAACAGGTTTATTACTTGTATTTACAGAGTTCCATAAATCAGCACTGTATGTATGAATGTCTATATCAGCTGGTTTTATATCAATTAGGAATTGATGCAGTTCTGAAATGAAGTAACTTTTCTTTTCGTCAAATCCTTTAAGTTTAGCTATCTCAAAAAGTTTTTCGTAATTAAATATATAAATCAGATGGTCTTTTGCGTATAAGGCTGCAATCTTCCATTTAAACATATCCGACAATTCCAAGTCATCAATTTTTCTGAATTCATAATTTTGAGCATAAGTCGCTATTTTTACAACTATATCTCTTATAGTCTCAAATGCTTCGTCTGCATTCTTACCATATTTACTCTGCCATGCATATATGCCATTTTCCAAATATTGTTTAGCCTTTAAAGGTCTTTTTTTCATTCATTTTATATATGCCAAACTTAAATGAAGTTGCACCCCAAATACTACCTAAATCATTAAGTTTAGCTTCTAACCAATAGCAAAATGAATTATCCCTTTCAAGATTAGTGTATTCATCCAATGTCATTTTCTTTAACTTACTAATTGGCCAAGCGTCTTGGAATGATTTGAGTAATGATTTTTTGTCAGACATTATATTATTTATTTAATGGACATTACATATAAAAACTATATTTCAATTGCATTGAATCTGAACTGTCAAGATACTTCAAAATTTCCCCAACATTTCTTGCACATTCTATGGTAATTGGAAATTTTCGATCGAATTGAGTATTATTCCAATTCATTTTAGTTAATCCAATTATCTCATCACAAATTAAATTCGGTGATTCATCATAATAGGCAAGTTTAATTTCGATTGGACTTGGTATGTATTTACCTGGATAAGTTTCATAAAAAGGTACTGAACCCCTTGTGTATAAAACATGATGGTGTTCAGATAACGAAAGATGTGTACCTCTCATTGGTGGATATTTCCCTTGTCTATATAATCTAAAATCAGATTCTTGGATTGTTATTAAATCAAGCTGGTTAATATGGCATTCTAGAGCCGCCTGCTTAAATCCAAAAATTTCCTCTTCGTTGAAATTTGAAGTTTTATGAAGCACCAATCTCTTTGGGTATATTTTCACTGAATAATAATATTCATTCAAAGTTTGGTTTAACAGATTAAATGCCTGCTCTTCCGATAAATGTGGTGTTTGGTCATATTTCTTTAATTCAATTTCTTCACCTCTTAATATAACCCCTTTACCAAGTTCATTAAATATTTGGGCTATACTTGTTTCAGTTGCTTTTCGATCCCTACTTTTATAAAAGCTAATTCCAGCGTAGCAGGTTGTTTCTGATGAATCCTTTCTAATTAAAGCCCAGGGTGTACCCGATGCTTTATAATATATCGCTGTATAAAAATTCCAAGCAATTGTAGCTTCATCTTGCATTTCGGAAGTTGGTTTAGCAATTCTATCTCTAACAATTTGTATTGGAATATTGAATTGCATTGCTTTCGCCTTTAAATAACGTCTAAAATTTTGTTCCTTTTTTGATATTTTCTCAGAATTTATTTCAGTTGAAGTTTGAGTTGCTTCATCTTCATCATCATTTTCTTTCACATCGTTCTCTTGAATGAAAGTGATAAAATTCTCACTTAAAGCGCAGATTATTACATCTGGATTTTTATTTTTTGATAGGTATTTTATTTCATTTAAGTATAAAGCTGCAATAACTTTTATACGTTCTTCAAGTCCATCATTCTTTTTGATTATATCATCAAAATCAGAATTCTTAAGCCTTCTAACATAACCATCATCAAAAACTATCTCACTTTTAAAACCTATTTCTTTATTAAACCCGCAGAAATTAAGAAAAAGGTTAGGATGAGGATTTTTACTTTCTTTCCCTTTTATAAAGTAACAATTTTATTTTTTATTGCATAAATGACAAGACTAACAGAATTTTTTACATCTGCTTTTTGAAGAAGTTTTAAACGGATATTATCAATTGTCTTACTGCTTAAAAATAACTTATCTGCTATTTCATTTCTTGAAAAACCGTTACATATAAGTGTTAAAACTTCAAGTTCACGTGAGGTAAATTTTACCTTATCCACCAATTCAGCCTCGGTTTGATCCTGAGTTTTACCTATTTTTAATATTATATCGCGAAATAATTCACCTGAAAAATAATAGCCACCATTACCTACTGCCAGTATTCCTTTTTCCAATTCCTGTTTACCACAGGATTTAGATATAAAACCTTTTACACCTGCACTTACTAATTGTGAATAATGACTATAATCGTTGTACATACTTAATACCAATATATTAAGGTTGGGATTTAAAGCCAGGGCCATTTCACTAGCTTCAATACCATTTAATACTGGCATATCAATATCCATTAAAACCAAATCCGGAGACAATGAACTTAATAGTTGCAGAAATTCCCTGCCATTAGATGCCTCACCAATTATACTGACAATATTATCTTGTTCAAGAAGGATTTTTAACCCATCCCGAAACAACTCATGGTCATCAACTATTATAGCATTTATTTTAGTTTTGTTCATGTAAATTTCCATTAATTATGGGTAACTCTATTGTGATAGTCAAATGTTTACCTTCATCAGTATCAAAATTAATAAAACCTTGCAATGTTGACACACGCTGAATCATATTATGCAAACCCATCCCTTTGTTATTTTTATGCACTTTATTAAAATTGAAGCCTATCCCATCATCAGAATAGGTTAATTTTATATAATTATTGTAATTGGATAAATTGATATCAACTTTTCGAGCCCTGGCATGTTTTATTGTGTTGTTCAGCAGTTCACATACAATACGGTATAATGTTATTTCTACCTGAGAATTATATCTCCTTTCATAATCATAGGTAAAATCTATTTGTAATTTACTTGTAGAATTAATCAGACTTAATGCTTGATTTATTGAATAAATCAGGCCCATGTTAGTTAAAATTCTCGGGGATAGTAAAAGTAGAAATTTCTCTAATCTCCTGGATTGCTTCATCTATATTCTTAAGCCCTGTTCCAATTATTATTTTTTGTTTTTCTGAATCCTGGGTTTCAGAAATCCACTGAAAGCATAACTTCACGATAGATAGCATGGGGCCCAGTCCGTCGTGCAGATCATTGGAAAATTTGTTCCGGTTCCGCTCCTTCAGTTAAGATTATAGTATTTAAGATATTTCTGTCAATTTCCTTTTTTTTCTGTTATATCAAAATTAGTACCCTGCGTCCAAGAAACTTACCTTCAGAATCACAAATAAGCTGACATATATGTTCGAGCCAATGCTCACTGCCATCTTTATGAATAATTTTATACTGAATGGTTATAGGCTCATTATAATTTGTTTTTTGATTCAGATGGTTATTATATATTGAACGGTAATCAGGATGTATAATTTCAGACATTAATCCAGGATAATCAATAAATTCCTTTGAAGTGTAACCTGTAATACGAAAACAAGATGGTGAGCAATATATAAAATTATTTTCCGGATCAACCCAAAATTCCCAATTATATGTATTGTCGGCAACAATCCTGTATTTTTTTTCTGAATCAAGAAGAGCTTTTTTAGCTTCTTTTTGCGCTGTAATATCTATGAAAATTAAAATATAATGATCCTCATTTTTAATTTTGATCAATGATGCCGATAATAATAAAAACATGATTTTATTGTCCCAGCTTACTGCAGTAAATTCATAAGATTCAACAATACCTTCATTAAGAAGTCTTTTAATAATTATATCGTGATCAACCTCATTCATAAAAAACTTTACTACCTGATTTGAATGACCTATTATTGCATTACGGGTAAATCCCCAATAATTTAATAGAATTTCATTTGCATCCACCACAACTTCATCATTGGCTCTAATAATAGTAATTGCGACCGGACTTGAATGAAAAACTACAGACAGGAGTTCTTCATTTTCACGTAATAACAACTCTGCCTGGCCCTTCATTTCCTTTATGCGCAATGCATTGATACCAAATGTTAAGTCAGCTGTCAGCTCTTTAAGTATTTCAATTTCGTTTGAATTGAAGGCATTATTTTTATTGGAATAAATACCTATTGAGCCCATAGTTTGTCCTTCATTAATTAAAGGTAAGGTTATAACTGATTTATAGCCAAGCTGAATTGCTGATTCTCCCCATGCATTAAATAATGAATCTTCAGAAATGTTACTGGAAACATACAGTTTTCCGGTCCGTATCGTATATCCCTCAGGGTTCTGACCAAATTCATTATCAGCCCAACTTTTATTACCCGGGTCGTAATAACCGGAAAAAATCCCGAAATGGGCCACTGACTGCAATGTTTTGGCTTCATCATTCACTGCATAACCAATCCAGGCCGAATGGTAACCTCCCACTTCTACAATTATACGGCATACTTCATTTAATAATTCAGCTTCATTTGTAATATGGATCAAAGCCTGGTTGGTATAGCTTAACATTCTGAGTGCACGGTTAATACGTGTAATCTCAACTTCAGCGGTTTTACGGTCTGTAATATCATGGAAATACCAGATACGGCCGAAATATTTTTCACCAGCACCAATCATCGGTGCAGTGTAACGTTCAAAAACCCTTCCATCTTTCAGGAGTATTTCTTCCTGGCTTGTCTCTTCCCTATGACTGTATAAGTATTTAACCCGATGGATAAATGACTGGGAATCTGTTACTTTATCAGCCACAAGTAAGGAAGGTTCAATAGCTTTCTTTGTAATCAGTTCAGGAGATATGTTCCACATACTGCAAAGCCTTTGATTATACAGAACAATTTTATCATTTTCGTCAACCACCATGATTCCGTCTATTGATGATTCCTGCTGCGCGCATAAAATAGCATTTCTGAATTGTAATTCTTCCTCTTTTTGCCTTCGCTGAATATCGCGTAGTTCAATCATACCAGCCATTTCATTGAAAATTCCTGCAAGTTTCTTTACTTCAGTAAAACCCTTGATAGATGCTACTCTTACCTTTAAATTTCCATCTCTTAATTGTAGTGCAGCTTTTTGAATTGCATTTAAGCCGCGTACTACAAACATTTCATTTGAAACTGAGGCCATAAAAAACATGAATAAACCCAGAACTGATAAAAAAGTCAAATTCCTGTAAAAACCATGATTTACTTTTTTAAAAACATTTGTCTCAGAAATAGTTAAAATTAAAGATATCCCAACTGGAAATAAACTACTTTCTATTTTTGAATAAGCATTCAGATATTTTATACCATTTATACGAGTAGTCCAGATGGCTCTGTGGTCCTGACCGATCTTTTCCGCAAATTGATAAAAATTTGAAAATGGTTGTCCCTTACTGTTATGGTTATCTGGATATTGAACTAAAATAGAGCCATTATGGTCTATTTTTGTCAATACAGTTCCTTCAGGTAGTTTCTGAACTATTCTTTTCTCAAGATTTTTCAATTTTTCCAAATCCACTATTGCTACTACCAAACCTATTTTTTTCCCACTTTCGTTCACAATCGGGTATGCAAAATTAATTGCAGGTTTGCCAATGATTCTATCAACCTGATATTCACCTACTGCAAAATCTCCGGTTTTCATTACGGTATGAAAATAATAACGATCGGAAATGGTAATATCATGTATAAAAGGGATGGCACTGCTAATAACGTTGCCTTCTGTGTCAGCAATTTCAATGTTAGTATAACGACTAAGACCATGTAATAAGGATGCCAGGTATTTTTGATTATCATTAAATTTACCTTTCCGGATGAAAGGTTCATTTGAAATAGTAATTAGTAATTCCCTTGTAGCCTCTATCAGATCTTCTTCCTGAATAGAAATAATCTGGGCTGTTCTGATTGCTGAATTCAGAATATCAGCTTTTTGAAGTTGTCTTTCACTAAC
>CAVYAE010000014.1:0-16656 GCA_963766305.1 uncultured Bacteroidota bacterium
CAAATATTGCTATGTAAAATATGATAAACCTATTTTACTTTCAGGCTACAAAGGAACACTTATAGTTAACAGTTATGCAATGAGACAATGTGGGGAACAAAAGTCAGAATGATCTTTCCAACTCAAAAAAAGAATAACATTTCATACATAGATTTAAGTGGACCTTGGGTTGGACATTCATTCACCGGACCAAATTTTACGAACCGAGATACAGTTTTTATAAATAATAAAACAAATATAGTTCTTGAGGCAAAAGATGATGAATCCGGAGTAGACAGAATAGAATATCAAACTGATAGCAGTGACCTTAAAGTCTATGACAAACCTTTCTCATTTAAAAATGAAGGTTTGCACCATATTTCAATGTATGGGTACGATCATACAGAAAACATGACCAGGCAAGTATTTGATGTAGTTGTAGATACTACCGGCCCTGAAATATATGAACATTTCAGCTCTCCGCCAACAGGGACTATTATTGCTGGTGGAAATAAAATTAATGAATATCCCAATACCTTAGTCGTATTTCTTTCTGCAACAGATAACAAGTCCGGCTATCAGGAATTGTCATTTCAATTGAATGACAACCCCGTTCAATCGTATATAAAAGATATAAGTGGTTTTCTACCAGGCAAAATTAACTATATAAAAGCTAAAGCTACAGATAAGCTTGGTAATAAAACGGTAAAAACAATTCAATTTTCAATCAGACAGTGAATTAATTTAATTCATTTTCTCTAGGAATAGTTATTTTAATTATATGAACTATATCTATAAAATTTTAGTTGCTGACGATTCAGTTTCAGTTAGAAATACGGTTAAACATATTCTCACCGAACAGTCAGAAAACAATTATCAGGTTTTTTTGGCTAATAATGGAAGAGAGGCTTGTTCTATGGCATTTGTAGAGAAACCTGATTTAATAATTGTTGATCTTATAATGCCCGAAATGGATGGTATAGAGGCAATAAAAAAAATTAAATCCAACCACCAGGTTAAGCATATCCCAATAATTGCAATGTCTTCGTCCAAGCAATTTCAGGAGGCATTTTCAGCCGGTGCAATTGATTTTTTGCTTAAACCTTTTGTCGAATATGAATTACTGACCAGAGTACACCTGAACCTTACAATAGCCGAACAAGGCAAAGAGGTAAAAAAACAACAGGAAATATTAACCAAGCAAAAGGAAGAGGCTATTAACCAAAGAGATATCATCTTTAATCAGAAAAAAGAGTTAATGGATGATTTACATTACGCACGGTTTATACAAAAAGCTATTCTTCCTACTGATGAAGTTTTAAGGAAATTGTTCAGTGGTTTTTTTGTTTATGATCATCCAAAGAATGTGGTAAGCGGAGACTTTTTCTGGGTTGCCAGTAAAAATGGTAAAATAATCATTGCTGTAGGGGATTGTACAGGACATGGAATGTCCGGAGCACTTATGACTATGGCCGGTACAGCTTTTCTCAATGAAATTGTCAGAAATAGTGAAGATATTTTTGTTGATAAAATTTTGAATGAATTAAGAAGTAAAGTAATAAAACTTTTAAATCAAAAAGGTAAAATTGGAGAAGCCTCTAATGGAATGGATATTGCAATATGTATTTTTGATGAGCAAAATAATATTCTTGAATTTGCAGGTGCAAATAATCCGCTTTATGTTGTAAAAGCAGGTAATGAACTTGAGATAATAAAAGGAGACAGGATGCCTATAGGCTTTTACTTTGATAACGAATTGTCATTTACAAGAAATGTATGTGAAATCTCAAGCGGAGATACAATATATATGTTTACTGACGGATATGCTGATCAATTTGGAGGAGTTAACGGAAAAAAATTCAGATATAACCAGTTCAGGGATTTAATTTCAAACGCTTCTGCCATTCCATTGATGGAACATCAATTTGATTTGATTGAAAATACCATGAATGAATGGATACATGGATATGAACAACTTGATGACATGATGGTAATTGGAGTAAGATGGTGACTAATATGAAGTATATTTTAACAATTTTTTTTCTACTCTCTGTAGTTGCATCAGGGCAGGAAACGCAGAATGAATTTGAGGAACTGGCTAATGGTTATATTAATCAGGGTAAACCTATACAGGCAGCTGAATTTTATAGTAAAGCCGGCTATGCATTCTGGAATAAAGGTAACAGTGCTCATGCTGCTGTTGATTTTGAAAAGGCATATGCATTATTTTCAAGTCAGGGAAACATTTTTGCTTCTGTTACAGTGGCGAATAATTTAGGCCTTATATATTTGGACATGGAAAAATACCATAACGCATACAATGCCTTTAACAATGTTCTTAGCTTCTCAAGGAAATCAAAAAACAAAACCGAAATATTTAATTCACTGGTAAATCTGGGCTCTATAGATGTGGAAATATCAAGTTACGGCGATGCCATTTCAAAAACGTCCGAAGCACTTTTACTTGCTAAAGAATCCAATAACCTTAAATCTATTGCAAAATGTTACAGCATATTGGCAGAAAGCTATGAAAAAGCCGGGGATGGGACAAATGCATATAAATATTTCGAATTATATTCTTCTATTGACCAGGAGATTAAAAAACAAGAAATGGAAAGTGTCAAAGAAATGTCAGAAGAAGAAATAAATAAGGCCCATGAAAAGAAAAGAATTACGGAAATTGAACTAAAAATTAAAAAAGGGGAGTTAAAATTAACACAGGATTCACTTACAGTCTCTGAACGTCTGGCCTTTCAGAGGCAGATGCAGGTTGAGCTGAGGAATGAGCAACTTAATAAAAAGGAGATACAGCTCAGGCTGGAACGTCAGATCAGAAGGAATCTAATAGTGGGGATTGTTTTTATATTTCTTTTTTTGGTAGCTCTGGGATTACTGTTAAGACAAAAACTCAGGGACAATAAAACTTTAAAACTCCAAAAAGAAGAGATTACTATCCAACGAAATAAACTCGACGAACAAAATAAAAAAATTACCGATAGCATACATTACGGTTTGAGGATACAAAATGCCATGTTGCCAGATTTAAAGGAACTTGAAAAAAGATTCGACTTATTTGTATTATTCAAACCAAAAGATATAGTATCAGGTGATTTTTACTGGTTTTATGAGACCAGGGAAGGTGAAAGTGTTTATCAGTTTATAGCAGTAGTAGATTGTACCGGACATGGAGTACCCGGAGCATTTATGTCCATGATAGGACACAGGCTGTTATCTGAAGTTGTTATAGAACGTAAAACATATATTCCATCCCAGGTTCTTGAATTAATGAATATTAATTTAAGAAAGGAACTTGATCAGAATAATAAGAAAACAACGGATGGCATGGATGTTGCATTTTGCAGGTTAGAATCAGTAAATGGTCAGTACAGGGAATTACTTTACGCAGGTGCCAAAAGACCATTTCTTATTGTTAATCATGAAGATGGAAAATTAACAATAGTTGAGGCCGACAGGAAGGGAGTTGGTGGTTTTATTACCGATGAGCAAAAATCTTTTGCAGATAAATCGTATAAAATAAATAAGGGTGATATTTTAATTTTTTATACTGATGGTATCATAGATCAACCTAATCCTGACAGAAAAAGATTTGGAACAAACCGTTTAACTACACTTATTGATGATCATAAAAATGAACCGATGGCAAAAATAAAACAGGCAATCGAAAAATCATTCGAACTTTATGCTTATCCTGAAGAACAAAGAGATGATGTTACTGTAGTCGGATTAAAATTAATTTAATCATTTTTAGCAATGAAATATATAAAAGAATTGGATAAGGCTTATTTATCTTACGAAGGGCCATTTAACATTCTCATTATTTCAGGAATTGCCAGATTCCTTTCAGATTTGACAATTGGAACACCTGCAGAACGTAAAAAAATTTACAGGGTATTTATAGAATTAACACAAAATGTAGCCATGTATTCATTTGACCGTGTATCACTTTTAAACGATACTGCAATTGGGCAAGGCGTACTTTATTTGCTTAATTTGGAAGATGAATTTCAATGTATTACTATAAACAGAATTCAACCTGAACATGCATCTGTTTTACTAAGAAATTGCGAAGAAATTAATGCTACTCCGATCGATGAATTAAGAATTAAAAAAAAAGAATTGTACAGGATGTCTACATTTCAGGATACCGGAGCACATATTGGACTAATAATGATATTTTTATATTCTGAACATTTGCTGAATTTTGAAATAATTGAAGAAGAGAATAATATCAGTTATTTTAAAATAATTGCAACTATTAAGAAAACAATTTAATTATCAAATAATTAACTGCTTTAAAGAATTCGATAAATTTTATCAAAATGGAAAATTTAAATATAAATATCAATCCCGATTTAGTATACTACCCGATAGTAAATTTTAATTCCAGCACTGGCATTTGTGAAATAACCGGGGAATCATATATGGAAGAAACCTTTAAATTTTATGAACCTGTAATTCTTTGGCTGCGCGATTATTGTTCAGGTAATAAGCCAATTACCATGAATATTAAATTAACATATTTCAACACCAGTTCTTCAAGGTTTATTCTTGAAATGCTCGATATATTAAAAAAATACCAACAACAAGGATTTCCCGTTACTATATCATGGTATTATAAAAAAGATGATCCGGATATTCTTACAGAAATAAACGATTTTATTGATGAAACAGGGGCCCGGATAGATATTATCGAATTTGAATAAGTATTGATCAAGGAATGAAATTAGTTATTATAATAATTTTAAGTTTTATTTATTTAATTCCAATAAAATCTCAGACCTGGACAAACTATACCACTAAAAACGGCCTTGCAAGTAATTGGGTATATTCAATTTCTATTGATAAACAAGGAAACTATTGGTTTGGTACGAATTCCGGTTTGAACAAATTTGATGGTACTAAATGGCAAACCTGGTCCCATTCAAACGGATTACCAAATGTATATGTAACAGCATTTGACAGTTCAGAAAATTTGTGGCTTGGTACAATTGGATACGGATTGGATGAATATAATGGCACCAGTTTTACAACCTACACAACCTCCAATAATTTAGCCAGCAATAATGTATTTACCATAGCTTTTGACAATAAAGGCAACAAATGGATCGGTACCGATAATGGTATATCAGAATTTGGAAAGGTAGGATGGCATAACTATAATGTGATTAATGACGGGTTAATTTCCAATTCTATAACTAAAATTTTAATTGATAGTTATAATAATGCCTGGTGTGGTACAGACAGTGGTTTTTCAATCTTTGATGGTACCTTCTGGACCAATTATACGGTAGCAGATGGACTGGCCAATAACTATATAATGGACATAGCCATAGATTCCGCTGGTAATAAATGGTTTGCAACATATGGCGGAGGAGTATCAGAATATAATGATACACTTTGGAACAATTATGATCAATCCAACGGTTTATCAAGTGATTATGTTTTATGTATTGCTATAGATTCACATGGAAATAAATGGTTTGGAACACAAGGCGGAGGTGTTTCAATGTTTGACGGGTATTTCTGGACAACCTTCAATATAGGTAAGGGATCTTCCGGCAGTACGGTTCACTCAATTGCCATAGATGCACAGGGTAATAAATGGTTCGCAACGGAAGGAGACGGAGTTTACAAATTAAACAACTTATACCTGTATCTTTCAACAGATTCAATAAATATAACTTCAACATCATACAGCTCAGATTCAGTAAACATTTCTTCAAATACCACCTGGAAGGTCTCTAACCTGCAGAATTGGCTTAATGTAAAATCAGATACAGGTTCCAACAACAAATATGTAACCTTTATTGCGACTGCCAATAATAATGATTCAGTGCGCACCGATACAGTGATTTTCACCGGATCTGGTGTTGGATCAAAAAGATTAATTATCACTCAGTCAGCTTATAATACAGGTTTGAATATTCAATCTGTTCCTGACTTTAATGTATATCCAAATCCGGCTGACAAAAACCTGAATATAGAAGTCCCTTCCGGTTTAATTGGTTCAGATCTTGAATTAATCTCCTTAAACGGAGATTTGCTTTATTCGTCTAAAATAATCAGCAATCACTCTAATATAGATATGTCAGTTTATAATCCCGGAATGTATTTTATCAAAATAATCACTTCCGGAAATGGAATTGCTATTCGTAAAATAATTGTAAGCAGGTAGGACAGGAAAATATTGAATTTTAAATCGCAATTCTACAATCCGTTAAACCCTGACGCAGTATTTTAACAACATTGTATTATATTCGCAATGTAAATATTATTTATAACGATATATGAAAGAAATACGCATGGTGGACCTGAATCGACAATATCTAAATATTAAAGATGAAATAGATTCAGCCATAATAAAAGTGATTAACAGTAGTGAATTTATTAATGGCTCTGAAGTTTTTAATTTTAAAAAAAATCTCGAAAAATACCTGGGAGTTAAACATGTAATACCTTGTGCCAATGGTACGGATGCGTTACAGATTGCATTGATATCTCTGGGGTTACAGCCTGGAGATGAGGTTATTACTTCTGATTTTTCATTTATAGCAGCAATTGAAGTAATTGCATTAATGGGATTAAAACCTGTTATTACAGATGTGGATCCATTCACTTTTCAAATTTCTGCCGAAGGCATTAAAAAGGCAATAACAAAAAAAACAAAGGCCATAATTCCGGTGCATTTGTTTGGGCAATGCTCTGACATGGAAAGTATACTCAAAATATCAAAAGAAAACAATCTTCATATTATTGAGGATAGTGCCCAGGCTATAGGTACCAGATATACATTTTCTGACGGACATACTTTTACTGCAGGAACAATGGGAGATTTTGGAACGACATCCTTTTTTCCCGCAAAAAACCTCGGCTGTTATGGGGATGGAGGAGCAATTTTTACAAATAATGACAACTTAGCACAAAAAGCGCGATCCATTGCCAACCATGGCATGGAGGTAAGATATTATTATGATAATATCGGGATCAATTCCAGGCTTGATACTATTCAGGCAGCTATATTGAATGTTAAATTACAATACCTTGAAAAATATCACCAGTCAAGGCAGGCTGTGGCAGGTTATTATGATTTGGCCTTTCAAAACTGTAAAAACATAAAAATTCCAGCCAGGACTTCAAATTCAACACATATTTTTCATCAGTATACACTTGTGACAGGCACTAATATTAACAGAGACGATTTAAAAAAATATCTTCACGAAAATGGTATTCCTTCAATGATTTATTATCCTGTACCATTGCATTTACAAAAAGCCTATTTATATCTTGGATATAAGGAAGGGGATTTCCCGGTGACTGAAAGTTTATGTAAATCAGTCATTTCTTTACCAATGCATACCGAACTATCTGAAGAAGAATTGAAATATATCAGCACAACAGTGTTGCAATTTATGTCATGACAGAAATAAATTACTTCGTACATCCTTCTTCATATATAGACGAAGGATGTTCTATCGGAAAAGGAACAAAAATATGGCACTTCAGTCATATTATGAGTAATTGTATTATAGGAGAAAATTGTAATATTGGTCAGAATGTTGTGGTGTCACCGGAGGTAGTCTTAGGAAATAACTGCAGGGTACAGAATAACGTATCTATTTATACCGGCGTTATTTGTGAAGATGATGTATTTATGGGACCTTCCATGGTTTTTACCAATGTTGTTAACCCGCGGAGTTCAATTAACCGTAAAAGTGAATACAAAAAAACCTATGTCGAAAAAGGGGCTACTATAGGAGCAAATGCTACTGTCGTTTGTGGTAACCGGATAGGAAGATATGCCTTTATTGGAGCCGGAGCTGTTATAACAAGGGATGTAAAACCTTATGCTCTGGTTTATGGTAATCCTGCGAGGCAGGTTGGATGGATGAGTGAATATGGGCACCGTTTGAATTTTGGTTCCGATTGTATTGCTGTTTGCCCGGAAAGTCAAGATAAGTATTCTCTCATTGAAGGAGTTGTGTTAAAGTTATAGAATAATTTAATACGAACATTTCAATAATTTAAAGATTAATTAATATTTTATTTGCTTTTTGTTAGGATATCGGGTATATTTTTAATCAAAATCAAAACCCCTAAATTCTAACTTATGGAAAAGCTCTTTAAACCAGTTTTATTAGTTTTATTGCTTGTGGCCTATTGTGCTGTAAATCATGCACAAACCACTACTTCAGCTTCAATTTCCGGGACTGTTTATGATGATAAAAATGCAGTTTTACCTGGAGCCAACATTACCGCCGTTCATGTTCCGTCAGGAACCAAATATGTAACCTCTTCACGTGAAAATGGTGAATTTTCATTACCCAGCGTTCGTACCGGAGGGCCCTACACAGTTACCGTAACTTTTGTAGGTTATCAAAATACCGTGATTAATGATATTTACCTGATTCTGGGACAAAATCAGGACTTAACTGCAACTTTATCGCCTTCTGTCGGAAATATTGCTGAAGTAGTTATTTCTGGTAGACAGGATCCTACATTTAATGTTGACCACAACGGGTCGGGAACCAATATAAATAATTCAGAGATCTCAAGTATTCCAACCAGTGTTAGGAGTATCAACGATATGACCAAGTTAACTCCCCAAAGTAACTATGGTTCTTCTTATTCCGAGTTTTTGGGCCGTAGTGATCTTTATAACAACCTAACAATAAACGGAGCATTGTTTAACAATACATTCGGACTGGCAGCACAGATTGGCGGTCAAACCAATGCCCAGCCGATCAGTCTTGACGCTATTGAACAGGTTCAGATTTCCTTATCGCCTTATGATGTTCGCCAGGGAGGGTTTTCAGGTGCAAATATCAACGCAGTAACACGAAGCGGCACAAATGAATTTTCCGGATCGGTATACAGGTATTGGAAAAATCAGAATTTCGTCGGTACAAAAATCCATGGTACAACTGTGCCATTGACAAACTTTAATTTTTACCAGAACGGATTTCGTTTTGGGGGACCCATTATTAAAGATAAATTATTCTTTTTTATTAGCGGTGAAATGGAACAGAACCAGGCTCCGGTATCAGGTTATGTTGCTGCACAGCCGGGAGTTACAGGTAGTAACGTTGCCAATATAAATAAAAGTACCCTCGACTCATTAGCAAACTTCTTAATAAGCAAATACAATTATAATCCGGGTTCATATCAGGGTGCCACTCAAAACACACAAAGCCAGAAAGTACTTGTACGTTTGGACTATAACATTTCTCAGAATCACAAGCTGGACATAAGTTATAATTACCTGGCCTCATTTCAGGATAACAAACCGCCCAGCGGAGAAACAGATGGTCCAACGACCTTGTATTTTTCCGGCAATTCATACAGTCAGCACGAAAATATGAATTCAATAGTTGCAGAATTAAACAGTACTTTCGGAAACCATATATCCAATAACTTTATAGCAGGTTATACAGGTATACGAAATTACAGAGGATCTCCCTCTTCAGCCTTTCCAATGGTCAAAATATACAACGGTTCAGCCCTGGAGACATCATTCGGTATGGAACAATACACTCCAAATAACAGGCTTTATACAGACGAATACCAAATCTCGGACAATTTTACCATGAATTTTGGATTACATACTGTAACATTGGGAGGATCATATGAATACTACAGCACTCAAAATGGTTTTACACCTGAGTTTGATGGGATTTTCTATTATAATTCTTTATCTGATTTTTATAATGATGCTGAATACGGTAAAAAAGTTACACTTAGAGAGTATGAATATCAGTACTCTGCATTGTCCGGCGTTCCTATACCTTTTGCAAATCTTCATACAGCGCAAATCGGTTTTTACATTCAGGATGCATATAAAGTAAATAAGCAACTTAAACTTACTTATGGCATAAGGTTCGACGTACCTTCCTATCCTGTATCAATTCCACAGAACCAGCAGGTACTTGGGGATAAGTTTCTTGATCAGAATGGAAACACAACTTCAATTAACGTAAGTAAATTACCAAATGCAGTAGTTGAATATTCTCCAAGAGTTGGTTTTAACTGGGATGTATTTGGAAATAAAACGACACAATTGAGAGGTGGGATTGGTATATTCACAGGACGTGTACCTTTGGTATGGATATCCAACCAGGTAAGCAATGATGGTGTAAGTATTGGTCAGACGCTGGTAACCAATACAACAGCATATCCGTTTAATCCAAATCCGAATGCTTATGCGCCTGCAAATCCAACTGCCGGATTACCTGCAACTTATGCAATCAACGCTACTGCCAGTAATTTAAAATGGCCACAGACTTTACGAACAACTATTGCCCTTGACCAAAAATTACCCGGGGGAGTTATTGGTACCATTGAAGGTGTTTTTTCACAAACAATCAATGATGTTTTCCTTGGAGATTTTAACCTTGTCGCTCCAACTGCGGGTGTAAGAGGAGATGGCAGGGCTGTTTTCCCATCTCCGTATAAAATAAATGCCAACATAAATAATGCTTATGTTATTTTTAATACCAACCTTGGTAATTCATTTTACCTGACTGCACAGTTAAAAAAGACATTTGAGTTTAGTAAGCAGGTACTTGACGTTAATATAGCATATACTTACAGTGAAACAAAAGATGCATACAGTGATGCAGGTTCAACAGAAAGTACATGGTTCAGCAGTCATCCTGTTTCAGGAAACCCTAATCATCCAAGACTGGCCTATTCTGATTTTGATCAGCCTCATAAGTTAGTTGGTTACTTAAAATACAGGATTGAATATGCAAATCACCTTGCATCTTCACTGTCAATTGTTTATACAGGATATCAAAGTGGAAGATATAATTATACATACAATGGTGATTATAATGGTGATGGTAATAGCAGTAATGACTTAATATATATACCCCGTAACCAGTCTGAAATCAATTTAGTAAATATTTCAGCAACAAACACTTCAGCCATGGAATGGACCGCCCTTAATAATTATATTAACCAGGATCCTTACCTAAGCAAACACCGCGGACAGATAATGCAGCGTAACGGGGGTGTATATCCCTGGAGGCAGCAATATGATATTAAGTTTGTACAGGATTTATTTACAAATGTAGGCGGGAAACGAAATACACTCGAATTTACCCTTGATATTCTTAATTTTGCAAATATGTTGAATAGTAGTTGGGGAAATTTGCAAAGGTTGTCAGTAACAACACAGTACACTCCGCTTCTTAGTGTGGTTAAAGGTCCGGCAGATGCAAACAATAACCCGCCTGTAACATTTACAACGCCTAACCCAAATTCAACATTTTCAACTAACTTTACTCCATCAAGTACCTATTCTCAAAGTTCCACATGGCAGTTGCAAATGGGGCTGAGGTATATATTTAATTGATTATTGAAAATTGAATATTGACTATTGAAAAAGTAGAAGAAAAGAAAAAATTAAAGTACAAGGCCAGGTTAGCAGGATAATCCTGTTAACCTGCTTTAATTATTAATAGCAACAATATATGATAAGGATTTTTTGAAATTTAAATTCTTATTTAAATTATTTGTTTTACGGGTTTGTACCCTTTCCTACTGTCCTTCTTTGTCAATTAACAAATTTATAACCAACGCCTTTAACGGTTTTTATATATTTTATCTCCAATTTTTTCGCGTAGTTTGCGGATATGGACGTCAATAGTACGATCCCCGACCATAATATCGTCACCCCAAACAGTGTGGAAAATATCTTCACGTGTAAATACCTTGTATGGCTTGAAATATAATAGGGCAAGTAATTCAAATTCCTTGCGTGGTAATGTCATTTCATCTTTTCCCTTTACGACCAGATATCTTTCTTTATCGATATACAAATCCTGATTAGGAATTTCTTTGTCATTATTAATAAGTTCATTAACAGGATTTAAAGTATTCCGGTACCTGTTAAGCAACGCACTTATTCTGCATTGCAAAATTTTAGGTTTAACAGGTTTTGTGATAAAATCATCAGCCCCTGCTTCAAAGCAGGCAATTTGAGAATAATCTTCACCTCTGGCAGTGAGCATTGCAATTATACTTTGTTTTAATTCCGGTATTTTTCTAAGTTCTGCGCAGGTTTCAACTCCATCCATATCTGTCATCATTACATCCAGCAAAACTAGATGTGGCAGAACATCTTTAGCAATTGTTAATGCACTAATTCCATTATCAGCAAGATACACCTGATAACCTTCTTTTTTAAGATTGTAGCTTAAAAACTCAAGAATATCAGGTTCATCATCTACAAGCAGTAATCTATAATTATTAGGGTCCATAAAGTAAGAACTTAGATCTGCAAATTTATAAAAGTAAAATCATGAATTGCAAATTAGTGGAATTTTGTTAATATCTTTTCAGTAAATTGTCTCAAATATATGGCAATAAATAAATAAAAATTTGTAAATAGTACATTGTGTCTGATTTGTAAATGTTGTTAGTACATATATTTACTAACTTTAAATTTTACTTTTAATTTTACAACAAAATTGAAATATATGATATTAATAAAAGTGAAAACTAACCTGAAAATTTATATAAGTATTCCAGTGTTATTTGTTTTATTGAATGTTTCAGTAATTCTAAATGCACAAAAAAGCGGATCATCCTTTCAAATAAAATTAGGAATTGTTTCATATACCTATCGCAACAGCTTTAAGAAGGATTTTGGTTTAACACTCGACACTATAAAGAATTTAGGAATAAAAGACATTGAATTGTCAAATTTATTCGGAAGAAATTCTTCCGAGGTTCGAAAAATGTTTGATGACAGAGGTTTAATCTGTTCTTCATATGGTGTAGATTATAATCAGGTAGTAAATCATACAGATTCCGTTGCCAGAGATGCAAAAATACTTGGTGCTCAATTTGTCCGTTTAGCCTGGATTCCTCATAAAGATTCCTTCACCCTGGAATTAGCTAAAAAAACGGTAGATGACTTTAACAAAGTAGGGAAAATTTTTAGAGGAAAAATACGGATTAAGTTTTTGCTACCATAATCATGGTTATGAATTTTATCCTTGCTCAGATGGTACACTCTTTGATTATATTATTCAACACACTGACCCTAAGTATGTAAGTTTTGAAATGGATATTCTATGGGTTGTTTTTCCAGGAGCCGATCCTGTTAAGTTGTTATACAAATATGGTAACAGGTTCAGGCTTATGCATGTGAAAGACCTACGGAAAGGAATAACTGGCAATTTATCAGGTTCTACAGCTCAGGATAATGATGTAACTCTTGGAACTGGTCAGATAGATATACTTTCTGTTTTAAAAGCTGCAAACAAATCAGGTATAATTCATTATTATCTGGAGGATGAGAGTTCTGTTTACTATAAACAGGTTCCCCAAAGCATTAAGTATTTAAATGATCTTAAATACTAGTATTAGTAATTTATTAGTCATTAGCCATTAGCCATTATCCATTAGCTACTATCTATTAACCATTATCCATTGGCAATTTGTATATATGCACACTAGCCAATTTTTACATTCTTTACATCCATTTATACATATCCAGCCAGAAATATTTGCCCTAAACCTATTGTAAAAACTACGTCACCTAAAAACCCATGTATACAGGAATTGAATAGAACACATTTGTTTTTTTCATAAACATATGCCAGATAAATTCCTGCTGCAAAAGAAAGTATTATTGAAACGTAACTGAAATAAATGATATGGACAAAACTGAAAGATATGCTACTGGCTATTATAAATGCCCATTTACTTTTAAAGATGGGGCTGTACCTTAAATATAAAAATGTCCTGTAAATAACCTCCTGTGCAAATGCTGAAAATATAGGGTAAAAAATGCAGATAATTACCCAGATAATTATGTTTTTACGCGGCAGGTTAAATAAATTTTCTCTTTTGAAAATAAGTATTCCAATCAATAGAATAATAGTTGTAATACCTATTATTACAGAATTTTCAATTAGATCTTCTTAGATATTCTGAAACTTATAAGGTCTCTTATATTAAAATTTTTATTAAATCTTAAATATAAGATTAATGCAATTAAAATTGGTAGTAATACGGAACTTGGATGTATAATATGTGAATAGTAAAAGATAAATAACGGAATGCCAAAAAATATCAGCATAAATTCTACCCAAAGAAATGATTTATAATATATTATATTCATTATTCAGATTACATAAGATTAATATTAGTTTACATTTTATTGAATGTAAATCTTCAAATTTATAAAAAGAAAACCATTACATAATTAGCAATATATTAATTATAAATTAACCTGATATTTAAATAACCTCCCTAACTTTAATTATTTAAAGTGAAAATAAAATACGTCAAAAATTAACCAGGTCATTTTATATTTATATTTCAATAACTTTGGGGAATTAAATAATTACATTAAATAATGAAAGAATTAATTGAAAAAATCAGACACAAAAAAGCTTTTATCTGTGACATGGATGGAGTTATATACCATGGAAACAAATTATTACCTGGTGTTGTGGATTTTGTTAAATGGCTTGTAGATGAAAAAAAAGAGTTTCTGTTTTTAACAAATTCAAGTGAGAGGACTCCCCAGGAATTAAGTGATAAGTTAAAACGTTTAGGTATTGAAGTTGATGAAAAAGTATTTTATACAAGTGCCCTCGCTACCGCAGCTTTTCTTTCTTCTCAAAAACCTCAGGGAAGTGCTTATATTATTGGAGAAGCCGGTTTAATAAATGCAATGTATAATGTCGGGTACACCATGGATAATTATGCACCTGATTATGTTATTGTAGGCGACACACATTCATATAGTTTTGATAAAATTTCCCAGGCAGTAAACCTTGTTATTAAAGGAGCAAAGCTGATTGGTACCAATCCCGACACCACAGGTCCGGTTGAAGGAGGAATAATGCCTGCAACCAAAGCTTTAATTGCTCCCATAGAAATTGCAACCGGTAAAAAAGCTTATTTTATTGGTAAACCCAATCCACTTATGATGCGAATAGCTATAAAAAGAATAAACAGGTCACCTGAAGAAACAATTATTATTGGAGATCGAATGGACACTGATATTATAGCCGGCATTGAATCAGAAATAGATACTATCCTTGTGTTAAGTGGAATTACAACCCGTGAAATGATAAATTCCTATCCTTTCAGACCTGATTATGTTCTTAATGGAGTGATAGATATTATTTCAAAATAAACCCTTTTTCAATCTGGCTTTTTATAATTGCTGTGAACCAGGATAATGGCAGTAACCAACGTGCAAATAACAAAGGTGCACTTGTTCCTCCAACCAGATAACGAAGTCTGAAGGATTTATCATTAGCTGCCTTAAAAACTTTTTTGGCAACTATAAGCGGACCCGGTGCCGATTTACTGTACTTTAACATATTAGAATACGCTACCTTAACGTAATTATCGTAAGCCGTTGTTTTAGGATTTGTGACAAAATCAGCAGAACCGGAATAAAAATCAGTTTTAATTTCTCCGGGTTCTATATTCTTAATTTTTATATTAAATGGTTTAAGTTCATATTGAAGTGATTCCATGAATCCTTCAAGGGCAAACTTAGTAGAATGGTAAATGCTATAAATAGGAAATGTAATTAAGCCACCCATAGATGTTGTATTGATAACAGTACCTGAACCGCGTTTCCTGAAATATGGAAGGATTGCTCTGGTAACATTCATTGTACCAAATACATTGGTATCAAATTGACGTTTAATTTGTTCATTGCTCATTGCTTCAAAGGCTCCTACAAGAGCATACCCTGCATTGTTAAACAGAACGTCTATATTGCCAAATACTTCAAGGGTTTCATTTATAGCAGCATTTATACTGGTTTCATCCATAACATCCAGGCGAATGTTTTAATATTTTGAATTTTGTTAAGTTCAGGTTCCTTTTCCGGTGAACGCATAGTTGCAGCTACATTCCATCCTTTATATGCAAAGTACAATGCAGTTTCTTTACCGATACCTTTTGAAGCGCCTGTTATAAGAATAGTTTTGTTCATACTAAAACAACATAATAAAATCAATTTGGTTTTGTAATTCTTCCTGTTTAAAGTTCAAAATTATTAATTTATCTATGAAATATCTATAGATGTCAAAAACAAATAATTAAAGTTAAATTATAATTGATGGAGTTTAAATTTATTATAATATTGCATCATGTTTCTTTAACCACATTCTATCCAAATAAATCTTCAAACTATGAAATCTATTTTGCTTTTCATTGCTATATTAGTTCTTGTTTTAAGCAATTGTTTTAGCCAATCAAATGATTCTGTTATATTTATTACACCTGCAGAAAATACGGTATGGCAAGCTGGCAACACAGAAAATATCCAGATAGATTGCAAGACAATTTCTGAAAATTATTTAGTTTACTACCGGAAAGTTGGAGCAAATTCCGATCAATTTATTAATACAATAAATAATTCAGGGCTTTCATCCTTAAACTGGAATATAAGTGACACTTTATCAGCTGGCAAGTATCAAATTTTATTGGTTGATTTAAATTCTCTCACCAAATTTTACAGTGACACTTTATTGATAACTGCAGCCAATCCTATGTTAATTATAAATTCACCTGCTAACGGAAATTTTCTTATTTCAGGTGAAGAATTTACATTTAACTGGGCTTCAGTCAGTATTTCAGATATTTATGTTGTTTTTTCCATGAATGGCGGTTTAA
>CAVYAE010000015.1:0-12890 GCA_963766305.1 uncultured Bacteroidota bacterium
TTACGTAGCTATATACTCTTGGGTAAACCGCAGTTATTTTTTCAAAATCAACGAATTCAGTATTTATTATTTCATCATTGAATTTTATTAGCTGATAATTATGTCTCGATTTATTACAAGAGAACATTATCAAAGCAACAATCATGAGGATTAAAAATCTATTCATAAATTATTTCATTTAATGATTAACAAATTAGTTAATATCATCTCATTTCTCAAATTACGCAAGCGTCCCAAAAGCCATTTCAATTTAATAATGTAGTAGATTATAAGACTTTTTACCTGGTTCATCTTGGAATTATTTATTGAAATGTATTTTAAGTTCCCTTATAAGTAAATTTAATGTTAAGTATGATGGTAGTCTAACTAATCCAGTTGAATTAAAAAGATTAAACAAAATCTTATTTTCATTAAAAATTATTGTGAGTTCATGTCTCATAAGTAAAAAATTATAGTTTGATATTAATCTAAAATAATTCTCGTTATGAAATTTCATTTTGTAATTTTTCTTAGATAGTAAGTCAATAACCAAACTTTTATTTTTTTCTTTTATAAATCCTGTTTCAATTGATACGAGTTGCCTACATTTTCTATTCTTATAAATACTAAAACCTAATAACATCAAAATAATAAATGAAATTATTACTTTACTCCAAAGATCATTACTAGTTAAATAAATCATTATTAAGACTAATACCGTTAGAAAAATTGATAAAAGAAATACTTCATAGTATTCCAGCCAATGAGATTTAAATATTAATTTATTTCTTTCTAAAGTTTCAATTATATCTATATTTTCCATTATTTTTCAAATTTGAAGATCGACTAAAAACGGTTTCTATTGAACATAATGTTAATTATCAGACAAAATTATAACTAGTTAATTATCATAATTTTATAAATTTACCGTCACCAACCTTATATGTTTCATAGTAATAATCACCACCTAACCTTTTATTTTTTGTTATAAATTCATGCTTTTGTTTATCATAATAAATTCTGTTTGTTGCATCTCCTTGTTCAACAGATAATTCAGATTTAGGTTCTAAAGTAGAAGAATATACATCTTCATTTTTATATTTATATAAATGCATTTCGGGATAATAATGCAAATCCATAGTATCGAATAATTGAACTTTGTGCTTATTATATAGTAAAACAAGATTTTTATAAATATCTATATCACAATCAGTTATCAAAGCATTAATATATAAAATTGGAGTATCATTAATAACTTTATATAACTCTGTTAGTTCTATTCCTTCAAAAATGCCATAACTACCAAAACTTATACGATATATTCCTGATGAACTATTATAATCAATTGCATAAATGGTTGAAGGGTTTACTTCTCCTTTATAATAGTCCTTTAATAAAATATTAAAATATTTATCAGGTTTTTGTATTGTATCAAATATTAATAAGTTGTCTAACTTAGTAATAACTGTGTCATGGAATACATTTTTAATGTTTTCACGTGGATTTTGATAATCTATCAACCATGTCTCAAAAATTGCTTCGTTATTCTTATTATTAACTTCAATAATCTTTACGAGTTCATTTTTTCCTAACGTTACAATGCTAGTGTCTTTTAATTCCTTTCCATTGAAAATGCCAGATTTTCTGTGATATCTTATAGTATCTTTTTGAATGATCCCAAATTGATATGCAGGTTTTGTAGATTCACTTTGGCAAAATAAGTTAAAGCTAGATAACAGGATAATAAGTATTATTAAAATGCTTCTCATAAGTTATTTCTCAAATTTAGAAAACACCCAAAAAACCCTTCCTATTTATAAGATTAATTATCGAACAATCCTTTTACTTAATATCAGCTCTTTAAATTTTTGATTCGTTGTTTTTTAATGTTTTTAGCCTGATTTGTCAATTTGGCAGGGTTTGGATCTGTTAACATATTTATAAAAAGGATTAACATTTTTTTTGCACCAAAACAGTAAAATTATAATATATAATTGCATTAAAAAATCAAACACCTGTATAGTTGTATAATATTTATTAATTCCAAAGACTAATTCATTTGGCGGTGGTAATGTATGGGTTAAATCAAAAATAATCCAAAATAAATTATTCAAAAGACATATTATCAAATAATATTTAATCCATGTAAAACCATTTCGAATTAGAAAACCGATTCCAATAATTATTGCTACCCATATTCCGTCTCTTTCAATTGACTCTATTGTAAACCATTTACGAATAAATAAATGGTCTATTAGATAATCCATAACATTTAATATTGCATACAGAAACGTTACATTGGATGCATATATTAAATTTGGATTACTTGTTTTCACTTTGTATGTAATTTCAATTTGATTTAAAGTTATAAAATACTTGTTACGATAGAAAAAACTATTTATATCATTTCCAAGCGGCTTTTAACTTATTCTCGGACGGTCGGGGATCCTCACAAGATCCCAACGACCTGCACGGGAAATAAGTTAAAAGCCGCCAACGCTCAGAAGGATATTTCAGTGCATTAAAGCTCCAAAAATCCAGCCCCTCCCACTCTTTTGTTGGTAAAAGACTTAGGAAAGTTAAATTTTATTATGGCTCTCTATTTGTCTTCCTTGTACTTGCATTAAAATGAATATTTCCAATAGAAATATCAACCAGCTTTTCTATGTTTTCAATAAAACTCTGCGTTCTGACAATTGCAAAAAATTGTATCTCCGCATCCGGGAAAGAATCACTCAATTTTAAAGCACAGGCCATGCCCGTTCTGCCTAATGTCAGGACATCATCATTTGCCCCTCAAACTACAGATGCGTTAAGGAAAAACATTAAAGCTCTCTATGAAGGTTGCGACATTGCCATTATTGATGGAACCCCCGCAATAGATGAAAAAACAAGTACGATTATATTACTATCAACTTTGTTTATCGTTCCGGTTCTTCCCTCCTCCCGATGTATGGGCAACAAAAATCTTTATAGATAAATACGAACAGGTAAAAGCATTGAAAGAAGATATAAAAGGCTACTTCCTGGTAAATCGTATTGATGAGAGAAAAATGCTTGCCAAACAAATTGATGACGTTTTAAAGGACTTTTGGTTACCCGTATTAAAATCAAGATTGCAAGACTACACGGCTTATGAAAATAGCCTTATGGAAGGATTAGGAGTAATTGAAAATTCTAATCAAAAAGCAAAAAACGATATCATACAGCTAACACAAGAAATCAATAAAATTTTGAATTTATGAAAACGAACAGACCGTCCTTAAAAGAAAGCCTAAGCAATGAGCTTGGCACAATAAAGAAAATTGAAAGACAGACTATAGATATTCCGGTTATAAAGGAAAATGTTACAGAACTACATAAAAAGTCGGAGGCTTCTACTGAAACAGAGATAAAAAAAATTTTGGTGAAAGTTGATAAGGATTTACACAAGAAAATTAAAAGCTATTGTGTAGATAAAGAAATGGATTTGCTGGAATATTTAAATGAGGCAATTTATTATAAAGCTAAGATTGATAAATTGATATAAATATATTTTTATAGTTTTATATATAAATATTTAAATATATAACTATTAATATATATTACTATCTATTTGAGTATATGTCATATTACAGCTAATGTGTTTAAGTTGTACTATCGGATAACTTTTCTTATCTTTGCAGTGTGAGTAAAAAATATAAACACATAACTATCATTTTCTATAAGAACTACTTTGAAGAGTTTTTTTAAATCAACGAGACAAGGTAAAGGAAAAGATTATCTGGACTTTCGATTTGATAGAAGAAGTTCAAAAAGTTCCGGAAACCTATCTGAAACATATTGAAAATACAGATGGTCTTTTTGAAATTCGGGTTCAACAAGGAAGTGATATTTTTAGAATATTTTGTTTTTTCGATCATGGGCAATTGGTTGTTTTAGCAAATGGGTTTCAAAAAAAACACAAAAGACACCAAAACAAGAAATTGAAAGGGCAATTAAAATAAAGGATGAATATGAAAACAGACAACGATAATATTAGAACTTTAGATCAGTTCAAAGATGAACACTTCGGAAAAATTGGAACTGAAAAAAGAGATAAACTCGAAGCAGGATATGAAACATTTAAAATTGGTGCATTAATCCAGGAAGCAAGACTTGAAAAAGGCCTTACACAAAAAGAGCTTGCAGAAAAATGCGGTACAAGCAAATCCTATATTTCACGTATTGAAAACAATATTAAGGAGGTTCGTATTTCAACCCTTCAAAAAATAGTAACTGTTGGGTTAGATGGTCAATTACTCCTATCCATAAAACTTTAGTTATCTGCTCTTTACCTTATTTAGAATGATTCTAAACTCCGCGCAAGTTGTTTTTGTTCTTTTTTTCTTTTCATTTTTTTTTGATTTTTTTGAAAAAGGATTGATTGAATCTTTCTTCGATTTTCTGACTTTTCCAAATTTTCTCTTTTTCACTTATTAACAAATTTTCTCTTTTTAGAAGCGACAATCAAAGGATATGATATATAGGTAGGGGGGTAAAAAAGCACCTTCTTTCTAGCCCTCTGGGGGAGAGGCGGCTAGGTAGGTAGGGGTCAAACAAACGAAAATCCTAAACCTCTAAATGAATTTACCCTTCTCAGAACAAAAATTTTTTCCAAAAAAAAAATAATTTTGGTAGCCTACCCTTCGGTATACCCCTTTCCCCTTCCGAATTCTAAGCCAGAGGTGCGACATCAGAATATTCGAAACCACAATAATTCTATAAAAATTTTTGGCGATCCTAAAATATCAAAGGCTTCAAAAAATTCTGGAAAAAATTCTGCCCTTATAAATTTAAACGTAAATTAGTAAATGCTGATATTTAGAAGAATATTAATTAAATAAACTTGATTTTTTTTATATAAAGGTACTGAATAGAAGAAATTAGAATACCAATTTAAATTTAAAAAGGTTGAAACTGAAATATTTATCAGATCCAACCTTTTTTTCAGATTTGCTTTTTTATGGTGCAAAAACGGTACAAAACTTTTGTAACTATTTGTCATTAAAGCAAAGTGGTCGGGGTGGCCGGACTCGAACCGACGACCTCTTGGTCCCAAACCAAGCATACTACCAACTGTACTACACCCCGTAAAATAATTTTTTTAATAAGTGTGAAGTGCTTGAAAGGGATTATGTCATAAACAAAATTTCAACCAGCACAAATTTATAACTATTCAACTTATCAGGATCGCGAAAGTAATATTTTTAATGTTTACCAGCAACAGTAATTTAATTTTTATTTATTCGTTTAAAAGATAATAGGAAAGTGGGGCTGTACTTTTGCACCTTTAATCAATCCGTCATCTTTAATTTGTAACTAACTAACACCCTGTTCTTTTGAAAGCAACTGAATTATTTTTCCGGGTACATCTTCAAGATCCAGAATCAGAAGGCAATCAAGGCAGTTATTAAATTCAGGGTCAATATTAAAACTTGCTATTTTTCCTCCCAGTAAAATATACTTCCTCAGTAACACAGGCATTTTTGTTTCTGAAGGTTCAATTTCCTTAATGACATTGTCGAGGGAATTTAAATCAGTAGCTTTATTTACAAGCGATTTCATTTTAGGGGACCCATTCTTATATAAATATGGGTTTTGGGGAATAAAAAAATTTGTCAGCTGGCTATTGAAATATTTCTTTTTGATAAACTCAACCATAACATGTTTTGAAGCCTGGGAATAGTTGTTACTTATGGATAATGGACCTATAAGATAACGGTAGTGACTGTTATTATTAAGAAAATGAAGAATGCCCTTCCAGAGTAGATAAAGTGACCAGGGTTTACGCTGGTATTTTTTAATAACAAAGGAACGGCCAAGCTCAATGGATTTGTTTAATATAGGTTCCATTGCATTGTCAATGCGGAACAAGGTATTAATATAAAAACCTTTAATTCCGCGATCCTTGATAATATCAAAGCCTTTACCCAAACGGTAACCTCCTATAATTTCCTGATCTATTTCATTCCAGATAAATAATTGATGGTAAAAACTATCAAACTCGTCCGTATCAGAGCTTTGATTTGTACCTTCCCCTACCTCACGGAAGGTAATTTCACGTAAACGGCCAATTTCTCTGGTGATGTCAGGAATTAAGACTGTTGGGACACAGTATACACTATAATCCTGCCACTTAAAAAGAATATGACTTGGCTCTATTAAAGAGATTTCCTTTGCCAATAGGGCTTTATCCACAGGATGTGAGATTATTGCCTGTATATTTATGTTTTTAGCTATGTTGTCTTTTTGTTCTGCAATTGCTGATAGTGCATAAGTCTTCGTACGGAGCATCCGGGAATATTTATTTATATCCTCAATGTTATCCTGGTCTTCAACAGAAATAGGTTCCCCAACTATCATATTAACTTTTACATTTCTTTTATTTAGAACTTCTGAAGGTAGTTTAACTGTACGTAATAATGGATGAATTGTTCCTAATATGTAAAAGATCCTGCTGTTTTTACCTTTAAAGTATACCGGAATTACAGGCACTTTTGACATTTTAATCAATTTAATCACTGCTTTCTGCCATTGTCTGTCTGCAATCCCCCCTTCCTCTTTTTGCCAGGATGAAACTTCACCTGCAGGAAAAATACCGAGAGGATGTCCATTTTTTAAATGGTTAAGCCCTGCTTTTAGTCCATTATAACTTGACATTCTGTCTCTATATGTCTCAAATGGATTAACTGCAAGTACTATGTCTTTTATGGGTTCAATCCTTTGCAAAAGGAAATTGGCAATTAATTTAAAATCAGATCTTACCTTTATCACTGATTCCATTAATATTAACCCTTCTATTGCCCCAAAAGGATGGTTAGCTACTATAATAAACGGGCCTTCCTCAGGAATTGCACCCAGGTTGCCGAACTCAATGTCATATTTAATTCCTGCATCCTTTAAAACAGAACTCAGAAATTCAAGCGGTGGTTTATTATAATTATCAGAATATAATTTGTTAATTCTGTTCAACTGAAGAATCCAAATAATAAACCTTGCAATAAGTATCCCGGGAAACTTATTAAGTTTAATTAATTTAGCAACATCTTCCTTACTAATTAATTGCATTTATTCTAATAAAATGTTAAACCAACAAAATAAATAAACTGATATTACCTCAATATTATATAAATCATAAATATATGTATCCTTAAAACAAAAATAACTATTAATTGGCTTAATACAAATTATATATATAGCCTCAATTTTAAAGCCTGGGAATATAATGTTTTATCCTTTTAACTGAAATTTATAAAAAATACAAAATAATGTATAAAATATTTTGATTTAAAAGTTTTATATAATATATTTGCTATATATCAGTTTCTATTATATTAAACATTAAAGCATGATAGCGCGCGAATTACTCAAAGGTTCCCTCAGATCTATTGTACTTAAATTACTTGCTGAAAACGGCAGGATGTATGGGTACGAAATAACACAAAAAGTCGAAGAACTTACCTCAGGTAAAATTAAACTTACCTATGGTGCACTTTATCCTATATTGCACAAACTTGAAATTGACGGTGCAGTATTAACTGAAACGGAGAATTATAACAACCGGATACGTATTTATTATATCCTTACGCAAAAAGGCAATGGATTTGCAGAAGAGAAGATAAAAGAAATGCAGGAATTTATTGATGTTATAACTCTCCTTTTAAAACCAAATTATCAAATTAATAATGTATGAACTTAACTACAAACAGTTAGAAATTATTAAAGCAGATGTATACAGGGCTGATATTTCCTATTCACATCTGGCATACGACCTCATCGATCATATATGTTGCGATATCGAAAAGGAGATGAACCTGGGCACACCTTTCGGTAAGGCATACGAAATGGTTAAAGAAAAAATTGGTCTGCATGGATTGCAGAAGATACAGGAAGATACACTTTTTCTAATCGACAAAAAATACCGGACTATGAAAAACATTATGAAAATTTTTGGAGTAATTTCTCCTATTTTAATTTCATTTGCAGCTTTATTTAAAATTGAACATTGGCCAGGCGCCGGAATATTATTAACTCTTGGCTTCTTCCTGCTGATAGTATTCTTTCTTCCCAGCGCTGTTTATGTTAGTTACAGGGAAGTCAGCAACAGGAAAAAACTCCTGGCTCATATTTCAGGTTATTTATCGGCTGCTTTATTTGCAGTCAGTTTTCTTTTTAAAATACAGCATTGGCCCGCAACAGGAATTATAATGCTAGTGGCAGTTCTAGTTACCGGATTAATTTTTATTCCTTCTTTTTTCATCAACCAACTTAAAGTTTGCCCTGCAAATCAAAAAATAGCCTATATTTTTGGACTTATTGGGTCAATTTTTTATTTAGCAGGTTTTTATTTTAAAATGAACCACTGGCCCGGAGCTTCAGATTTAATGCTATGCGGGATATTTTTCCTGATTATTCTTGCATTCCCGGTTATAATTTTTTCAACCTATAAAAATAACTATCATGTAACAAGTGGTTTTATAATTATATCCTTTGCCATTGTATGGTTCATTGTCCCTACTACTCTTATATCAGTGAATTTATCAGGAGATGTCCGTACCGGATTAATTGATAATTCATCTGAACAGGAATACAATTTACAATACCTTACTGCAAAATGTAACCAACTTGTAGTGAAATATCAAACCAATTCAATTTCAGACGCATATAAAATAAATGAAATTGCATTACAGGCGAAGAAAAATTCTGATGATTTGGTTGATTATGTACAAAAAATTAAAATTCAAATTATTGGTAAGGAAATAGGTAAAAATATTTCAGCTGATCACAAGATTACATCAGAAGAGCTGGAAGGTGAAAATGGAGATGCAATTAATAAGGTATTAGTTAAAGAAGGAGAATTGGTAAACATTTATAAGAAAATATCCAATCTGGATAAATTCCTTATTCAACAACAATACATTGACAATAACTCTAAAATTATAATAGACAAGATGCTTTCAGAATCAAAAGTATTAAGTGATTCCGCTGACCTGGATAAATATTTTGAATCATATTACTTAAGATCGCCTCTTATAGTAAGCATCATATATAAATTAACAGGTATTCAGGAAAAAACCCGAAGCGCCGAATACCTTTTTTTGAGAAATCTAAACAGAAAGGTTTCTTCAAACCAGGCATTAATCAGAACTCTTTAATTTATAAAACAAATATTACCATCCAATAAAATCCTGATAATCATGAAAAACAAATTATATCTTTTTGGAGTCATTACCATTATTGTAATATTAACCGGATGCATATTCAAATTATTTCATATGAGCGGAGCAGGTCCAATTCTATTTTCCGGGTTTTTCCTTTTTTGTTATAGTTTATATGCCCTCTGCCTTATTTAACAGTTTTAAAATTGAAACAAACAAAAAACTGATAAATTTATATATTATAGGTTACATATGCGTATTTGCAGTTTGTGCAGGAGCACTTTTCAAGATTCAACACTGGCCTTATGCCAATTTAATACTTATAATATCCATACCTGTACCATTTGTTTTGTTCCTCCCTGTTTACATATGGAGTATAAGAAAAAACAAAGAACTAAATTACAATAACCTTATACTTATACTTTTCTTTTTTGCATACTTCGCTGGAATAACCTCTCTTTTGGCGCTTAATGTCAGTAAGAATTTACTTGATGAATATGTAATCTCTGCAAATAACTATGAAGAACAATATAAACTTACAACCTTACAAACCAGCGATTTAATTAATAGTTTGAATAATCTTAAACCGGAAGACAGTATTAAAAACCAATCTATTCAGTTAATTAATCACAAAACAGAATTAATAACCCGACTAATTGATAATATTAAAAAAGGTATTTTAAAAAATGTGGATGATAATGATCTGGCTATTGATTCTGCAGGAAATTATAATCTATGGAAAATAAAAGGTGCTGACAATAAAACAATTTATCAAAATCCTGTATTTATAGATAAAATTGATGAACTTAAAAACAGTATAAAAGATTATAATAAATTACTTTTGTCATATATTAATTCAAATGATGCAGAACTTAAAGCCTGTATCAACCACATGACCTGTCTTCCCGATAACTGGCAAAATTCCAGGTTCGGAGGGAAGTATGTAATTGAAATAATTGATGCATTAAATTCCATTAAGCTTTCCTTAGGACTAGCTGAATTACAAACTATTATATCACTTAATTGAACATACAAAGCTTAAATAACTGTTATTCATATCTCTTACTATGGAACATTTCATCAAACGATAATGTTTAAATATAAATACAAACATACCTGCAAGTAATGTGAGCTCCAAATGACCACTAAAATCAAATTTATTTACTTATGAGAATCAAAAAAGTCTGCAATTCACCCGTAGCATACGCAGTTATCCTGGTAGTTCTGATGATTAGCTTCTCCTGCAGCCGTCACCGGCAAAATGTGCAAACCGAAAGTCCGGATCTGTTTAAATTTATGGAAACAGATATTTCTCAGATTCAGCAGGGATACAAAAACAAGTCTTTTACAATTAAAGAACTGGTTCAGGCATATCTGGCAAGGATTGAAACACTTGATAAAAAGGGCCCGGCATTGCATTCCGTCATACAGATAAATCCCGAGGCTATAAAAATTGCAGAACAATTGGACATTGAAATGCAAGAAGGGAAAGTCAGAGGTCCCCTTCATGGTATACCGGTTTTGTTAAAGGATAATATAGATACTCATGATAGTATGGTTACCACTGCTGGTTCCAGGGCGTTAATGAAATCGTACCCACTAAAAGACAGCTATATAGCTAAACAGTTAAGAGCTGCCGGCGCAGTGATAATAGGGAAGGCCAATTTGAGTGAATGGGCTAATTTCAGGGGACAACTATCTACAAGCGGATGGAGTGGACTTGGAGGGCAAACAAAAAATCCGTATGTACTTTCGAGGAATCCCTGTGGTTCAAGTTCAGGCTCGGCCGTGGCAGTGTCCGCTAATCTTACCATGCTGGCCATAGGCACCGAAACAGATGGATCTATAGTATGTCCTTCACATATGAACGGCATAGTAGGAATTAAACCCACAGTTGGATTGGTGAGCCGCAGTGGAGTGGTACCTATATCCTATACTCAGGACACTCCCGGACCCATGGCACGGACAGTGAGAGACGCCGCCATCTGTCTGGGCGTTCTGACCGGGGTGGATTCCTCCGACAGGAAAACAATTGCAGGAAATGGAAAATATTACAGAGATTATACTCAATTTTTAAAAGCCGATGGAATAAAAGGAAAAAGAATAGGATATTATAAAGGTTATTCAGGTATAAATTTCAAGGTCGATACCGTCATGGCAGAGGCAATTATATTTCTTAAGAGTAGGGGTGCCACAATAGTTGAGTTGGATAAAATACCTTCAGAAAAGGCCGATCAGGCATCTTTCGAAGTAATGCTTTACGAATACAAGGATGGTCTTAATAATTATTTAAAATCTCTTGGACCTGATTCACACATAAAAAGCATTGAGGATTTAATTAAATTTAACAAGGCCGACACTGTTGAATTAAAATATTTCAATCAGAAATACCTTGAATTGGCCCAGAAAAAGGGAGATCTGAATTCAAAGGATTATTTAAAAGCTTTGGCAGAAATGACTAAGGATACCAGGGACAATGGAATAGATAAGCTGATGGATGAGCATAAGCTGGATGCAATAGTTGTTCCAACTGGCAGTCCGGCCTGGAAAACAGACCTGGTAAATGGTGACAGCTATGGCTTTGGGAGTTCTTCTCTGGCAGCAGAGGCAGGATATCCAAGTATAACCGTACCAATGGGTTTTGTAGATGCACTCCCTGTAGGTATATCTTTTTTCGGAAGGGCCTGGAGTGAACCTGTTCTGCTTGAGATTGCCTATGCCTATGAAAACGGAACCAAACACAGAAAACCACCCAGATTTTTACAAGACAATTAAGCGAAATCGCTGGATTATTAGAATACATTAGTAAGACCGGAACGGGGCCTAAAATAAGATAGCACTATATAAAACACTCAACTTGTGTAACATACAAATATTAAAATTAGTCATTTTTCAAATATTTCCAAGCCTTTAATTTTTGCATATCAAAACGTAATGAATTATCAAATTGAATAGAATTAAAATCATATTCTCCAAGCATATTTATATGCTGCCATGTTACTGCTGTTCCATTACTTATAATATCTATTAATTTTTCTAATTCGTTTTGGGATTGAGCTTCAGTCAATAAATCAGACAAATACAAGTAGTTCCAGAGAACGATTGAATTTTGGATTAATCGCCTGCATAATATTATTTTTTCTTGTTCTTCTTTAGTCGCCACTTGAAATTCCTGGTTGTTCCCGAAAAATACCGCTTTTGAAAAACGATTCATGAGCTCTATGTGGCTCAAGAGTTTTTCGATGGATTGTCGCAATTCTAAATCATTATAATACCTTAATATAAACTCTGTACGGAATATTTTGCCAAATTCTTTCATCGCCTTATGCAAGGGATTTTGCTTGGCATATGAATTAAGTCGTTTTAACAATTGGAATGCTGAAGTTTTTCCAAGTTTTAATGAAACCATCGTTCTTAACATATCATCCCAATTATTTTCAACAAACTGGTCGTTGATATAATGGTCCGGTAAAATTTGATACCCCAAGTCGATATATTGTTTCTTATTTACAAAACTATATAGTTCCTGAGTGCCTATATCCTTGATCCTAGGTGCGAAAGATATTCCTAACATGTTCATCATCGCAAAAACCACCTCAATAAAACCATGCGTGTCGGTAGAATGCATGGTACTTTTAATTAAAGGATTTCCCAGATGCATATCTATCACGTTTATCGGCTCCCTGTCAGGAAGGCAGTAACAACTGTTAAAAGAATAATGCGGATCGCTCG
>CAVYAE010000016.1:0-270308 GCA_963766305.1 uncultured Bacteroidota bacterium
CATACCTACAGTATGGCAGAATTCCACTGTCATGGGTTCGCCACCATGTTCACCGCAAATACCTACTTTGAGGTGAGGATTTGTGCTGCGGCCTAATTTGATACCCATTTCAACCAGCTTACCAACTCCTGCCTGATCAAGAACCACAAAAGGATCGTATTTGTAAATATTTAAATCAATATACTGTGGCAGGAATTTTCCGGCATCGTCGCGGCTGAAACCAAGAGTCATTTGTGTAAGGTCATTTGTGCCAAATGAGAAGAATTCGGCTGTTTTAGCAATTTCATCGGCTGTTAAGGCAGCACGGGGGATTTCTATCATGGTACCAACCAAATAGTCAATTTTTTCTCCACGTTCGGCAAATACCTTTTCAATAGTGCTGCGGATGAGATCCACCTGTAGCTGTAGTTCCCTGGTAATACCAACCAGAGGCACCATAATTTCAGGTAATACCTTTTTACCTTTTTTTGCTATGTTTAATGCAGCTTCAATAATTGCACGGGCTTGAATAACGGTTATTTCAGGATATGTGATACCAAGGCGGCAGCCTCTGTGTCCGAGCATTGGATTGAATTCGTGCAGGGAATCAACTTTATGTTTAATGGCTTCCAAAGAAATACCCATTTCCTTCGCCATTATTTTTTGATTTTCTTCTTCATGAGGTACAAATTCGTGGAGAGGGGGATCGAGTAAACGAATGGTAACTCCGTAACCATCCATTGCTTTCGAAGATACCTTCAAAGTCACTGCGTTGCATGGGTAACAGTTTAGCCAAAGCTTTTTCGCGTCCAGCAACATCATCGGCAAGTATCATTTCCCGCATGGATTTAATACGGTCACCTTCGAAGAACATATGCTCAGTACGGGTAAGTCCAATACCTTTGGCACCAAAATTTCGGGCTATCTGAGCATCTTTTGGAGTATCAGCATTTGTACGAACATACATACGGGTGTGTTTATCCGCAATAGCCATTAACTCACCAAAGTCGCCACTCAGTTCGGCTGCAATTGTACCTATTTTTCCTTCATATACTTCGCCGGTAGAGCCGTTTATTGAAATCAGTCACCTTCATTGTATGTATGGTTGTCGATAAACATTTTCCGGGTTTTGTAGTCTATCTGTATGGCACCGGCACCCGATACACAGCATACCCATACCACGGGCTACTACAGCGGCATGTGAGGTCATACCGCCACGGGCAGTAAGAATACCTTTAGCGACAACCATGCCGCGCAAAAATGTCAGGAGAAGTTTCTATACGGCAGAGAATGACGTCTTTCCCTTTTGCAACCCATTCTTCAGCCTCATCGGCAAAGAACACCATCTGACCGGTGGCAGCACCTGGGGAAGCCGGTAATCCTTTTGCAAGAACCTTTGCTTTTTTAATGAGTGCCTTATCGAAAACAGGATGAAGTAATTCGTCAAGTTTTTCAGGTTCATTGCGAAGAAGGGCAGTTTTTTCATCAATGAGTCCCTCACGCAATAAATCCATAGAAATTTTCACCATGGCTGCACCTGTACGTTTTCCGTTACGGGTCTGCGGGAACCAGAGTTTACCTTCCTGGATCGTGAATTCCATATCCTGCATATCCTTGTAATGGTTTTCAAGTTTGCGCTGAATATCGAAAAGTTCTTTGTAAACAGTGGGCATAGCTTCTTCAAGTGAAGGATAATTTTTGGCACGTACTTCTTCACTTACACCAGCCCAGTTCGGCCCAGCGTTTTGAACCTTGAGTAGTTATAACTCCCGGAGTACGTATACCTGCAACAACATCTTCACCCTGGGCGTTTAACAAATATTCACCGTTAAATAGGTTTTCACCTGTACCTGCATCACGGCTGAAACAAACCCCGGTTCCTGATGTTATTCCCATATTCCCGAAACCATAGCCTGATGTTAACTGCTGTTCCCCATTCTTCAGGGATATTGTTAAGTTTGCGGTAATATACGGCTCGGTCATTCATCCAGCTGTTAAACACGGCGCATATAGCTCCCCATAACTGTTCGTAGGAATCAGTAGGAAAATCCTTGCCCGTTTTATCTTTTATAGCTTTTTTAAATTTAACTACAAGTTCTTTAAGATCATCAACAGTAAGTTCTGTATCGTTCTTAACCCCTTTTTTATGTTTTATTTCTTCTATAATTTCTTCAAATGGGTCAATATCAGTTTTGGATGTTGGTTTTAAATCCAGTACAACATCCCCGTACATTTGCACAAAACGGCGGTAGCTGTCCCATGCAAACCTGGGGTTGCTGGTTTTTCTTGCCAACCCTTCCACAACATGGTCATTCAAACCAAGATTGAGTATGGTATCCATCATACCAGGCATAGAAGCTCGCGCACCGGAACGAACTGAAACCAGCAAAGGATTAACTGCATCTCCAAATTTCATACCTGTAAGTTGTTCAATCTGAGCAACAGATTTTTGTACATCAGCCTTTAAAAGTTCAATTACTTTTTCACGGCCTAATTGATTATATTCCGTACAAACATCAGTTGTAATGGTAAATCCCGGTGGAACAGGAACACCAATCAAATTCATTTCAGCAAGGTTTGCACCTTTTCCACCAAGCAAATTCTTCATATCAGCTTTACCTTCGGCCTGCTTATTTCCAAAGGTATACACACGTTTAACCTGCGACATATTACTAAGTTATTGATTATAAAATATTTAAAAACAATTTTTTCAATTTTGCAAATAAAGACCAAATTTATAGAAAAAAAGTATAGAATGGTCAGGATTGAATAAATAATTTGGCTGGCATTTTTTCCGGTTAAAACTTATCACCTGAATCAGAGCGGGGATGATTGCGGGGACCAGTATGTGTTCTGGGATGGTAGAGCATAATGGTTTCACGAAGAAACTCCCTGTCGATATGTGTATATATTTCTGTTGTAAGAATTGACTCATGTCCTAACATTTCCTGTACTGCCCTCAGATCGGCACCTCCTTCAATCAAATGCGTGGCAAATGAATGACGGAAAGTATGCGGGCTTACCTTTTTATGAATTCCGGCTTTTTCAGTAAGGTCCTTGATTATAATAAAAACCATTTCCCTGCTGAGGTTTTGTCCTCTGCGGTTTAAAAAAACATAATCTTCAAAACCTTTTACAGGGTTAATTTTATTTCTGTAAAAATTCAAATATAAGGTAACAGCATTAACTGATGTGGAACCAACCGGTACAAGCCTTTCTTTATTGCCTTTACCTACAACTTTGATAAATCCGTCGGACAGGTACAAATCTGAAATTTTTAAATTTGTCAGTTTCGGAAACTCTTAATCCACAACCATACATTGTCTCTATTATAGCTTTATTCCGTTGTCCTTCAGAGGTACTTAAATCAATAACAGAAATAATATTATCAATTTCCATTACTGTAAGCACATCCGGCAATTTACGTCCTAACTTGGAAATTCAATCAATTCAGTAGGATTAACAGGAAGGTGGTCCTCCATTATCAGAAACTTATAAAAAGCACGTATCCCGGATAATATTCTCGACTGAGTGCTTGCCGAAACACCAATATCATTAAGCCAGAATATAAAATGCTGTATTGTTTCCTTGGTTACCGATAATGGGGAAATATTTCCATGTAAAATTTCATCAAACTGGGACAATTTTTCAATATCATGCACATATGCCTCAATTGAATTATCTGCCATTGATTTTTCAAGTCTGAGATAATTACTAAACTCACGGATTAATAAAGGCCATACCATAGTTTGTTCAACAGTTTTCACCTAACCAACTCTAATTCATATAAATTCTGTTCGATAAGCTATTTTCAAGCAGAGGTTTCAATTCCTTAATAAGGTTCTGGGCTTCAACATCACCTTTGGTGGCAAATTGTTTATAATGGTAATATAAATGGAGAGCTTTACCAAAAAGGTCATCACCTATGGAACGGATTGCTATAGCTAAGATCTCTCCAATTGACATAAGCAGATCATGAAGCATTTTTAGCTCAAGATTTTCCTCAGGATTACGTTTAGTATTGACCATTAGTTGATTATATAAATTGATATATTCAATATATTTATCAACCACATATCGCAGGGTCTTTTCAAAATTTTGCAGTTCTTCCTGAGTAATTTGCATGGCATATTCTATTGCAATAATAACGTACAAAAATCGAGCCTAACATATAAAATTACAAGAAAATTAATAAAGATATTAAACCTGTTTTATAAATGTATTCATTTTGGTTTCCAAAGGTTCGGCATGTATATTAATTTGCAGGTTTTTGATATTTAAACTTAATTCCGCTTCAATTTCATCACATATTTTATGTACATCTTTCAGAGGCATATCCTGTGGCATTTCAAGATGTAAATCCACAAACCGGTCCGAACCTGCTTTTCTTGTTTTTAAATCATGATAAGTCAGGGATTTATTTTGCAATAAATCATTTATAATTTTAAGTTCACGATCAGATAAAGAAGTGTCAACCAATGGTGAAAAGGCATTTATTATAAGAATAACTGATTCCCAAATAATAAACACAGCAACTAATATTGCAACAATTGGATCAAGAAATTGCAGGCCTGTCAGCCAAATTAACAGGAGTCCTGTGCCTATAGCAAGTGAAGCATATACATCAGTTTTAAGATGAATGGCATCGGCTTCGAGGGCTATGGATTCAGTTTCTTTCGCAAACTTAAATAGTTTGGTTGACACAATAAAATTTACAATTGCCGAAATTAACATTACCAGGCAGCCAAGGCCAATTTTCTCAATAATATGGTGCCCTAGTATTTTTTTTACAGATTCAATAATAATAACAATAGCAGCAGTAAATATTAAAATACCTTCAATTACTCCTGAAATATTTTCAAATTTTCCATGTCCGTAAGGATGTCCTTTATCTGCAGGTGTCTCAGATATATTAACAGAAATATATGTCATAAAAGAAGCAAGCAGATCCAGGAAAGAATGAATGGCTTCAGAAATAATACTTATAGAACCTGTTAATAATCCAACAATTAACTTAATAACTATCAGGAATGAATTAGATATTATCGACATTCTTGCAAATACTATTTTTTTTTGCATTTCTTATAATTTGATAATCAAAATTAAATTATTAGTTAAATAATATGCAAATGTTTAAATATTTAATGAATTTCATTAATTTTAATATGTAAAATATAATAATATGATATACACTATTATTACAGGGATTTGTTTTGCGTTAATAATGTGTGTTATATTATATATGCAAAGAAAATATTATATAAAGGAATTTCAGAAAATTAAAATTAGTGAAGAAAGTTACCGAAATATATTTGAAAATTCAACCATTGGTTTATACAGAACTACTCCGGATGGTAAAATACTTTTAGCGAACCGAACCCTGATTAACAAATTAGGTTATTCCACCTTTGATGAATTATTGTCACGTAACCTGGAAAGGGATAATTTTGAACCTACTTATGAACGTAAACAATTCATAGAACTTATTGAAAGTAAAGGTGAAGTATATGGACTTGAAGAATTATGGAAACGCCATGATGGTTCAAGTTTATTTATGAGAGAAAGTGCCAGGGTTGTAAGGGATGAAAATGGTAAAACCTTGTACTACGATGGAACAGTGGAGGATTTCACAGAAACAAAGCAAATAATAGAAAGATTGCAGGAATCTGAAAAAATATTTTCAGATATGTTTATGAAAAGTCCGGTATCCACTATGTTAAATGTGCCATATGTAGGAACTATCCTGGACGTAAACGAATCCTTCCTTCGGGAGAGTGAATATTCCAGGGATGAACTTATAGGGAAATCGTTCCTGGATTTCAATTTTTTTAATGATCTAAGAGACAGGCAGGATATACTGGATACCATAATTGCAAAAGGGAGTATTTCCAACCTTGAAATTCGTTTTCAGACAAAATCAGGTAAAAAACACTATGGATTGCTCGATATAGTATTTGTAAAATTAAGGGGCGAAGTATGTGAACTGGTAACAATTATAAATATAACAGAACGTAAGCAGGCTGAAATAAACCTCCAGCTAAATGAAGAAAAGTACAGAAAACTTAATCTGGAATTAAATAAAATCAATCTTGAACTTATAACATCAAAGGAAAAAGCAGAAGAAAGTGACCGTCTCAAAACGGCTTTCCTTCAAAACATGAGCCACGAAATCAGAACTCCAATGAATGCTATAATGGGGTTCTCGGAATTGTTGATTAAACAATATAACAATAAGCCTAAGCTGGAAAAATACAGTAATATTATAAATCAGAGGTGTAACGATTTGCTTGAAATAATCAATGATTTGCTGGATATTGCTAAAATTGAATCAGGACAGGTAAATGTTAATTTTGAATCGTGCAATTTAAACGATTTGTTTGAAGATCTGACTAACTTTTTCAGTGAACATAGGAAACGACTGGGTAAGATTAACTTAAAATTTATATTAAAAAATTTCTGCGCTCCCCAGGAAAATTTTATAATAACAGATAAGGTAAAGCTAAAGGAAATATTTATAAATCTTTTGGATAATGCATTTAAGTTTACTGATAAAGGCAGTATTGAAGGAGGATGTAAATTCGATGCAAATGGTAATATTTTATTTTATGTTTCAGATACGGGGACAGGAATTCCCATAGATAAGCAAGGCAGGATATTCGATCGTTTTATTCAGCTTAATCCTGATGAAAATAAAGTTATAGCTGGTACAGGTTTAGGTTTATCCATTGTAAAGGGATTAGTAAATTTACTGGGTGGAGAAATTTTCGTTGAGTCTCGGCCTGGCTATGGGTCTACATTTTCATTCTCTGTATCTTATAAGGCTATAGTTCCTGCGCATACTGAAATTTCAAACCATACTGCTGAAATTGAATGTTATTATCCGGGTAAAATAGTGTTAATAGTTGAAGACGACCAGTTTAATACCGATTACATCAAAGAAATACTTTCAGCCACCGGAGTATCATTTTTAAATACCGGATTGGGTTATGACGCTGTTCGATTGACTGCTGAGCAACCTGTGGATCTTGTATTGATGGACATAGGACTTCCGGATATAAATGGCTACGAGACAACACGAAAAATCAGGCAATTCAACCAGGATATAAAAATAATTGCACAAACAGCTTATGTATCTCATTTTGAAAAACAAAAGGCCATTGAAGCCGGATGCAACGACTATATATCAAAACCTACAAGACAGGAAACATTGTTATCAATGATAAATAAACACTTAAAGCAGTAGTATTTGGTTTTTAAGGTTTATTCATTTGAATAAATTGAACCACCGACTGCCTTTTACTATTTTATTACAATTTTGCTACATTTGTAAAAAACCTCTACACATGGAATATATTGCAAGTAAAACCCGCTATGAGCAGATGAAATACAATCGCTGCGGAAAAAGTGGAATAAAATTACCGGAAGTGTCACTTGGACTTTGGCAGAACTTTGGTGGAAACGATATTTTTGAAAATTTTCGTAAAGTTATTTGGAAAGCATTTGACAGTGGAATAACACATTTTGACCTGGCAAATAATTATGGGCCGCCTCCAGGATCTGCTGAAGAAAATTTTGGAGTAATACTTAAAAAAGATTTTTCGTCATACAGGGACGAAATGATAATATCCTCTAAAGCCGGGTATGGAATGTGGGACGGTCCTTACGGAGAGTGGGGATCAAAAAAATATTTGGTTTCAAGCCTTGACCAGAGTCTTAAAAGATTGAAACTTGAGTATGTTGACATATTTTATTCACACAGGCCAGATCCTGATACACCTTTTGAAGAAACAATGGCGGCTCTGGATCTTGTGGTACGTCAGGGTAAAGCTTTATATGCAGGCATATCAAATTATGACGCCCGGCAAACAGAGAAGGCCATAAATATTCTTAAATCTCTCGGTACACCCTGTCTTATTCATCAGCCGCGCTATTCCATGTTCGACAGATGGGTTGAAGGCGGATTACTGGACGTACTTGAAAAACATGGTGTAGGATGTATTCCATTTTCACCGCTGGCACAGGGCCTGCTTACCAACCGTTATCTGAACGGTATACCTGAAGGATCCAGAGCCAGTAAAAAAATATTTCTGAGACCGGAGAATATAAGTAATCAACAACTTGAAAAAATAAAAAAACTGAACAGTATTGCAACCGGACGAAACCAAACCCTGGCTGAAATGGCTCTTGCATGGATCCTGAAGGATAAAAGAATAACTTCAGTACTTATAGGAGCAAGCAGTGTTGCACAGCTTGAAGATAACCTTAAGGTTTTAAAAAGTCCGGGTTTTACTCTACCGGAACTTGCAGAGATTGAAAAAGTACTTGCCCTTTAGGTTCAGAGCTTCATAACCTCGAAAGCCGGATAGCCTTCATCGCCCTGGGAATTGTAAAAGCTTAAAAATTTTAACTTGTAGTAATTTCCAGCGATATCATGTACTACATATGTATAATTTGATTTAAGGGAATATGTGCCGGTATTTGCCTGGAAATTTATAGTAACGGATTTCCAGTTATATCCTATAAAGTCGGTCACAGTGCTGAATTGCATACCTGAAACATTATTAATTGTGATATTTTCATATGTTTTAACCGAATCCAGTGCTGCAGATACCTTGTCAGGATTTAGAAGCACTCCTCTGACTGGATAAGGAACAAAAATGCCATTATCAGGTAAAGAGGCTACATACTGACTAAACAAAATATCCCAGGTATACCGTTTAGGTTCAATGTTTACCTGGCTTGCATTCATAATACTATAATAACTATAGTTATAAGCAGTATCCTTATGTATAATTACCTGCATTGAATCGCTTCCATCCAGGTTGGCATATCTGAACAGATAATTAGAATCATTGACATTTAAAAACACTATTTTTTTTAAAGGAACTGAAACTGAGCCATTCCATTGTCCTACAAGATATACCTGTCCGGTATATTTAAAAGGGTTGACAGTTGTATTGACCCATGCTCCTGCTGCCGTTGAGTCAGGGTTACCATTACTCTTATCGAAATACCATTCCTGTTTGGTGATATTTTTATATTTGTTGATACTAAAGTCAGCATCAAAATTACTTGTATCTGTAGGGTAAATTTCAATAAAATTACTGCTGTTGACACGAATATGCCATCCCTGAGGAGCATTTTCAAAAGACAGATCCCATGCAGTATTGGGAGAAGAAGCGGCTATAATGTTATTTTCAAAACTGTAGAATAACTGATTAGTGTAAATGGATTGCTGAACAGTAAATAAGACCCCTGTTACAGTAACAGGGTATGGAACAATAGGTTTCTCTTTTTCAAAACATGAATAAAGAGACAATATTATTAATATACCAAGGGGTATCCACTTTCCGGGATGTATAATTCTCATTTTTTTTACTTCAAAAAGTTAAAATTCAGCTTTACAAAAAATGTGCGTCCCCAACCTATGGGAGTATCACCATTTCCCGCAGAAGTATGCGGATCAAGTCCACCAACTGAATAGGACGAAACATTTACAACGTTAAAAAAATTCTTGCATCCCAGAGTCACATCCAGCCTGTTTTTTAAAAAAGGATGATTAACACTGAAATTAAGTGATTGATATCCTTTTATCAATGAGTTAGCCTGAACATAATTAATTATAGGGCCATCTATCTGTTCGGATAAACCGTTTGCATACCAGTTATCGAAATATTTGTAGAAGAGAGAAACCCTGACGTGATATACAGGATTTTGATAATGAATAATACAGGAATAATCCGTAGTATAAAAATACTGACCCTGAATTCCAATTTTAGAACGCCCCAGGAAATATAAGCCGCCGCTAATGTCAAAACCTCTGGCAGGAAGGTATGTAACAATTAATTTAGCCCCATCGGTAATATATTTATCTTCAGGAATATTATAATACTCAGCCCAGGAGGGATTACTAAAATTGTACAGGTAATCGATCTTATTATGAAACTCATTATAAAAAAAAGAGCCTTCTATTTTTATACTTTGCCGGTTTACAGGAATTGTATAAATAGCTGAAAGGTTAAAGTTATATGAATATTCAGCTTTAAGAGAGTCATTTCCATGTATATCGTGATTTGAATCTACAAAATCGAGATATAATTCCTGCAGTGACGGGGACCGGAATCCTTTACCAAATGATAGTCTGGTTATAAGCCCTTGGTTTGGCTGGTATTTCAGGTTGATAGAATACACTACCGGAGCGCTGTATTTTGAATTGTGTATTAATCGCACTCCCGCCTGGAAATTCAATTTTTCTTTTGGGAAAAGTGTAGCAGTTCCAAATATGGCTTCTTCATCAATTTCTTTTTTGCCGTCAAGCATCGCACCTGTACCTGTTTCCTTTACCGCATCAATACCTGTAATGCCGTTAAACCATTTATCACCGCTATAGTTGAAGGTTGACCGGCACAATATATCAATAAAATCTGTAGTATCCTGATCACTTGCAGGAGCCGTGGTTTGCACAAGAGTTACCGGGTTTGTTTCAACAGTATTAATAGTTTGATTGTAAAATGACCATGCTGCTACTGTCTGCCATTGTTCCTGCCTGTCTAATTTAAGGGTATAATCCATTTTGACGTTCATTCTTGCGGTATACTGAGAAACATCGGTTGCATTGTAACGTAATATAAATACGTAACTATTGTTTTCCAATACACTGTCGGATATAAGTGAGAGTCCCCCCAAATTCAGAAGTTTTTCATTAAAATAATCGGCTCCGATATGTATTTTTGATCTGGCGTCCGCGTAAATATAATCAACACATCCAAAATACTGACGCTTGGGTTTCCAGTCCTGGGAACGTGAAGTATCATTGGCAGAATACCCTCCAAAGAAGTTACGCACACCACTAATGAGAAAATGATGATTATGCCTGTTTAATGAAATACTTCCATCAAAGTTATAAATTCCAACAGTTTCATAATAGCTGTTAATTAAAACGGAATTTTTGCTGACAGTCTGATCTTTAGAAATAATGTTAACCACTCCTGCCAGGGCATTAGTTCCATATATAACTGACATGGGACCTTCTATCATTTCAACATGATCTACATTGGACAGTGATAACTGGCTTAAATCCAGAATTCCATCCTGCCTGCCTATTACAGGTATTCCATCTACCAGTATTTTAACCTGTTCACCCGACAAACCCTGCATGGTAAGGTTTGTTCCAAGAGTAGGATCCTGGAAAGTACGTAAATCAAGTTCGTCCGAAAGCAGTTCTGTTAAATTGGTTGCAGCTTTGTCTTTAATTGTTTGATTATTAATAACATTGATCATATAAATGGACTTATCTGCATTAATGGGAGTGAATTGTCCGGTAACTACCACCTCCTTAACATTCAGTGGATCGGGATGTAAAATAATAGTTTTTGACTCGTTTGGGTAAATGGTGTCCCAACAAGTAACATATCCAAGGCAGCTTATTCTTATAGATGAAGTTACTCGTACCGCGTTATTAAATAATCCGGAATCAGCCTGCATCATGATTTTTTTTCCATTTGGGACAAGAGGCTGAATCTGGATACTTGGGAAACTAATCAATTGACCAGATTGACTGTCTATAATTCTTATAATTGGAACCTGAGAATAACCTGATTGTAAAATAAAAAGCATAACAATTGAACAAATTGCACGCCCTTGATTCATGATGTTCATTTATTTTATTTTGGTTTGGTCAAATTGAATGATTCCGGTTCCTGATCCGGCATCACCTGCAAAAACTATTTTATAGATATTTGCAGTGGGTGTTTTTAAAAAATAGATCTGCTGGGGCAGGATGGAATATGTTTTTGAGTTTTGATTGTAACTTGCCCAATCCCAACCAATTGTGCATATATGGGTAGAAAAATTTGCAGAAGAATATGCCGTACTGCTGACATTAACATTGGTGACCTCGGCAGCCATTGTGCCGGTAGGTGTTAATGTAAACGGATTGGTAGTAGGATTGACATTGATTACAAAATTTGTCAGAAAACCGGTTACCAGGGTTGGTTGTGCCACACCGGTTGAAGCTATATATCTGGTAGCAACAAAATCCCAGGTATTCACTTCAGGTTCCCTGTCTACAATTTTTTCCTGCGCAATGGAATAATATATGAAGTTTTTTGTGCTATAGGAAGCAGAATTTACAGAATCAATTTTGGAGTCCGAGCCATCCAGATTTGCATACTCGAAAATATAAGTATTGTTGGCAGCTTTTTTCTTCATCCATAATTTACGGTATGTTTGGTCCTGAAGCTGAATTATAAATAAGGAATCTCCAATTACCTCGTTAGTACTCAGATCGTATACACCCCATCCATAATCAAAAGGAGAGCTGGTGGTGTTTCTCTGAAATGCACCCCAGGTCCAGCTTGTATCTGCATTATACATTGCTGGCCAGTTGCCTATAGATGTAATACTCAAAGTGGTATTCCAAACTGAAGTATCGCCTCCGGGATAAGTATATAACTTTATTCCGGCTCCTCCATTTGTGATTATTGTTGGACTGAAAACATTGGTGTTAAAAGCTATATCCCAGTTTGTACCGGGTATTGAAGCAACAACTCCGTTGGCCAAGCTGTAAAAAACATCATTGGTATTGCCGGCACCCATATTAATACTTGTCGCAGGCGCGGAGCTGTTGTCTTTTTTACAAGAATTAAAAAATATGGATAATAGAAATATATATAATATAAGGTTTTTCATAATTATAAGAAATTAAATAATTAGGAATTAGAAAATTTAAAACAAGCATCACCATATAAATAAATTATACTTGATACATTATTATTTACGGATGAAAATGTGAAATTAAGTATTTCGTCATATTATTAACAGATTACTGATTATTGGTTTATAATTTCGATTTAGAATTTAACAATTTACACATCTGCACATATGCACATCTGTACATTCTATAAACTATTCGTAATCAGTAATTAGCAATCAGTAATCCGTAATCAACTTAACGGGGGGCCTCGTTTACCTGAAATTTTTGAAAAGTCATTCTCACTAAGGGAGTTTGAAACAAAAATAGCTTGCAAATAACAAAATATTTTTATCATCCGTTTTTCAGGACGGATATTTTTAAAATAACAAAATTGATGCGATTTAATATTTTCAGATCTATCAGGTATAATTTGGAAACACTTCTGATGTATAACTGGTATATACTGTTTAATGATTACTTTTTCCGGTTTTAAAGTGACAATTTGTTTTTGTTGCATATTACCTAAAGTACCTATAAGAAGATACATTGAAGTTAGTATCATCGACAAAAAGCAGACAATTTCAGAAACCGGGAATGAGATAAAAAACATTAACAGGAATTTGAAGTTATATCTTGTAAAAATAATACAATTATTTATTTATGTAATCCTATTTTTCCACAAAGTATAGAATCGGACAACAAAATCTTAATATACGTAAATTTATTGCAAAAATTTGATTTTATGGACATTAAACTAATCTTTAATGAATTTCAGAATGTCCTCGCACGGAACAGGCACCTTGTTTTAGAAAAACTTAATACAAGATCATGGTAAAATCCAGATTGAGTATAAAATCATTCCATCAAAACAGACCCTGTTTTTTTAAATTAATAACCGCAACTTAGAAATATATAATGTTATAAACAAAGCTTGAATTAGAGCAAAAAAATGCTGATCCACAAAAGATTTGGAGTCTTCCAATGTGAAGAGGTTTGGAAAGAGCATAATACAAAATATTTATTTTGATCAATAATTGTTATTGAAGAAAAAAAATTTATTTACTTTATATTCATATTATTTTACTATCTACCTAATAACTAAACTTATATGAAACGACCACTATTTTTGTCAGCTTTATTAATATTCATAACACTTTCATTATATGGTAACGTTCATTTACCTAAAATATTTAGTAATAATATGGTATTACAACGTGAACAAACAATACCGGTTTGGGGCTGGGCCGATCCAAAAGAAAAAATTACTGTTGTATTTAACAGTCAAACTAAAAAAATTACAGCTGATGTATCTGGAAAATGGAGAATTGATTTAAGTCCCGAAAAAGCAGGCGGACCTTTTACTTTAACTGTTAAAGGTAAAAATACCATTGTAATCAGTAATATATTAGTTGGGGAAGTATGGGTTTGTTCAGGTCAGTCAAATATGGAAATGCCAATTGGTAACTGGGGATTTGTAAATAATTATCAGAAAGAAATTTCAGAAGCCAATTACCCTGAAATCAGACAATTCTTAGTACAAAGAAACACAGCCACCAATCCGGTTACCGATGTTGCAGGAGGAGACTGGAAAGTTTGCAATCCTGATAACGCAGCAGCCTTTTCAGCTGTAGCATATTTTTTTGGAAGGGAATTATATCAGAAATTACATGTTCCTATAGGACTTATAAATACTTCATGGGGAGGTACCCAAATTGAAAGTTGGATAAGCAGAAGTAGTTTTGAAAAGAGTGATGAATTCAAATCAATGATAGAAAAATTACAAATTAAAGATTTGGATAAACTGGTTAAACAAAAGGAAGATAGTCTGATTAATAAAATAAAGACAATACAGGGTACCCTGGCACCACCGGTTAATGAAATATCTCAATGGAAAGATACAGGTTATAATGATGCAGCATGGCATTCCATGATTGTTCCTGGCTACTGGGAACAGCAGGATCTCCCTGATTTTGACGGGGTGGTATGGTTCAGGAAAACCATAATTCTGAACGCTGACGAAGCAAATAAACCTGCAACCCTGTCTCTGGCACAGATTGATGATAACGATGAAACTTATCTGAACGGGGAAAAAATTGGTTCATCTACCGGATATAATAGTGAAAGAAACTACACTATACCCTTAGGTAAACTTAAGGCCGGAAAAAATGTTATTGCTGTCAGAATTACTGATAATGGCGACAACGGAGGCTTCTGGGGACAGGCAGAGAATGTGAAGCTTACTGTGGATGGTAAGGTACATACCCTGGCCGGGCATTGGCCATACAGGATAGAAAAAATGTTTCCTTTTTCAAATTCTTATGATCCAAATAGTTATCCTACAATATTATATAATGGAATGATAAATCCTTTAATTCCCTATGCTTTTAAAGGAGCAATATGGTACCAGGGTGAAACCAATGCCGGCAGGGCCTATCAGTATCGGATTGCTTTACCATTGTTGATCAACGACTGGAGAACCAGCTGGAAACAGGGAGATTTTCCATTTTATTTTGTTCAGCTTGCATCCTGGAATGCAAACAATGGAACAAGTGAAACAGGAAGTTCCTGGGCTGAACTCAGGGAAGCACAGAATCTTGCCTTATCGGTACCTAACACTGGGATGGCTGTTACTACAGATATAGGCGATGCAAAAAATATTCATCCCAAGAATAAGCAGGATGTCGGAAAGCGATTGGCAGCAATAGCATTGAATAAGACTTACGGTTTAAATACCCCTTATTCCGGACCTGTTTATAAATCATTCAATGTGGATGGAAATAAAATTATTGTAACATTTTCAAATATTGGCAGTGGGATGTATGCAAAAGATAAGTATGATTACCTTAAAGGATTTGAAATAGCCGGCGAGGATCATAAATTTCACTATGCCCATGCCTATGTTGACAGTGATAAGGTAGTAGTTATCAGTTCAACCGTAGCTAAGCCGGTAGCAGTCAGGTATGGATGGGCAGATGACGCCAGTGATGATAATTTATACAACAGGGAAGGATTTCCTGCTGCCCCTTTCAGGACAGACAACTGGAAAGGCATCACCGACACTGTGAAATTCAAACTTGACAAATGAATGTATAAAAACAAGTACTATCAGGGTAATAATTAGTTATTTGGCAGTTATATGAATAGTTGAACCTGCCTTCACCATGAAGGTATTCAGATAAGTCTTTCCGGCAGGGCTTTTCTGAACTGTTGTATTCACTCTGGTTCCGGCAATAGTAACCGGACTGTTTGTACGAAGTTTACAAACGCCTGCATTTGTGCTGTTTAATGTGGCAGAAACCAATTTGCCTTTACTCCAGTTTATCGAAACACCATAACCGCCGCGAGCTTTCAATCCTTTTATGCTTCCTTCCTGCCAGGCATCCGGCAGGGCCGGCAGCAAATGGATTTCACCCAAATGACTCTGCAGCAGCATTTCTGACATTCCTTCCACTATTCCAAAGTTCCCATCAATTTGAAATGGCGGACAGGCATTAAAGAGGTTGGCATAAGTACCACCTGCATCACTATAGCCCCTGTTGCTGGAATATTCCATATCGTTTCCCAAAAGTTTATACGCATGATTTCCATCCAGTAATCGTGCCCACATGGCCACCTTCCAGGCCCTGGACCAGCCGGTACCTCCATCACCTCTCATTTCAAGGGTTTTTTTGCACGCATTGAATAATTCGGGTGTAGTATTGGCTGATATATCATGGCCGGGATGCAGGCAGATGAGGTGTGATAAATGCCGGTGTTGTGGTTCACTTTCTCCGTAGTCAATCATCCATTCCTGCAGATTGCCTTTCTTTCCTATCTGATAGGGCAGTAATTTGTTTTTTGCTTCTATTATTTGTTTTCTGAAATCATTATCTATCCCCAGTTCTGAAGAAGCTTCTATGACGTTTTCAAACAGATTGCGTATCAGTGCCAGTTCGTTTGTTGCTCCTTTACATACTGCCCAGGCTTTGCCATCTTCTCCAATAAAGCGGTTTTCCGGTGAGGTCGAAGGAGAAGTGATTAAATGTCCTTTACCATCGTCGACCAGCCAGGCAAGACAGAACTCTGCAGCACCTTTCATTGCCGGGTAGGCAGTTGATTTAAGAAATTGCTTATCCCCATCGTAGGCATATTTGTCCCATACATTCTGGCACAGCCAAACCCCCGACATGATCCAGTTCGCCCATTGCGGGTTAAAACCTGGCCGGCCGTCATTACCCACCGGGTTTACAGTTGCCCAGATGTCAGAATTATGTCCTGCAGCCCAGCCAGCCATATTATAAAAGTTCTTAGCCATCTCAGAACCTGTTTTCGACATGTTCACCACCTGCTGTATAAGTGGTTCGGCCATATCGCTCAAACCAGTTTTTTCGGCTGCCCAGTAATTCATCTCCACATTTATATTGGTAGTATAATTGCAACTCCAGGGAGGACGCAAATCAACACTCCATTTTCCCTGCAAATTAGCAGCAGTGCCTCCGGGTCTGGATGATGATATTAATAAATAACGTCCAAACTGGTATAATAAAACTTCCAGCTGATGATCATTTTTTGCAGTATTATAATTTTGTAATCTCTCATCAGTGGGTAATTGTTCTAACTCAGGATTCGATTCAAGGTTAAATTTCAACCTGTTAAAATACCCCGAAAAATCCCTTATATGGTCTTTTTTTATTTCTTCGTAAGGTTTATTTCCCAGTTTTACAAGATAGCCTTTAGCCAGAGCTTTCTCGTCAAGTCCTTCGGATACAGGACATCTGTCGTACCCGTTAAAACTGGTTGCTGCCGAAACTACAAGGGTTACATCTGAAGCTGATTTGACTTCAATGCCACCATTATAAGCAAGTGTTGTTCCATCATTATGCAATACCTTAACGCGCAACTGGAAACGCATACCTCTGCATGAATCACCGTATTGCACAGGTAAATCGGATAAATTTGCATATGAAGGATCGGCATGGGAAGGAGCACGGCCACTGAGAACCAATTCGTTGTCTCCGTTCATGAGCATGGATGGAAGCAGGGTTTGGGCTCCTGCTGAAAAATTCAGTTTTCCTTTTACTGAAGAAGTCAAATGCACAACTATTACCTGATCCGGAAATGAAACAAATACCTCACGGGAATAATCCACCCCGGAAGCTTTAAATCTTGTGGTACTGATGGCCGTTTCAAGATCCAGATCACGGTAATAACAGCTTACCTCTCCTTCTAATTTTTGATGGATAAGCAAATCACCCAGAGGAGCATACGATTCTGTAAAATAGCCCTGCATCTTCATGCTTAACTGTTCAGCCAATTCGTAATTATTATCATCCAGTGCTTTGCGCAGTGGAACCAAATACTCCGGTGCCTGAGGATTGGGATTTAAATTGACAGGCCCTCCTGACCATAATGTTTCCTCATTCAGGTTTATTAATTCTTCTGATGGACGTCCATAAACCATCGCAGCCAGCCGGCCATTTCCAAGTGGTAAAGCATTAGTAAAATATTCTGCAGGGTTTTTAAACCATAGTTTAAGGGTTTGGGAATTCATCCCCATACTTATAGATAAGAAACTTAAAATTATAAATGACAGTTTAGATTTGTGATTTTTCATTAATTGAGTATTTTTTGGTCTGTTATTCTTCGATAATTGCTACATCCCAAGGATTAAGAACAATATTTTCACCTTGATTTATAGTTTTTTTTGTAAACAAATTGGTACCTGAATTACAATTGTAAGGCACAATTAAAGTTGAACCGGAATAATTCAGATAGTAGTGAACATTTTTCCCTTTGTCATTTATTCCTGATTTAAAAACAACAGGGTACTGCACTGCATTTTCTTTTGTAACAAGTCCTAATTCCAAGGCTTTTTTAGCAATGACCGCAGACTGTATTTCATCGCTGACCAGGCAACCTTCGTAAATAAGACTGCCATTTCCAAATTTGTTTTCAGTAATTGCGGGATATTTTCCAAAAAAAGGATCGTCATAATTCGCAACGGTCTTAGCGTTTTCCGGAATGATAAATTCTACCCGGTCTGTCACTTTGTTCTTTTCAACCCCAAGTTTAAAAGGATCGTTTAGTAATGACAAATCTTTAACGGATGAAAATTCCTGGTAATAGAATCCTGCTGCTTCCCGCAATGGTCCTGGTGCTTTTACGTTCCTGACAACGCAATTCTCGTCACAGAACCCACTGTTTACCGACATTATTACATGACCTCCGTTTTTAACATAATTGGAGATATTCGTTAATAAGGCATCGCTTGCAATACACAGGAGGTACAAGTAACAATTTGTAACCAGTAAAATCAGGATGTTATGGGCTAAACAACTTCATAAAAATAAATTTAATTTAATAATTTAATTTTTAATACTTTAAAAGAGCTTAGGAAATGAGAGTTATTTAGTCAATTTTAAAAGAACGACACTATGAGGTGGAATTTCCAAAGTTAAAGGAAGCTGGGTAGTACCGATATCTTTTTTGGCCCATAAATCCCTGATTTTATAATTGGTTTGAGCAAAATCCATTTTAAAGTTAAAATCTCCATCCCAAATGCTATATTGTTTCCAGTTGAAATTAATTTTGACCGGGTTTTCACTTCTGTTTAAAAAACAAGCTGCCGCTGAGCCAGAGCTAAGTGGTTTTATGTAAACCTGCCAGTTATTGTTGTCTATAAACTTAAAGCATTGAATACCCAGTATATCCTGGTCAATGGCAATTACTTCCTTATTGGTTAAAATATCCAGTACCTCCTTTGATACTGTCCTGAGATCGTTTCCGGCAATTAATGGTGCATCAAGCATGCACCATAATGAGAAATGTGCAATGTCTTCATTGACTGTCATTCCATTTCCAACTTCAAGCATATCAGGATCGTTCCAATGGCCCGGTCCGGAAAATTGTCTCAGACCGTTTTGCAAATCCAGGATTTTCAATACACCATATGAGGACCAATGACCATGGCCAAGCTCACAATCAAAACATGGGTAAATGTCGCCTGTTGTTCTCCACGAATGACCAATGTTCGCTGCCCATGTCCAGGGTTTGCTGGTTCCCCACTCACAAATGCTGAAAACCACAGGCCTTTTAGCCGAATAAATAGCATCCCTCATTGTCTTATAAGATTCTTCAGCCTTTAATTCATCTGTATTGCACCAATCATATTTTAAATAATCAATACCCCATCCGGCATAGGTAATTGCATCCTGGTATTCATGACCCCGGCTTCCCGGCCTGCCGCCACAGGTCTCTGTTCCCGCATCGGAATAAATTCCGATTTTAAGACCTTTTGAATGAATATAATCTGCCAAAGCTTTTATTCCGTGTGGGAAGCGAACTGGATCCGGATGGATAAATCCCAGGCTATCCCTCTGCCCATGCCAGCAATCATCTATATTGATATATATGTAACCGGCATCTTTCATTCCGGTAGATACCATGGCATCGGCAGTTTGTTTAATAGTATTCTCATCAATGTCGCATGCAAAACGATTCCAGCTGTTCCATCCCATGGGAGGAGTTTTGGCAAGATCGAATTTTTGTCCGCTAACCTGCATACACAATAACAACCCGGGAATAAATAATAATTTTTTCATTTTAGTTTCATTTTTTAGATGTATAAAAAGGATTTCTATCAATATTAGGAAAATATTTATATTAAGTCAAACAGAATTAAATATTTTTAAAGTTTATCAGCTTGACGTACTTTAAACCTTAGTACGGAAGTTACAGTATTGGTCAAAATTTAATAAATAATTAGTTATCTTTACTGGGTTTTGTGTGATCAAAAATAAATTTTAACAATAAGTAATGAAACTGGATGTATTATTAGGTCTTCAGTGGGGAGACGAGGGTAAGGGTAAAATTGTAGATGTTATAACTTCCGGATACGATATTATTGCCCGTTTTCAAGGTGGTCCGAATGCTGGTCATACCCTGGAGTTTAATAATACAAAACATGTTTTGCATACCATTCCGTCTGGAATATTTCATCCTGAAAAGGTTAATATAATTGGAAATGGGGTGGTAATCGACCCTGTTATATTTAAAAAGGAAATAAAGGACCTGTCAAAGTATCCGGTTAATTTTCAAAATTTATATATATCCAAAAAAGCGCATCTTATTTTACCTTCCCATCGTTTACTCGATGCTGCTTCAGAGGCAGCAAAGGGAAACACCAGGATAGGATCCACTCTCAGGGGTATAGGACCTACTTATATGGATAAGACAGGAAGGAACGGGTTAAGAATAGGAGATATTTTCGCAACTGATTTTACTGAAAGATATGAATTCCTTAAAGCCAAGCATATAGAGTTGCTTAGGCAGTACGATTTTGCTTTTGATCTGACTGATTATGAAAAAGAATGGTTTGAAGGAATAGAGGTCATCAGGTCATTTCAGGTTATAGACAGTGAGTATGTTATCAATAATTATCTTAACGAAAACAAGACCGTTTTGGCCGAAGGTGCCCAGGGGACAATGCTTGACATTGATTTTGGTTCATATCCCTTTGTAACATCTTCAAATACTATTTGTGCCGGAGCATCAACGGGACTTGGTGTGGCACCCAATAAGATAGGTGAAACTTTTGGTATAGTTAAAGCCTATTGTACCAGGGTAGGGAGTGGTCCATTTCCCACAGAGCTTAATGATGAAACAGGTGAACGACTGCGTCAGTTTGGTCATGAGTACGGAGCATCTACAGGACGTCCCCGTCGTTGTGGTTGGTTGGACCTGCCAGCTCTTAAATATTCAATAATGTTAAATGGCGTAACCCAGTTAATACTTACCAAATCAGATGTATTGTCAGAGTTTGACAACTTAAAGGTTTGTACGGCATATAAGGTTAACGGAGATATTACGGATAAACTGCCCTATGATGTTAATATTCCAATAATTCCTGTATACAAGGAATTTAAAGGCTGGGGTAATATAATTACTAATGTTACATCCATGAATGACCTGCCTTCAGAATTGGTAGAATATATTTTATTTATTGAAAATGAAGTAAAAGTGCCATTTTCAATAATTTCTGTTGGTCCCGACCGCAAGCAGACTATATTTAAGTAATAAGTTTTCTAATCTTTTTTCTTGTCCCAAATCCCTTTTTCCAGGCCAAATCCATTGTGGCCTCTTTCATTTATCCTGAGCATCAGTGCAAAAATAAATCCGAATATTCCCAGACTGCTGAATATCCACATTCCCATATGATATCCTCCTGGATTCCCGGATGTGGCTCCTGAAAAATCATTAGCCCATCCAATGATAAGGTTGAAACCAAAAAGTCCGATATTCTGTATCATCGTCATTAATCCATAAGCTGTTCCAAGTTTTGAAGCTTGAGTAACAAGGGAAACGGATGGCCACATAATGGCAGGGACCAAAGAAAAGGCAATGCCCATCATACCCATGGGTATCATAAGGTTTATTGTTGTATAACCCATTAAAAGGTATACCGGAATTATCAAAAGGGATCCGAACATCATTAAAAGTGATCTTTTACCCAGGTAGTCAGACAGTAATCCAAATAAAGGAGTACAAACCATGGATGCCAATGGTAACATACTGGATAAAAAACCTGCCTGTTCACGGGTAACATGATGTGTTTCCTGGAAAAATTTTATTGCAAATGTCTGAAAGGGGAACATTGCAGAGTAAAAGGTTATACACAATAAAACAATGAACCAGTACGATTTACTGAACGATTTGTAATTCAATAATGAAAAAACTATTATAAATATATATGTAAAAATTTGTAATATAGTCGATTGCGGCATTTTAACAATTAAATTAAAAAATGAAATCATAATAGCCAGTATTACTATGGATATTATAAATCTGTGTTGTTTAAATGCAAATACATCGGACAATATTACTTTGTCCTGTACTTCTTCTTTTACCAAGGTGTATTTTTTCTCAGAAAAGCTATCAAGTATATAATAAATTATAAGCATTACTATACATATACTACCTGCCCATACTGAAACTTTAAGTGGTCCCTGCCAGTGCTGATAAAGGTTTTTACCCCATCCCGGAGAATTTAATGCTAAAAAAGTACCCAGACGGGCTACAGTAAGGTTAAGACCAAATGCAAATGAAAGTTGTTTGCCTTTAAACCACTGTGCTATTACCGTGGTAATTGCAACAACCATGGATTCGGCTCCAAGTCCGAATATTAACCTGCCGGTGGCCATTACAAAAATATTTCCCTTGAGCATGGTCACCAGGGCACCTGTAAAAACAAAAACCGAAAACAGCAAGGCTGACTTTTTAGTTCCTATACGGTCTATAATAATCCCGCCTATCAGAACCATTAGTATATTTGGAAAACTATAAATACCCTGTAAGAGACCTATATCACTATCAGTAAATTTTAACTGCGATTTTAATACATCTGCCAAAGGGCTTATACTGTCGTAGATGTAATAATTTCCGAACATGGCCACACTTATAAATAAAAGTATTATCCATCGAAAAATTAGAGGAGGGGCTGGTTTTACTGTTGCAGTCATATCGGAATATTTATTTACTATTAAAAACATTTTACATATTGCAAATATGTTTAAAATTTTATTAATTGATAATCAATTTAAAAATAATTAGTATTTTAACGATAATATATTACCTGAGTTTATAACTATTAAAACCATTTTTAATGCAAAACAACCTTTCAGCCACCCATCCTGCCAATGTGTTCAAATATTGTCCCAAATGTGGCAATCGTGGTTTTTATTTCAACGGTGAAAAGGTGTTTGAGTGCAAGTTGTGTGACTTCAGATATTATATTAACGCAAGTGGAGCAGTAGCGGCAATTATCGTTTTACCCGATAAAAGAATTATTTTATCACGCAGGAAATTTGATCCCAGGAAAGGTTACCTCGATCTTCCCGGTGGTTTTATTGATTTGGGAGAATCAGCGGAAGAGGCTGTTATAAGAGAAATTAAGGAGGAATTAGGGCTGGAAATAAAAAGCATTGAATATCTGGTCTCCTTTCCAAATGAATATGTTTACAAAGGCATTACATATTTTACAATTGATCTGGCCTATGTTTGTCCGGTTACAGATATATCAGGCTTAACACCTTCCGATGATGTTTCAGATGCGATTTTAATCCACCCGGGTGAAATAGATTATTCTGCAATAAGTTTTCCGTCTGTTGTCAATATTTTAAAAGAGTATACTATAAATAGGTTATAATTTGAATTCCATTATAATACGAATATTTTTAAGTTTAAACACAAGCACAAATGAAAATAAAATTGTATTTATATTTAATTACGACATTAAATTTCAGCTTTATAGTAATCAATCAATCTTGTTCACAATCAGAAAACTGGACACAATTCAGGGGTAGCAGGCTTGATGGTATATCTCATGAGAAAAATTTACCGGTCTTTTGGAATGATTCTACAAATATTATGTGGAAAACAACCTTACCAGGCACAGGATTGTCTTCACCGGTTGTATTTGCCAACCAAATTTGGCTGACAACCTCCATGAATGAAGGTAAAGAATTGTATGGAATCTGTGTAGACATAAATTCAGGGAGACAAATATATAAAGTAAAACTATTTAACCCGGATTCAGTTTTTCCAATTCATCCCTTTAACAGCTATGCTACACCAACTCCTTGTATCGAACAGGGGTTTGTTTATTTACATTTTGGTACTTATGGTACTGCATGTGTAAACACCAGGGATGGCTCTATCCTTTGGAAGCGCAACGATCTGCATTGTGCCCATATTCTGGGTCCCGGTTCATCCCCGATAATTTATAAAAACTTGCTAATCTTGCACCTGGAAGGTACAGATGTACAATTCATTGTTGCACTTAATAAACAAACAGGTGAAATTGTCTGGAAAAAGACAAGGCCATTGGAGTGTTATACGAACCTGGAAATCATTGGCAAAAAAGCATATATTACTCCAATTATAATTACTGTTAATGGTCAGGATCAGCTAATTTCAAATGGTTCGGCTGTATGTATTGCATATAACCCTGAAACAGGTGAAGAGATCTGGAGGATTGTGGAGGGAGAAGATTCCACCGTTGCCATGCCTTTTTCCGAACATTCATTGGTGTATTATTATACGAGTTTTATTACTCCTAAGGAAGGTGATAAATATGCAGAACTCCTTGCGGTAAATCCCCATGGCTTTGGAAATATTAAAGAAACAAATGTTATATGGAAATTAAAGTCTCCGGTTTTTCAGTTACTGACACCAGTTATAAAAGACGGATTAATATATACTGTTGATGCCCGAAATAATCTGTTTTGCCTGGATGCTAAAACAGGTGAAAAAACCTGGACCGTTAAATTGAAAAATAAATATAACTCTTCTCCAATATACGCTGATGGTCATATTTATCTTACTTCTGTAAATGGTGAAACAATAGTTTTAAAACATGGAACTTCCCCGGATATATGCAATACCAACAAATTGAATGGGGATGTGTATGCAACGATAGCTATTTCTCAAAATTCTATAATTATGCGTACAAGTAAATATTTGTACCGAATTGGGAACAGGTAAACATTACAAATTATTTTAATTCTCTGACCTTCCTGACACAACACTGTACATGTCAAGCAATTGGTTTTTTACAGCTTTACTTCCAAATCTATTATATGCCTCATTACGAATATTATCGGGATTATATTTTAAGTAATTATCAAGCATGAAGATTATTTTTTCCTGCAGAGCCTTCTCATCCCCCCGTACAATAAGTAAACCATTAGTTTCATTTACAACTTCATGGATTCCTCCGACCCTTGTTGAAATTACAGGTTTTCCGCATGCAAATGATTCCGGTATAACAACAGGCATATTTTCATGGTTACTGAATAATATCGTAAATGCGGACATATTATAAATATCTACAAGATTCTTCCCTTCAAGTACACCTGTAAATTTTATATAAATATCTTTCACACCCAGTTGCTCTGCCAACAATTCCGCTCTTGACCTGTCAATGCCGTCACCAACCATAATACATAAGAAATCAGTTCTGAGTTTTGAGAGTTCGTAAACTGATCGTACAATACCAAATACATTTTTAGCAAAATCATCGAAACAGGTTATATTGGAAAATATTTTAATATTTCCCTGTAAATCAGACAGAGCCGGTTTAAAAAAATCAAAATCCACAATATTATTTACAAGGTAAAATGATTTATGTTGTAAACCGTATTTGCCCATTGCTTCTTTAAGGTTAACCGACACGGTAGAAAGTGCAGAGCTGTTTCTTATAACCAGTTTTGTTAAAAATTTACGAAGTAATCCATTGAAATCTTTCCTTTCAGGTAGATAACGAGTCCAATGTTCTGTAATAACATATGGAATATGTGAGGTTAATTTTAAGAACAAAGCAAACAATCCTACTCTTGTCAATATATTAACATGAATTAAGTCTGGTTTACCTGAATGTTTTACAATTTCCTTATAACCTAACAGAAGTGCTTTGAAAAACCTGAATATATTATTGAAATAACTTAAAACAGGAAAATCAGACTTAATTTTTTTATAATAAACCCTGACTGTATAAACTTCATTATCCAAAGAAATTTCTATATTGAAGTTTTTATTTTCAGTCAGGTCTGCATGCACATAAAGAACTGATATTAAGTATGTGTTTGATAATAATTCGGCATGTCGTTTAACGAACAATCCTGGCATTGGATCGTATTTATTGGGATACCATGGTGAAAGGTAAAGAATTTTATTTATCAATTTAATTTGTAGTTTTTAATACAAAACCTAATTATGCCAGCACAAATAGTTATTTCTGCAAATGTAAATAATAACCAGTTAAATTTCGCCGGAATATATTGTGCAGAAAGATTTATTAAATCTTTTTCAGGCATAACCATTAAGGAAGAAAAAGGGCATCTTCCGAGAACAAAACATGAATAATCCCAGGTAAATGCTAATATAAGAATAACAGAACCGCTTAAAATAAAAAACCAGTCTATGGTGCTGATTTTTATTTTGATTTTATTAGAATCAAACCATATTATTATAAAAGCAAACACTATCATAGTCAGAGATACAATGACAGGAGTAATTACAGGCCCTACCCAATTAGTTGGAATAAGAAAAAGAATATCCCAGGTTAATAAATTTCCGGGCCAGTTTATTAATATTTTTAAAAAAACATAATAAAAAATATCCCACAAAGCAAATGCATAAAGAAAATATGCAAATCTTGTGTACCAGGTTTTTCCTGCAAGAAATCCAGCACAAATTAACATTATTACGGTAGCACCTTCCCTGATAATTTCAGTAAGTATAAGAGCCGTGGACATAGGAGCAAGGGGAAATCTAAAACCTGAGGGATACAGGGATAACCTTAAATAAATTACAACGGAAGATTCCAGGAAACCCATGGCAATTGCAAATAAAGCTATGCATGTTACAATCTTCCAGGGAAAGTCTTTAAATGTTGAGAAAAAATTTATTAATCTTTGCAAGTAACTCATCTTTACCTATTGGTTTGGTAATATAATCGTCACAGCCGGCTTCAATTGCATGTTTTCTGTCTTCACTGAGAGAATATGCGGTCTGGGCGATAACAGGTATGTTGGACCTTATACTTTTTATTTGACGCGTAGCTTCATAACCATTCATTACGGGCATTAATAAATCCATTAAAATCAGATCAACCTTATTTTCATTTTTACAATAATCCAATGCTTCTTTACCATTTTCAACATGAATAATTATTGCTCCTGTAGGTTCTATTAATTCTTTAATATATAGAAAATTGATTTCAATATCTTCGGCTATAAGAATTATTTTATCAATCCAATTATACTTTTCACCAGTAATAACACCTCTGGAGGTAAAACCATTATTAAATTCCATATATTATTGAATGTTTGTTAGTTTAATTTTACAGATAATCTTCAGGGTAATTAATTTGTTATATAATATATTATTATCTAAGATACATTTTTTCTTACAATTATAAAATTTAAAATTAATAAGTTTTTAATTCATTCATCTATAAAAATGCATCACTCATGTAAAATGTAAAACTTTAAACATTTAAAGGCGTATTTACCATTAACAAAATTAAACTTATGATCATTTAATGAGTCAAAGCATAAAAGATTAACTGATAAAAGCGGTTAAAAATAACCAAAATTCTAAAATTTTATACACATGAAAGATTTATTAATACCTGAAACTAGTTATTCCCCACGGGTTCAGTTTAATGTAAACGGAGAATTAAGCATCAGCGGAAAATCACTTCCGGAAGATACAATACTGTTTTATGAACCATTGGTGCAATGGGCAGGCACCTGCAATATTCAAAACATCTATTTAACCATGAGGCTCGATTACATGAACAGCAGCAGCGCTCATCAGATTTCCAAGATTCTTATGACCCTGAAGGATAACCCACATATAAAAGGATGTAAAGTTGACTGGTATTATGAATCAGATGACGAAGACAGCCTTGATTTTGGACAGGAACTTGAATATCTTACCGATTTCTCTTTTAAATTTTGCAGATATTCTGAAGCTGAAGTATAGGACTTACGATTTCAGAATTTAGATTCCGGATTGAAGATTTTTAATTAAAGAATAATAATATCTAAAATCTCATATATAAAATCCCGAATCTAAGATACAATATTACATTTGCCTCATTGCTGTTTCGAATGGAGTGCGGTTTAGGATTGATCTCCCAAGGGTTAATTCATCTGTATATTCCAGCTCATCACCCATGGATACTCCGCGGGCCAGTGTGCTTAGTATAACATCGTATTTTTTAAGCTTTTTATAAATATAGAAATTTGTGGTATCCCCTTCGAGAGTAGTACTTAAAGCAAAAATAATTTCAAAAATTCCTCCTTTGGCAACTTTTGTCTCCAGTGCAGATATTGTCAAATCAGCAGGACCAATTCCATCCATAGGAGAAATAATACCTCCCAATACATGATACACCCCGTTAAATTTTCTTGTATTTTCTATTGACATAACGTCCCTTATACTTTCTACAACGCAAATAACAGATTTATCACGTGTTTCATCAGAACAAACAGAACATATTTCTTCATCGGACAGGTTATAGCAAATACTGCAGTGTTTAATCTGGTGCTTCAGCTGTATTATTGCATTTCCAAATTGGTCTACCATTTCTTTTTCCTGGCGCAGGAGAAAAAGAACCATCCTCAGGGCACTTTTATTTCCTATGCCCGGCAACCTGGCAAATTCAGCCACAGCGTTTTCAAGTAATCTGGAGGAATAATTCTGATTTGATGCCATAAAAACAAAGGTACAATTTTAGTTCAGAAAAAGCTAATCAGTAAATCGTTTACAAGTTTAGGCTTCTCGGAAAATGTATAATGTGTGGCATTGGGGAGAACACATAACTGCGTGGTTTTTTGTGGAAGGAGATGGTACATTTCCAAACCTAGTTCCAACGGTATTATATCTCTGTCCCCATAAAGGAGAAATACGGGTGCAGCTATTTTTACAAATAAATCTTTCGGAATACAGGGATTTTGACACCACATTCTGTACACAAGTTGAAATTGCCTGACATATTTCTCAGGGTTTGGATTAAGTTGTATATAATGATTTTTGATACCACTCCAAAATGCGCCTGAATTTATTTTTTGAGCAATAATTTTATCATCAATTTTATTTGATAAATTAGCTGTAACCTTATAGTTTGCTCCTGATACAAAAACTTTCCTTACCAGTGAGGGGTATTTGGCTGCCAGGTATAGCGCAACAATACCTCCGTCACTGAAACCGCAAACATTTACAGATTTTATATTCAATTGGGTAATAAACTGCTCCATATCATCGGTCAGCAATTCATAGCTCATGGAATCCAGATTATTTGTCGACCGTCCATATCCACGACTATCCACAGCAATTACCATGAAATGTTCTGAAAGTGCCGGTATATTATATTCAAAATCAACAATTGATTTATAACCTCCATGAATTAAAAGTAATGGAACTCCTTGTCCATAAGTTTCATAATAAAGCTTTGCACTTTTGATTTTAATATATTTACCTGTCTGAATATTTGATCCGTAATTAATTTTTTGAATTACCTGTTTTGTCTGTGACAATCCAATTACTGAAATATATAATGATATTACAATAAGTTTGATCTTATTTTTCATATGATATTGGTAAATAGTAACCAATTTGCATATCTGCAAATTTTCAAATTATTCAAAAAGGCTGTCATCCCTTACCAGTAACAATATAGCTGCATGTGGTACTATGATATATTTTTCTTCATTAAATTCTATTTCCCAACCGCTGCTTTGCAGGTAAACAGCCAAATCTCCTGATTTTGGCTGCAGGGGGACATATTTAACCTCATCGCTTTTATTTTTCCATGGTTCGTCATCTTCCATAATTGCGGGTATAGGATACCCCGGACCAACCTTTACCACATAACCTGTCTGTACTTTTTCTTTTTCCTGCACACCCGGAGGAAGCAATAATCCTCCTTTTGTGCGGTCTGTATAACTTTTTGGTTTAATGAGAACCCTGTCACCTATTAAAATAAACTTATTAAGATCTTTGGAAATTATATCAACCGACATACATTTTATATTAAAATATGACTTGTAAAGATAATATTTTCATTAAATTTAATTTTAAACACAAAACTTAGATTTATATATGAAAAGTACTAAACCTTTACAAATTGCAATTTTCATTTCTTTATTAATTTTTCCATCTTCTTTGTTTGGTTTTATAAAAACCAACGGGGAAATTTTTATAAAGGATGGAAAACCTTATTATTATATTGGAACAAATTTCTGGTATGGATCAATTTTGGCTTCCAAAGGAACAGGAGGAAACAGGGAGCGACTTATAAAAGAACTGGATCTGATGAAACAAACCGGCATTGACAATTTAAGAATATTGATAGGTGCAGAAGGCCCGGACAATGAACCAACAAGGGTAACGCCTACACTGCAGCAGTCACCGGGAGTTTATAATGATACTATTTTGGATGGATTGGATTTTCTATTATCCGAAATGCAAAAAAGAGGACAGGTTGCTATTCTTTACCTTCAAAATGCGTGGGACTGGTCAGGAGGCTATTCACAATACCTGAATTGGAACGGTTATGGTAAGATTCCTTATCCGGGAGTTAAACCCAATACCTGGTCGCAGTTTATTAATTATTCCCAGCAATTTTACAAGTGTTCGCAGTGCAGGGAACAGTTTCGTGAATATATTAAATTTATTCTCACACGCACAAACAGATACACACATATAAAGTACACGGATGACCCCACTATTATGACATGGGAGGTCGCCAATGAACCAAGGGCATTTAACCAGGAAAATATTCCCCTGTTTGTGTCGTGGCTAAGTGAAACTTCGGCATATATTAAATCTATCGACAAAAACCATATGGTAACTTTAGGATCTGAAGGATTATCTGGATGTGAAAATTCTTATGAACTTTTTGAGAAGATTCAGTCGGATACTAATGTAGACTATTGTACCATACATATATGGCCAAAAAACTGGAGCTGGATAGACATTCACAATATACCAGGTACTGTCGATGAGGCAATTGTTAAAACAAACGATTATCTTAACAAACATATGGCAATAGCACAAAGGTTAAACAAGCCACTTGTACTGGAAGAATTTGGTCTTCCCCGGGATAAACATGGTTATTCATTTCAGGAACCAACCTCATGCAGAGATAAGTATTATAAAAATGCTTTCCAATATGTTTTGAACAGTTCCAGGAACCATGGTGTTCTGGCAGGATGTAATTTCTGGGCCTGGGGAGGCTTTGGCCGTTCTAAAAGCGACCATATATTCTGGATAAAAAATGACGATTATCTTGGTGATCCTCCTCAGGAGGAACAAGGGTTAAATTCAGTGTTTAATACTGATTCTACAATTTCACTTATCAGGGAGACAGTATCAGCTCTATAATTTTTCAAAAAATTTGTTTACCAGAAATAATATTCAATGATGAGATTTATATATCTGGTTATATTACTGGTATTATCAGTAAATACATCCGGACAAAATAACAAGTCATTCAGATTACCTTCTCTCATAGGTGATAATATGGTTTTGCAACAAAAATCAATTATCAGGGTGTGGGGTTATTCCAGGCCCGGAGATAAAATATCTGTTATTTCAGGCTGGAAAGCTGAAGTAAAGGCACTTACTGATTCAAGCGGCCGCTGGCAGTCAAAACTTCTTACTCCCGGGGCAGGAGGTCCTTATATTATAACTGTTCAAAACAGCGATACATCTGTAATTATTAAAAATGTTCTTATTGGTACAGTATGGTTTTGTTCAGGACAGTCGAATATGGAGATGACATTATCAGGATGGCCACCTGTAACTATTTATCATTCAAAGGAAGCTATTGACTCTTCTGGTAATTATCAAATCCGTTTATTTACCGTCCCCAGGGCTTTGGCAGCTATTCCCTCAGAGTCCTGTGGAGGTAAGTGGCTGGTGTCTAATCCTTCAAATGTTCGCTTATTTAGTGCTACAGCATACTTTTTTGGTAAAAGACTTTATGAACAATTGCATATCCCTGTGGGGTTAATATTAGCATCATGGGGAGGTACACCGTTAGAAGCCTGGATGCCTGCCTCTTCTCTGAAGGGTGAAAAAGATTTTGAATCAGATATAAGATTAATTCAGACAAATGCTGAACAGATTGAAATATTCCGGAATTGGTTGAATGAACAACCTCATTTTACAGTAAAATCGGATTCAGGTATTAATAAATGGAAGAATCTCCATTTTAATGATGAGCAGTGTGCAAATACTGATTTTAATGATGATAAATGGCCGGTGACAACACTTCCGCAATACCTTGAACAGGCTGTCGGGGATTTTGACGGAGTTTTATGGTACAGAAAAAAAATAAACATTCCTGAATATACGGAAGGTAAAAGTCTTAATTTATCCCTGGGACCGATAGATGATATGGACAGGGTTTATATTAACGGGGTACTGGTTGGTTCAACTGAAGTTGAAGGGTTTTGGAAGCAAAACCGGATTTATGAAATACCTGCCGGATTAATGCATAAGGGTGAAAATACTCTTGCTATAAGGGTTCTTGACATAACCGGTTCGGGAGGCATCTACGGACCTCCCAATTTAATGAAACTGACAGTTAAAAATGATACAACATTGTTTTCGGTAAGGCTCGGAGGTGATTGGAAATTTTTACCTGTTGCCGAATTAATAAACAATACTTTTTATTTATACGATATTCCTTCCAGGGGCTTTTATGCTGCAAACAGGATCAGAAACCTGACTCCTTACAAGCCTACCACTTTGTTCAACTCAATGGTGAACCCTGTACTTAATTATAAAGTTCAGGGAGTTATTTGGTATCAAGGTGAATCGAATGTTGGAAGGGCAGAAGAATATGCACAGCTGTTTCCGCTGATGGTTAAAAGCTGGAGAGCAGCCTGGAAAAATGATAAACTTCCATTTTATGCAGTTCAGATAGCTCCGTATGATTATTCAGGACCATCTGGTACCGAGTCGGCTGAGCTTAAAGAATCTCAGGCCAGTATTTTAAAATTAAAACGTACAGGCCTGGTAGTCACTCTTGACCTGGGGGTAGCCAGCAATATTCATCCACCTTATAAAATGGAAGTTGGAAATCGTTTGGCAGCACTGGCCTTATCCAACAACTTTCATGTTAATATCCCCAGCGTTGGTCCGGTATTTAAAAAAATGACAGTTCAGAATAATATTCTGATATTGGAGTTTGATAATATTGAAGGCGGATTGACAATGAATGGCAATCAGCTAAAAGAATTTGAAATTGCAGGAAAAGATGGAAAATATTTGCCAGCCAGCGCCAAAATTGTAAATAACCAGGTTATAGTATTTTCCCCATCTGTTGCTCATCCGGTTGCAGTGAGATACTGCTGGCACAATGGCTCTGTAGCCAGTTTATATAACAGGGCAGGGCTGCCCGCATCTTTGTTTACTGCAAAAATAAAGTAGCTGTGGAAATGTGCCGGTGTGCAGATTTGAAAATTTGAAGATACTGACTTATTAATTACTACTGCTTCTTAAGCATGGACATACCTCTCCAGGTACCATACCATTTATAACCTTGCTTGTCAATAACCAAAGAGGTGACACAATTACTGTCAATGCCCGTACATGTATTGTTGAAACGTTCCCAGTGATGACCGTTAAACTTTGTTATACCATAATTAGTGCCCAGCCATTTATTTCCGTCCTTGTCAATAGCAATTGCAAAAATATTTTCACCAGACTGAAAGGGATACCATGCTGAGCCATCAAATTTGCATAACCCACCGGACGTTCCAATCCATTTATCATCATTTTTATCAACAGCTATTGCTTGTATGTAATTGTCAGTTAAACCACTGTTATGATTATTGAATGTTTTCCAATGTGTACCATCAAATTCACTAATGCCATTTCCATATGTGCCAAACCATAAATTATTATTATTGTCCACCGTAATGCTTGTAATACAATTAGCTGCCAGTCCATTTTTTTCAGAATAAACTATCCAGTTTTTACCGTCAAACTTTGATACTCCATGGCCCCAATTTGCAAACCACATATTTCCTCTTTTATCTAAAGCAATAGCAGACACATAATTTCCTGCAAGACCACTGTTAGTTGTATTATAAACAGTCCAGTTATTACTATCATATTTATAAACACCTCCGCCCCAGGTACCAAACCATTTATTATCCTGGTCATCTATCTTTACAGCCCAGACTGTATCACCTGTCAGTCCTTTAAATCCTTCAAGTTCATATTTTGTATAAAAAGTGTACCAGTTATTTCCATCAAATTTGAGTATGCCATGACCTGTACCTAACCATTTATTTCCATTTTGATCGATATCAATTGAAAATGCAATTTTCTTGCATAATATTTCCCTTATATAGTATGGAACGCAGGTTTGTGGTTGTTCATATGGTTTTAAATCGCAGGAAGTAGTAAGGATGATAATAATGATAGTGTAAAAAATATTAAGGATTGTGGTTTTCATATTTTATTATTTAAATCAAGCCATTCTTCCAAAAAGAATGGAATTTAATTTTATAAAAATAGTTTTTCTTTTAAAACCAATATTTAAAATAATGTTAAAATAATTTTATCCACTATTCATTTTTTTCATTCCTGATATAGGAGTGCTAAATTAAAATCTTCTCTGAATGTAAAAAAAGGGTGCCCCGGTTTAAGAGACACCCTGTAATACTTTTTTTTATAAAATATCAGACCCTGTGGTACCCGTAATGGTAGTTTCTAACCACAGCCCTTCCGGGTGCATCAACCACAACATAATGACCCCCGCGGTGTACATAATAAGTTCCTCCAAAGCAGTAATAAGGAATACCTCCAACATACAGACTTGTATAACCTTCCGGCAATAAATCAATCCCTATACCAACTGGAGGTGCTACAGCAACATAACCTCCGTTAAAGGAATGATAGTATGTTCCGCCATGATAATAATAATCCCTTCCTCCATAATACACCCTGGAGCAGCCATTCACTGGATGACTTACATAATTTCCTCTGGCATATGTACCTGAATAGTGTCCGTAATTTCCAGTATGTCCTTCATACCTGCTTTGTGCAATTGCCTGATTTTCGAGTACTCGACTGATAATGCCAATATCAAGGTGAACATACAAACTGATATTATTATTGTACCTGATTCAGCAAATTTTCTGATTTTAATTTCCTTAGTTTTCATATCCTTATGTTTTAATTTTCTTCTTTGACATTAATTATAGTCCGGAGTTTAATCGTGTAGGCCCACAACTGCAATAAATAGTGGTATTTTAAGAAATTTTAACATTTAGAACTATTCTTAAGATTTTTATAAAGATTAGCGGACAGGAAATTTATATTCCTGAGGTTGAAATTTCATTATAATAACCATATTGATACAATCAAAATTTTCCCTATGTAATATTCCAAAAGATTTTCAATTTTTTTTACCAGACTATTAAAAAGATTAATACCTTTGATTTGATTAATAAGTATATAAAATACACTTATAATATTTATTAATACTTTTAATCTACTAACTATAAAATATTTACTACTACATGGCAATACTTGATTGGGTTATTTTAATTCTGTTTTTATTATGCCTTATTGGAATAGTGATATGGGTAATAAAGGGCAAATCAGATAATACTAGTGATTATTTTCTTTCAGGCCGCAGTGAGACATGGCTTGCTGTTGGTGCGGCTATTTTCGCAGCCAATATTGGTTCGGAACATTTAGTTGGATTAGCCGGTGCTGGTGCTGAAAGTGGAATGGCAATGGCACACTGGGAAATGCAAGGTTGGATGATTCTTATCCTTGGCTGGGTATTTGTTCCATTTTATGCTCACAGTAAGGTATTTACAATGCCCGAGTTCCTGCTTAAGAGGTTTAACAAAGATACCAGTTCTACCTTGTCCATTATTACGCTTGTCAGCTATGTTTTAACCAAAGTTTCTGTTACGGCCTTCACAGGCGGGATTTTTCTTCAATCAGTACTTGGAATTGATTTTTGGTACGGAGCTATAGGGTTGGTTCTCCTTACAGGAATTTTTACAGTGTTGAGCGGTATGAAAGGTATTATGAGTATTTCAGTTATACAAACACCCATACTTATTGGCGGAGCCATAACCATATTGTTACTGGGTCTTATAAAATTAGGCGGAGGAGGCATTTTAAACGGATGGCACGAAGTTGTAAGGCATGCTGGAAATAATATCCATCTTATTCACAAAAAAGGAGATTTATGGTATGATAAATTTCCTGGTATAGGAGTAATTTTTGGAGCTGCAATAATAGGTTTCTGGTATTGGTGTACCGATCAGCATATTGTCCAAAGGGCACTGGCTGCCAAAGACATTAATAATGCAAGGAAAGGGACCATATTTGCAGGATTTTTAAAAATCCTGCCTGTATTCATGTTTTTAATACCTGGAATGATAGCTGCAGCAATGAAGGCAAAAGGTATGTTATTATTTAATGATAATAACGAAGCCTATGGTAAACTGGTAGGGTATCTGTTACCAATGGGTATAAAAGGTCTTGTTATAGTTGGTTTCATTGCTGCTTTGATGACATCTCTGGCTGCTCATTTTAATTCTTCGGCAACCTTGTTTACTATCGATTTTTATAAAAATTTCCGGCCTCTGGCAAGTGAACACCGTTTGGTCTGGGTCGGACGTTTAGCTACAATTTCTGTAGTATTACTGGGATTAATCTGGATACCAATCATGAAAGGTTTAGGCAGTGTTCTTTATGAATACCTTCAGAATATGCAATCCCTTATAGCTCCGGCAATTGCCGCTGTATTTATTTTGGGGGTATTTAACCGTAAAATTACCCCTAAAGCTGGTCAGTGGGGATTGATTATAGGTTTTATTATTGGTATGTCACGTTTGGGTCTCATGATTATGGATCCAGCCAGAAGCCTGGATGTATCAGCAAATAAAATTATTATGGATCCAACATTAAGAAATGGACTATTTACTATACTGAATATAAACTGGTTACACTTTGAAGTATTTCTTTTCGTGTTTACAATATTGCTAATGGTAACTATAAGTTTCTTTACACCTAAAGCAAATGAAAATCAATTGCAGGGGTTAACTTATTTTTCTAGGAGTCCTGAACAAATAGCTGAAAGCCGGAAAAGCTGGAATACCTGGGATGTATTAACGTCTTTGACAGTAGTTGCAGTATGTATTTTGTTCTACATTTATTTTTGGTAATTAACTGGTATAAATTATGTCAAATTATACTATTGGAGTAGATTTTGGAACTGATTCGGTCAGGGCATTGATTGTAGATGCTGAAAACGGAAATGAAATTTCTGCAGATGTGTTTTATTATCCCCGTTGGAAAAGTGGAAATTATTGTAACCCTGCAAGGAACCAGTTTCGTCAGCACCCGCTTGATTATATTGAAGGACTTGAGGCAACAATAACAAATGCCATAAAAAAAGCTCCTGTTAAAATTGCAAAAAATATTATTGCAATCTCTGTAGATACTACAGGTTCGACTCCGGTTGCATTAGATAAAAACTGCAAACCACTTTCACTGTCTCCGGAATTTGCAGAAAACCCAAATGCCATGTTTGTCCTTTGGAAAGATCACACAGCTACTGAGGAAGCTGAACAGATAAATAATTTGTCCAGGACATGGGGAGGTATTGATTACACTAAATATGTTGGTGGTATTTATTCTTCTGAATGGTTTTGGGCTAAAATATTACATATACTTCGAACTGACAGGATGGTCAGGACCGGTGCCTATACCTGGGCAGAACATTGTGATTGGATACCTGCCTTATTAACCGGGGAAACAAACCCTTTAAATATAAAAAGAAGCCGTTGTGCAGCAGGGCATAAAGCTATGTGGCATACTGAATTTGAAGGACTTCCTTCAGAAGAATTTCTGGGAAAACTCGATCCCTTATTAATTGGACTAAGAGGTAAGTTGTACAATGAAACCTATACTTGTGACAAAAAAGCAGGCAATCTCAGCAAAGAATGGTCAAAAAGGCTGGGTCTTAATGAGTCAGTTATTATTGGAGCCGGCTCTTTCGATGCGCATATGGGTGCCCTGGGTGGTGAAATTAAGCCTCACTATTTAAGTAAAATAATGGGAACTTCTACCTGTGATATTCTTATTGTTCCTACTCATGAATTAGGTGGTAAACTGATTAAGGGTATTTGCGGACAGGTCGATGGCTCAGTTGTAAAGGATATGATTGGAATGGAAGCAGGGCAATCTGCTTTTGGAGATATATATGCGTGGTTCAGGAATATTCTGGTATGGCCTGTAGAAAAAATATTGGGAAAGACTTCAGTTATTGATGATGTTTTAAAAGAAAAGCTGATTCAGGAGTTAACCGATAATATTATTCCAGTTCTTTCACAGGAAGCAGAATCCATACCTATTGGAGAATCAGGCATATTGGCAGTTGACTGGATGAATGGAAGGCGCACACCTGATGCAAATCAGTTATTGAAAGGTTCTATTTCAGGTCTTAGCCTTGGATCTGATGCTCCGGGGATTTTCAAAGCACTGGTAGAGGCAACGGCATTTGGAGCTAAAAGAATAGTTGACAGGTTTGCTGATAATGGGATAGAAATATATGGAGTTATAGCCTTAGGTGGTGTTGCAAGGAAATCTCCTTACGTCATGCAGGTAGTTTGTGATGTTATAAACAAACCTATTTTAGTTGCCAGAAGTGAACAGGCATGTGCACTTGGAACTGCAATGGCTGCGGCTACAGCTGCTGGATTATATTCCACTGTACTGGACGCACAAGCTAAAATGGGTAATGGGTTTGATATGGAATACAAACCAAATAAATCTAACGTTGAATTGTATGGCAATTTGTATAAAAAATATTGTGAACTAGGCAGTTACATTGAACAACAAACTTCAGTCAAATAATTAATTTTATGGATAGGTTTATTGATTTAAGACAGGAAGCATTCGAAGCAAATATGCAATTACCTCAACTGGGCCTTGTAATATATACATTTGGAAATGCCAGTTCAGCTGATAGAAATGCCGGTGTATTCGCTATTAAGCCAAGCGGGGTGCCATATGAATTACTGTCACCGGATAAAATGGTGATAGTAGATTTTAGTGGTAAGGTGGTCTCAGGAAATCTAAGACCGTCATCTGATACAAAAACACACGCAGTATTATATTCCAATTGGGAAAATATAGGCGGAATTGTTCATACACATTCAGTTTACAGTACATCCTGGGCTCAAACTTTACAGGATATTCCGATTTATGGTACAACCCATGCAGATCACCTCACTACTGATATACCTTGCACACCACCAATGTCAGATAAAATGATACTTGATAATTATGAATACCAGACTGGTATTCAAATTATTAATTGTATCAAAGATAGAGGATTAAAATACCAGGATACAGAAATGATCCTTGTAGGAAACCATGGACCTTTCACCTGGGGAAATACAGTAAACAAAGCAGTTTATAACAGTGCTATCCTTGAACAACTGTCTAAAATGGCTTATATTACTAAAATGATAAATAAAGATTCGTCAAGAATGAAGGATACCTTGATTCAAAAACACTATGAAAGAAAACATGGGCCGGACTCTTATTATGGGCAATGAATTTTAATTAAAATTTACACTAATTATTATCAAAATGAAAAACTTGGGACAATCAGAAGTATGGTTTATTACAGGCAGCCAGGATCTGTACGGGGAAAAAACTCTTAAGCAGGTGGAAATAAACTCAAGAGAAATTGTCGGATTTTTAAATAATTCCTCCATAATTCCTGTCAATTTAATTTTTAAATTAGTTTTAAAAACTCCGGATGAGATAACAGATATATTAAACGAGGCTAATATTAAAAAAAATTGTATTGGAGTAATTACCTGGTGTCACACATTTTCTCCATCAAAAATGTGGATAAATGGTTTAAAAAATTTTCAAAAACCGATATTACACCTGCATACCCAATATAATCTGGAATTACCCTGGAGTGAAATAGATATGGATTTCATGAATCTTAACCAATCGGCCCATGGAGACCGTGAACATGGATTTATCATGTCGCGGATGAAAAAAAACAGGAAAGTAGTTGTAGGCCACTGGAAAGATGAAGAAGTGATTCAAAGTATATCAGTATGGACAAGGGTTTGTGCTGCCTGGCATGATTTTCAAAGCTTAAAAGTTGCACGTTTTGGGGACAATATGCGTGAAGTTGCAGTTACTGAAGGTGATAAGGTTGAAGCACAAATGAAATTTGGTTTTTCTGTAAATGGCTTTGGCATAGGTGATCTTGTTAAAGTAATTAACGATGTGCCAGATATTAAAATACATAATCTGGTTGAGGAATTCAGGGATATTTATAAATTGGATAAAAATGCCTCTTACAAAGGAGATATTTTCGAAAATATTAAATATCAGGCCAGAATTGAGCTTGGACTAAGGCAATTTCTTGAAAATGGGGGATTTAAAGCTTTCACAACCACCTTTGAGGATCTTCATGGATTGGCTCAACTTCCAGGTTTGGCTTGTCAAAGGTTAATGGAAGATGGATTTGGTTTTGGTGCCGAAGGCGACTGGAAGCATGCTGCCCTGGTAAGGGCTTTAAAAGTAATGGGTACAGGGTTGAAGGGCGGTTGTTCATTTATGGAAGACTATACCTACCATTTAAAACAAGGTGAGATGAAAGTACTTGGAGCTCATATGCTCGAAATTTGCCCTTCTGTATCAGACGGACAAATTTCACTTGAAGTACATCCATTGGGAATAGGTGGTAAAAATGACCCGGCACGTCTTGTATTTAATGTTGCTGAAGGTCCGGCTATAAATGCCAGTCTTATTGATTTGGGAAACAGGTTTAGAATGGTTGTCAATTCCGTCGATTGTGTTAAACCAGATCATGAAATGCCTAAACTTCCTGTTGCAAGAGCTCTTTGGGTGCCTCAGCCGAACCTGAAGACCGGAGCTGCTGCATGGATATATGCAGGTGGGGCGCATCATACAGCTTTTAGCCAGGCTATAAATGCCGGATATATTGAAGATTTTTGTGAAATAGCAGGAATAGAATATATTCACATTGATAAGGCTACAACAATCAAAGATTTAAAAAATGAGTTACGCTGGAATGAAATCTATTATATGCTTTCAAAATATCCAAATTAGAAATTAATAGTTATATTTCTCCTATGCAGTTAATTATAATGCACACTTAATAATTTAATAAATAAAAAATGAAAAAACGAGTTTTTCAAAAAATAATCCTTTTCAATTTTATAATTGTAATGTCTGTTATAAATATGTCAGGGCAAACATCAAATGCAAACCATTTGGTTTTACATTTTGATAAAGCAACTTATACTATCAGCAAGGACATTTATGGTAATTTTTCAGAACATCTGGGGCATTGCATCTATGGAGGACTTTGGGTTGGGGAAAAATCAGATATTCCCAATACACGTGGTATACGCAATGATGTTGTCAATGCACTGAAGGATATGGGTATTTCTGTATTAAGATGGCCCGGAGGATGCTTTGCAGATACCTATCATTGGAAAGATGGTATAGGTCCGCGTGAAAGCCGTCCTTCCATAATTAATGTTAACTGGGGTGGTCTTACAGAAGATAATAGTTTTGGAACTCACGAGTTCATGGATTTATGCGAACAATTGGGTTGTGACGCGTACATCACAGGTAATGTAGGCAGCGGCAGCGTCAAGGAAATGACAGAGTGGGTGGAATACCTTACCTCTGGTGCAGAATCACCAATGAGTAAACTCAGAAAACAAAATGGACGGGAAAAGCCATGGAGAGTAAAATATTTTGGAATTGGAAACGAAGCCTGGGGTTGCGGGGGAAATATGACACCTGATTACTATTCCAATTTACTTAAGCAATATGGTACTTATGTTTCATCGGCATGTCCCGGTTTAATAAAAGTAGCTTCAGGGGCAAGTGCTGATGATTACAACTGGACCGATGTAGTAATGAAAAATGTTGGTAACAGGGTACCGGATATGTCTTTACATTATTATACTTCTCCATCTGAAGGGGCTGGCAGGTCAGCTACAAATTTTACGCAAAATGATTGGTTTATTGTATTGAAACAAACACTTGCGATGGATTCATTAATTAAAAAACACGTATCCATAATGGATAAGTATAATAAAGATGCAGGACTTGTCATAGACGAGTGGGGCACATGGTACGATGTGGAACCTGGAACAAATCCCGGTTTCCTTTACCAGCAGAATACCCTTCGTGACGCATTGGTTGCGGGAATTAATTTAAATATTTTCAATAATCATGCTGACAGGGTGAGGATGGCCAATATCGCCCAGTTAGCTAATGTACTGCAATCTGTTATCCTGACCAAAGGCAGTGAGATGGTTCTTACCCCTACTTATTATGTCTTTAAAATGTATAAGGTACATCAGAATGCAACTTTAATTCCCTTGGAAATTAGTTGCACTCCTTACATAAACCAAAAAGAATCAATCCCTTCAATCAATGCTTCAGCATCAAAAGATCATAATGGATTAATACATATTTCGTTGGTGAACCTCGATCCTAATAATGATAAATTAGTAACTATAGATTTTAATGATTATACCTATAAAAACCTGAAAGGAGAAAAGATCACAGCCGGCCAAATAAATGCTTTTAATGATTTCGGAAAATCACCGGAAGTAAAAATCACCGATTTTTCATCTGCAAAATTGAAAAATAATATTATTGAAGTTACTCTTCCTTCCAAATCGGTTGTAATGCTCGAATTATCCAGGTAATATCACTGTTTTACGGAAAATTTGAAGATGGTTAACTGAGAATATGTTTGTCCCGGATTCAGTATTACTCCTGGAAAATTGGGATGATTGGGTGAATCAGGAAAATGCTGTGTTTCTAAACAAAAGCCGTAATATTTTTTGTAATTAATTCCCATATGCCCTGTAAAAGTACCATCTAAAAAATTTCCTGAATAAAACTGGATACCCGGTTCAGTGGTGTATACCTGAAGTATTCTGCCTGATGCGGATTCATAAACTTCAGCAGCCAGCGATAGTTCATGGCCTATTTTCCTGAGTTTATAATTAATATCGTAACCTCCAGGCACAAGATTAATACGTTCTCCAATTTTATGAGAGGTGTTAAAATCAAAAGGTGTATTACCGGTACACAATAATGAACCGGTTGGTATCAGAGTTGTGTCGACAGGTGTCACCGAATCCGAATTTATAGTCACTTCATGGTTAAGAACTGATTCTTTAAATCCTGAAAGGTTGAAATAACTATGATTTGTTGGGTTTAAAACAGTGGGCTTATCAGTATTCGCATAATACCTGATTTTGATTTCGTTTTCATTATTAAGCGTATAATAAACCTTTATAATTAAATTGCCAGGATACCCTTCTTCCATATCCTTGCTTAGATAAGTCAGTTCTACCCCTGTAGAATCATCAGAAGAAAAAACTTTCCCTATATTCCATACCTGTTTGTCAAATCCTTTATTTCCGCCATGTAAATGATTTGGACCATTATTAGCTGCCAAAGAATATTCTTTATTATTTAACATAAATTTCCCTTTGGCAATTCTGTTACCGTAACGGCCTACTATACTCCCGCAATAAATATGTTCACTTTGATAGGTTTTTAAATCATCGAAGCCAATAACCACATCGTCAAATATTCCGTTTTTATCAGTTACCTTTACAGAGGTTATGGTTGCTCCAAAATTGGTTATTTTTACTTCCATGCCTTTTTTATTAGTAAGTTTGAATAACCAGACTTTTTCTCCGTCTGCCACACCCCATTCTGTCTTTGAAATGGAAATTTTTAACTCCTTTATTGAATTACAGGAAAAACTTAGTAATAAAGTTACCAATAACAGTAATAATTTAGTTTTAATGTTCATAATCATAATTTTAATTTAGTTAAATCAAGTATTTATTTTCATCAAATGTGTTTTTATAACTTTAAATTGAAAATTTAATCCCATTTCTTCCAATTGTTTATATTTTTCATTGTTGAATTTATAATAATACGCCCCTTTTTTTGAAGTACCTTTTTCTTTCTCATCAAGTTTTACAAGTAATCCTGTTTCTAAAATACGGGTTCTGAAGTTTCTTTTTTCGATCGGTTCCTGATAAATTGCTTCGTATAATGCCTGTAATTGAGGTAATGTAAATTTATCAGGTAATAACTCAAATCCTATAGGTTTTCTTACAATCATCCTTCTTAATGCGGATAATGCTTTTTCAACCATTATATTATGATCAAAAATCAATTTTGGCAGTTTTTTTATAGATACCCATTGAGCTCCATGTTCTACAGCAAGTTTTCTGTTATTCTCCATAACTTTTATCAAAGCATAAAAGGCAATGGAGATTGTCCTTGCGCCCGGATCACGGTCAACATTCCCAAAAGTGAAAAGTTGTTCCATATATATATCGTTTATACCTGTCAGTTGGAAAAGAATATGTCTGGCGCCGTCCTCAATACTTTCATCACTTTTTAAAAAACCACCCATAAGAGACCATTCACCTTTGGCCGGTTCGAATTTTCTTTTTAGAATAAGTAGTTTAAGTTCATTATCATCAAATCCAAAAATTATGCAATCTATTGCTACATAATGTTTATCGTGCTCACTGTAAATGCCTGACATATTTTTATAATGGTAATACTATATGCAACTTATCTTAATATAAATCAAATTGCAAATTTATTTGAAAATTAGCAATACTCCATCATCCCCATCTCCTTTTTACGAAAAATGGACATGGCCGTCATCATTGTACACCTTAGCAGGAGGAAAAGGGCTACAACCCCTGGGACAAAATCAGTAGCTCCATTAAGTTCAGTAATAATGATTTTATGTAATTTGTGATAGTGTATGCTTAACGAAATTAATGCCATTTAAAATTTAATAAAATTCATTATTATATAAATTTAAAAAAATTTGCATTATTCACATTTTAAAGCATAAATAACATTTTTAACTTTTATAAATTATTTTAATTTAAAATTGAATCCGGATATCTTATATTTGTTTAATAAAAATAAAACAATGCAAAAGTTAAGAATAGGAATGGTAGGTTTTGGATTTATAGCCGACTGGCATTTTAAAGGGTTTAAGGTTAATCCCGATGCTGAAATTACCGGAATGTGCCATGTTTTTTTTGGCAACGATCAACAAAAAGGAGCTGAAAGAGAGCTGTTAAAATCCAAATGTTCCGCTCTGGGAATAAAAGCATATGACAGTTTCAGGGAAATGGTAAGTTCACCCGGTATTGATGCTTTAATTATTGGCAGCATAAACCCTTTTCATTATGATCAGATAAAAGAAGCCATAGCCAATAATAAACATATGATGGTTGAAAAACCTGTAGTAACTGATTATTCTCAACTGGAAGAAATAAAAGACCTTGCCTCTCAAGGCGGAGTGAAAATTTTCCCTGCACATAATTTTGTTTACAGAAAAGCTGTGCGTAAGGCAAAAGAACTAATTGAATCTGGTGCATTGGGACAGATAATTCACTCCTCATTTATTATAACGCATACCATTCCTGAAGCACATGCAAAGGGCTGGAGAGCGGTCAAAGCAGTGGGAAAAGGAGGTGCACTGATCGACAGCGGACACCATTTGATTTACCAGGCTTTGTATTTATTAGGGAAACCTGAAAAATTACAAGGATTTAAATCAAATATGGTTTTGAAAAATATGGAATGCGAGGATACAGCTCAGGTTAGTTTGCTCTATCCTGATGGTTCCATGGCTGTGATTATGCAATCGTGGACTTCGGATCATGCAAATCTTATAAACGGTATCAGGATTTTTGGGACAAAAGGGAGCCTGGTTATAACTGATGCCTTATATGTAAACGGTGTAAAAACAGATTCAGATGTTGAATATGAAGGTTCTTTTGTAAATCAGGCCAAGGCATTTTCCGACTATCTGATAAAAAATATCCCTCCTGTTTCTACTCTTGATGATGTTCGGGATGTTCTTAAAATAACCTTTGGAGCATATGAAAGTGCAGAAAAAGATAAAGTGATAGAATTCAAATCTTTTAACTAAAAAACTACATATATGCTTATGAGAACAATAATAAAAACAGTAATGATAATTTTTGTTGTATTATCATATTTCACAGGAGTGTTTGCACTTAATGATCATCCTGAAATCAAAACCCTTGAAATTGGAGCTAAGGCACCTGATTTCAGTTTAAAGGGTGTGGATGGTAAAATTTATACTCTTAAAGATTTTCAAGACGCCAAAATACTTGTTATAATATTCAGCTGTAATCATTGCCCTACTGCACAGGCTTATGAAGACAGGATTATATCCATTGCTTCAGAATATAAACCTAAAAGTGTTGACGTAGCTGTAATTTCATCAACTGCTACAAACGCCCTGTTATACAGTGAACAGGATTATTCCGACCTGGGCGATTCATATGATGAAATGATAATCCGTGCAAAAAACAAAGGATTCAAATTCCCTTATTTATATGACGGCGATAAGCAGGAATGTGCATTAGCTTATGGTCCTGCCGCCACTCCTCATTGCTTTGTTTTCGATAAGGACCGTAAACTGTGTTATTGCGGCCGCGTTGATGGGCATGAAAAGCCTGGTACCGGAAACGGGGAAGACCTTAGAAGCGCCATTGATGCAACATTAAAAGGACAGCCGGTTGCCACCCCTGTTACCAAAGTATTTGGATGTTCAATTAAATGGTCATGGAAATCCCAGGGCACAATAGAAGATGATAAGAGGTGGGCTCAACTGCCTGTAACATTAAATGAAACAGATACAACAGGTGTAAAGCAACTTGTAAAAAATGATACAACAGGTAAACTGAGACTTATAAATGTCTGGGCTACATGGTGCGGACCCTGTGCAACAGAATTTCCAGACCTGGTGACTTTACAGCGTATGTACGGCAAACGTTCATTCGAGTTTATTTCTATAAGTCTGGATAAACCAAATAAGAAGGAAGATGTTTTAAAGTTCCTCCAGAAAGCTGAAGCTGCTAACTGTAAGAATTTTATTTTTAATCTTGATGATGAATATAAGCTTATTGATGCAGTGGATTCAAAATGGCAGGGTGCCTTGCCATATACCATAATTGTCGAACCGGGAGGTAAAATAGTTTACAGAAGTCAGGGACAGGTTGATCTTGTTGAACTGAGGAAGGCAATTATAGAAAATAAATACATGGGAAGGTTTTATAACCGGTAAACTAAATTAAACTAAACAAAACTAAATTAACCTAAACTGAACTAAACTAAACTTTAACCAAATTAAAACAACATGAGCACTGAAACTATTACTATTATTAAGGATAGTACCGGAAATCCGGCACCCTTGGGTCTGTTTGCCTTTGGCATGACCACAGTTTTATTGAATCTTCACAATGTTGGCCTTTATGGACTGAATTCCATGATAATTGGCATGGGCATATTTGTTGGTGGATTGGCGCAGGTGATAGCCGGAACCCAGGAATGGAAAAAAAACAATACTTTTGGAGCAACTGCCTTCACTGCTTACGGTTTTTTCTGGATTGCACTTACAGCAATCTGGTTATTGCCAAGAACATCTTTCGGAACGGATTTAAAATCAGATGAATCTGCCATGGCCTGGTTTTTAACACTGTGGGGAGTATTTACATTATTTATGTTTGTGGGGACCCTGAAATTAAACAAAGCCTTACAGGTAGTTTTTGGAACTTTGGTGTTATTGTTTTTTCTTCTGGCCTGGAGCGATTTTGCAGGTAATAAATCTGTAAGGACAGTTGCCGGATATGTTGGTATAATTTGCGGACTCTCTGCTATGTATACCTGTTTTGCACTTATATTAAATGAAGTATACAATAAAATCGTCCTGCCGTTGGGAATTAAAAAACAATAAAGCCAGGTAAATTATGATAAATTTAACGGGAAAAAATGCCTTTATTACAGGCTCCAGCCGTGGAATAGGCAGGCAGATTGCCATGGGTTTGGCTAATCTGGGTTGCAATATTATAGTACATGGCCGGACGCCGGACAGTTGTTCCAATACAATTGAACAGCTGCAAAAATTTAAAGTCCGGGTCTATAAAGTATATGGCGAACTTTCTGACGAAAATCAGGTAAATAATTTGATAGATCAGGTAAAAAAACTGAATATTAATGTTGATATTTTATATAATAATGCAGCTACGATGACGCCTTATCATGATGATTTCTTTAAACATAGCTGGAATGAATGGATGCTTACATTTAAAGTTAATGTTTTTGCAATGTACAGCCTCTGCAGTGCATTTATTCCTTCAATGATAAGTAATGGTTTTGGACGAGTGGTTAATCTGACTTCAGGTATTAAGGATCAGCCTGAGCTGGCGCCATATGGAGCTTCAAAATGGGCAGTAAATAAACTTACCGATGACATAGCATCAAAACTTCTTAACACATCTGTAAGAATAAATACCCTTGACCCGGGTTGGATAAAGACTGATATGGGAGGAATAAATGCCCAACACCCTGTCCGGGCAGTACTACCAGGTGCACTGGCTCCGGCATTGATAGATGATGATGGTCCCAACGGTCAGTTTTTTTCAGCTATAAATCACAATTTGGGTAAGGAGTTAAATTTTATTTTTTAAGTGAATCCTTTGATTTATAATGAGTATGTAAAAGATGATGTGATTTTTCACCAAGTGGTTTACCTAAAAAGTCGGCATAAATTTGTTTTATATCAGGGTTATCATGTGATTTACGCAGTTTTTTGCCTTCATCTTCCCTGTATATAGCACTTATTCGTTTTTTACGCACCTCATCGGTGGTATATCTTGGCTGTCCACCACCGCCTATGCAACCACCCGGACAAGTCATAACTTCTATAAAATGAAATTCTTCACCTTGGCGTATTGCTTCAAGAAGTTTGCCTGCATTTCCAAGGTTATGTGCAACACCCACTTTGAGCACAACTCCTTCTAGGAAGTTCCATTCAGGTAAGGTGTCTTCAATTAGTAAAGTTGCTTTCTTAACCCCGTTCAAGCCCATTAAAGGTTCAATATGCAGGTCATTTAAAGGCAAGGGCCTTCCGGTAACTATTTCATATACGGTCCTTACAGCAGCTTCCATAACCCCGCCAGTATTGGCAAAAATATCCGCAGCACCGGAAGATAAACCAAAAGGAGTATCCATTACCGCATCGGGAAGAGAAGCAAAATTAATTCCGGCTTGCTTTATCATTCTACCCAGTTCCCGGGTAGTGAGCACATAATCAACATCCTGTATGTTATTATTATACATCTCTGTACGTTGTGATTCATATTTTTTTGCAGTACAAGGCATTACAGATATCACAACTATATCTTCAGCTTTTACTCCTATTTTATCGGCATAATATGTTTTGGCAAGGGCCCCGAACATTTGTTGCGGCGATTTGCAGGTAGAAATATTATCAAGAAATTCAGGATAATTGAATTCAATAAAATTAATCCATCCCGGAGAGCAACTTGTAAACTGGGGTAATGCAACAGGTATTTTATCCACCAGCGCTAATTTAAGACGGTTGAGTAACTCGCTGCCTTCTTCTATTATAGTTAAGTCAGCAGTGAAGTTAGTGTCAAACACCTTTCTGAATCCTAACTGCCTTAATGCATTTACCATTTTTCCAGTGACGAGTGTTCCTGGTTCATAGCCAAAACATTCACCCAAAGCAGCCCTGATTGCAGGGGCAGTTTGTACTATCACATATTTGTCAGGGTTATCCAGGGCGTTCCATACACCTGCTGTATGATCCTTTTCTACAATAGCACCTACAGGACAAATGGCAGCACATTGTCCGCATTGTACACAGGCCACTGAATCAAGGTTTTGGGCAAATGCGGGACCTATGGTTGAATTAAAACCACGTCCCTGGGGAAACAGAGAACCAACTGACTGTAATTCATTGCATATAGTTACACATCTCCGGCATTTGATGCATTTTCCTGAGTCTCTTACCAGGGCAGGAGTGGAATCGTCAATATACCTGTGTGTGTGCTCACCATCGAACCTCAAATTTGTAATGCCTAATTCTGCAGCAAGTTCTTTTAATTCACAGTCATCGTTTCTCAAACATGTTTTGCAATCCCCGTCATGCTCTGAAAGTAGCATCTCAACCACAAATTTTCTGGAATTTCTAACCGACCGTGAATTGGTGTATACTTCCATACCTTCACTCACAGGTGTGGTACAAGCGGTTACCAATCCCCTTGCATTTTTTACCTCTACCATGCATACACGGCAGGCACCTTTACCTTCAAAATTTTCAAGAAAACATAAGGTAGGTATTCTTATACCCATTTTCTTTGCAGCATCCAGAATAGTGGCTTCTTCTTTAACCTCAACAGGCTGGCTGTTAATGTATAGTTTTATCATAATTGCCGGATATATACTTTATGAATTTATAGTTAATCTTAACCATGAACCAGAAAACGAAAGCCAGGACATTGTAATACCAAACTCAAAAATCAAAAATTATATCAGTCCTTACCATAGTCACACCTCAGGCACCTTGTAGCCTGCCTTACAGCTTCACTCTCAACCCATACCTGTTCCACTTCATCGAAGTTATGTTTACGCCGCGAGGAAGGGAGCAGGGTAATTTTCTGGCGAGGCAGCATAACAGGATCACCATCAGGATCAAAGAAAGTATCGTTTTTCTTTTCTTTTCTCCAGAATGCATGATTTTTTCCCGTCAGGAACTGGTCTATTCCCACGGCTGCTTTTTCCCCGCCTGCAACTGCTTTTATTACAGTAAGCGGACCGGTAGCTGAATCGCCCCCTGAAAAAATCCATGGTATTGAAGTTTGGCCGTTTTCGGGATTTATTTTAATTATAGACCCTTTTTGGGATGTTTCTATAGGTATTCCGTCAAATAAAGTATCGGTATTCAGAGTCGACCCTATAGCCATAATTACCTGTTCAGCTTCTATGACAAATGTTTTGTCTTCTGCTTCAGGCCTTCTGCGGCCTGTTGAGTCAAAAGCACCCAAACGGTTTGTATTGCACTTGATTCCCATTACCTTGCCATTATCTGTCAGAATTTCCAAAGGATCGGTAAGGGTGTGCAGGATAACTCCTTCTTCCAGTGCTTCATCTATTTCTTCTGCATATGCAGGCATCTCATCCTGAGACCTTCTGTATATAACCCTTACTTCCTCGGCTCCAAGACGAATTGCCGAACGGGCAGTATCTATTGCTGCATTTCCTCCGCCAACAACAACTATCTTATTTTTTACTGGTACTGAACCCCTGAGGTTATAAGTTTTAAGAAAATCAAGGGCATCTATGACACCTTCAGCTTTTATACCTGGAAGGTTTAAGGAGAGGCCCACAGGTGACCCCACACCAAGGAAAAGGGCTTCATAACCCTGTTCCTGTAAGTTATTTATATTAAAGTCTTTACCAAGCCGCATACCTGTTTCTATTGTCACACCCATACGTTCAATCATACGAATCTCACGGGCAAGTATTTCCCTTGGCAACCTGTAAGCAGGAATAGTTTGCACCAGCATGCCTCCAGGGCGCTGTTCAGCCTCAAAGACATGAGGACGGTAACCCAGCCTGGCAAGAAAATATGCACATGATAACCCCGCAGGACCTGCACCAACAATAGCTATCTTACGTCTGGCATTGTCAGGATTATCTCTTACTTCAGGTATTTGTACAGTTATTTCCTGGTCAACCATGAACCGTTTTACTGCCCTGATGGCCATTGGTTCATCCAGAGTGACCCTCCTGCATTTTTCTTCGCAGGTATGGAAACAAACCCTCGCACATACAGCAGCAAATGGATTACGTTCACGATGAAGCTTAAGTGCTTCTGCATACCTTTTTTCCCCGACAAGAGAAATAAAACCTGGCACATCAACACTGGCAGGACAGGCACTTTGACAGGGAGCCCTTACAAGGTCGGAGCAAACTCCGGCTTCACAATGTTTTGAAAATATATGAGCTTCATATTCGTGCTTAAAATATCTGAGTGTGGATAAAACCGGATTGGGAGCCGATTGGCCAAGGCCACATAAAGATGTCTTTTTGATTTCATTACCCAGTTCAATCAGCTTTTCAATATCATCCGGCTGTCCCTTTCCCGTGCAAATCCTCTGAAGTATTTCAAGCATTCTTTTGGTGCCAACCCTGCATGGAGCGCATTTACCGCATGACTCCTCCTGAACAAATTCAAGAAAAAACCTGGCTACGTCGACCATACAGGAATCATCATCCATAACTATCAAACCGCCTGATCCCATTATAGCCCCCAGTTCGTTCAGTGACTCATAATCGAGGGGAACATTCAAGTGCTGCCTTGGTATACATCCACCGGAAGGACCGCCGATCTGAGCCGCTTTGAATGGCTTGCCACTGGCTGTACCTCCTCCTATGTCATAGATAAGATCGCCAAGGGTTGTTCCCACTGGCACCTCAACCAATCCTGAATGGTTGATAGAACCTGCCAGAGCAAATACCTTCGTACCCTTGCTTTTTTCTGTTCCGCATGAGGCAAACCAGTCACCACCTTTTAGGATAATTGAAGGTATATTGGCATAGGTTTCCACATTATTTAACAAGGTTGGCTTACCCCACAATCCTTTTTGAGCCGGAAAAGGGGGGCGTGGGCGCGGCTCGCCACGTTTTCCCTCAATAGAAGCAATAAGAGCTGTTTCTTCACCACAAACAAAGGCACCTGAGCCCATTCTTATCTCCAGGTTAAACGAAAAACCTGTTCCAAGGATGTTTTCTCCCAGCAGCCCGTATTCCCTGGCCTTGTCCAGAGCTATCTGCAAGCGTTCTACAGCCAGAGGATACTCGGCCCTGACATATACAAAACCTTCCGAAGCTCCAATAGTGAAGGCTCCTATAGCCATACCCTCTATTACAGTGTGAGGATCTCCCTCCAGAACGCTTCGGTCCATATATGCTCCCGGATCACCTTCATCGGCATTACACAGAACGTATTTTTTATCAGAGGAAATATTTGCAGCAAGTTTCCACTTCCTGGAGGTATGAAAACCTGCACCTCCGCGGCCCCGTAATCCTGATTTTTCGACTTCATTTAAAACATTATCCCTTGACATGGATGTAAGTGCCTTAGCAAGTGCAAAATAACCGTCGCGGCCTATATAATCTTCAATGCTCATTGGATCTATTAAACCACAATTTCGCAATACAACTTTGGTTTGTCTTTTAAAAAAACCAATATCAGTCATAACAGGTATTGGTTGACTGTCCGCATCTTCCCTGTATAATAACCTGTCGACCACCTTATGATTTTTGATATGTTGTTCAACAATGTCCTTAACATCCGCCACGGTAACATTTTGATAAAATGTTTTATCATTAGCCATTATAACAACAGGGCCATTGGAACACGGACCCATACAACCCGTACCAATAACTTTTACAGATTTATGCAGACCTGCGGATTGCAAGGTACTTTCAAAGCAATCCTTAATTTTTTGTGACCCGGAGGCCAGACATCCGCCTCCCATACAGATCAATACTTTTTCCCTGATAACTGTTCCTACATTTTCGTTTTCCTTCTGATACCTGGCCCTTATGTCTTCCAGGTCTGAAATACTTTGTAGTTTGGCTGGCATGGTTTTATTTTTTATAAACTTTTAAAAGTTCACTCATTTTAGATGGTTTAACACGCTGTATTACTTCATCATTTACCATAATAACAGGTGCCAGCCCACATGCTCCGAAACATCGTCCGGTTTCGAGAGAAAACATTCTGTCTTCTGTAGTTTCCCCGACATTTATTTTTAGATCATTCCTGACAGCAGCAAGCACTTCGTTGCCTCCACGAACGTAACACGCCGTTCCCTGGCATACCTTAATTACATTTTTACCTTTTGGTTTTGTAGAAAAAAGAGAATAAAAGCCAACAACTCCTGCTACTTCACTAAAAGGTATCTGTAAGCTTCTGCTTATTTTCTTCAATGCGGATTCAGGAAGGTATCCGTACATTTTTTGAGTTAATTGTAACAGTGGAATTAAACTTCCTGGCTTTTCCCTGCTTTCCTTAATAACGTATTCGAGATGATTGTTCAATTCTTCTTCACTGACAGGGATACTTTGGGCATTATCTTTTAAGTCTGCCATTGTATATGAGATAATTGGTTAGAAAGTAATTGTATGTCAAAGTTAAGAAAATTTAAATATTATCAATAATAATTGTGTAAAGTTGATTTGTTGGAATTTATTTTATATTTGCCACTTTAACTAAAAATAAATTTTTTACTATAATGAGTCTGAATATTATTGTACTTGCAAAACAAGTACCTGACACCCGTAATGTAGGTAAAGATGCCATGAAGGCTGACGGAACAGTTAACCGTGCGGCATTACCAGCTATTTATAACCCGGAAGATTTAAATGCGCTTGAACAGGCATTAAGACTAAAAGACAAATACAAAGGAACTACCATTACAGTATTGACTATGGGTCCGGGCAGGGCAGCGGAAATAATCAGGGAAAGTATGTACAGGGGTGCGGACCGTGGGTTTTTACTTACTGACAGGGCCTTCGCCGGATCTGATACCCTGGCAACATCTTATGCTTTAGCGGCAGCAATAAGGACTATAGGCGCCTTCGATGTGATTATCTGCGGGAGGCAGGCTATAGACGGGGATACGGCGCAGGTGGGACCACAGGTTGCTGAAAAATTGTCAATACCACAGATTACTTATGCTGAAGAAATAATATCAGCTGAAAAAAACAAGATTAAGGTTAAACGACGTCTGGAGCGTGGTGTAGAAGTTGTAGCCGGATCTATACCTGTTTTGATTACAGTTAATAATTCAGCACCAGAATGCCGGCCAAGAAACGCAAAATTACTTATGAGATATAAACGAGCTACTTCTATTTCTGAACGTCAGAATTCCGCTGAAGATTACATTAGTTTTTATAACGAGCGTCCCTACCTGAATATTACCGAATTAAGCCTTAAAGACACAAAAGCCAACGAAATAGAAGTTGGTTTGGCAGGTTCACCCACAAAAGTTAAAAAAATTGAAAATGTGGTGTTCCAGGTTAAAGAATCAAAGGTTCTCACCAGCAGTAATGAAGATATAGAAAGCCTGATGGTAGAATTGATAGCCAGCCATACAATAGGATAGGCCATACCAGAAAATAATATAATCCACAGCATAGGATAAGAAAATTACAATACAAATAATTTTTAAGAGATGAATAATATTTTTGTTTATTGTGAATTGGATAAAAGTACTGTTGCCGATGTAAGTCTTGAATTGCTTACAAAAGGAAGAAAATTGGCAAACCAGTTAAATTGTAAGCTGGAAGCACTTGTAATAGGTTCAAACCTTAAAGGAATTGAAAGCCATTTGTTTCCTTACGGTGTCGACAGGGTTCATATTGCCGATGATGAACGGCTTTTTCCATATACAACCTTACCACACACTTCCATAACTGTAAAACTTTTTGAGGAAGAAAAACCCCAGATAGCATTAATGGGAGCTACCAGTATAGGCAGGGATTTGGGACCACGTGTTTCTTCAGCACTGCACAGTGGTTTAACTGCCGATTGCACCAGCCTTGAGATAGGAGATCATGAAGATAAGAAGGCAGGTAAAATTTATGAAAATTTATTATACCAGATCCGTCCTGCCTTTGGAGGAAATATAGTTGCCACAATCATAAATCCCGATCACCGGCCCCAGATGGCTACGGTGAGAGAAGGAGTAATGAAAAAAGAATTTTTTGAACCTGATTTCAAGGGGAAGGTAAATATCCTCGATGTTAACAAATATGTAACTGATTCAGATTTTGCCGTCAGTATTATTGAACGGCACATGGAGGCCTCCAGGGTGAATATTAAAAATTCATCTATAATTGTTTCAGGGGGATACGGTGTAGGTTCACGGGAGAATTTTAACCTGTTATTCGAGCTTGCTGAACTTATCGGGGCTGAAGTTGGTGCTTCCCGTGCAGCTGTAGATGCCGGATATGCAGATCATGACAGGCAGATTGGGCAGACAGGTGTTACTGTTCGTCCAAAGCTTTATATAGCCTGCGGTATTTCAGGTCAGGTGCAGCATACTGCCGGCATGCAGGATTCGGCCATGGTTATTGCAATTAATAATGATCCTCAGGCTCCTATTAACAAAATTGCCGATTACGTTATTATTGGTGATATTGCAGATATAATTCCCAAGATGATAAGGTACTACAAGAAAAATTCCAAATAAAGTAAACGAGGAAGTTTTTAAACAAAACCGATAAATATAAAAAATATTAGAAATGGCTAATTTTTATACAGATAATAAAGACTTAAAGTTTCATTTAAACCATCCTTTGATGAAAAGGATAGTTGATTTGAAGGAACGGGGTTATGAAGATAAGGATAAATTTGATTATGCTCCCGTGGATTTTGAAGATGCTATGGACAGTTATGATAAAGTACTGGATATAGTCGGGGATATTGCAGGAAATATTATAGGGCCAAATGCCGAGTCGGTTGACCATGAAGGGCCTTCTGTTGTAAATGGGAAGGTGCAGTATGCCAGGGGAACCAGGGAGAACCTTGAAGCACTTAAAAATGCCGGATTAATGGGGATAACCCTTCCGAGAATTTATGAAGGGTTAAATTTCCCTATCATACCTTATGTAATGGCAGCTGATATTGTTTCAAGAGCTGATGCCGGATTTGTAAATATTTGGGGATTACAGGATTGTGCTGAAACTATTCATGAATTTGCCAATGATGATCAGAAATTGCGTTACCTGACCAGGGTTTCGGGTGGTGAAACCATGGCGATGGATTTGACTGAACCGGATGCAGGGTCCGATCTTCAGGCTGTTCAGCTTAAAGCCTCTTATAATAATGACGAAGGAAAATGGTACCTGGATGGAGTAAAACGTTTTATAACCAATGGAGATGGAGATATATCCCTGGTGCTTGCACGTTCGGAAGAAGGAACAGCTGACGGACGCGGTTTGTCTATGTTTATTTATGACAGAAGAAATGCAGGTGTTACAGTAAGAAGAATAGAAAATAAACTTGGAATTAAGGGTTCACCAACATGTGAACTTGTTTTCAGGCATGCCCCGGCAGAACTTTGCGGGCAGAGGAGGCTGGGACTTATAAAATACGTTATGTCGCTCATGAACGGTGCCCGGCTTGGCATAGCTGCCCAGTCAGTTGGTTTGTGTGAAGCAGCATTCAGGGAAGCATTAAACTATGCTAATGAACGCAAGCAATTTGGTAAACTAATTATAGAGTTTCCTGCTATATATGAAATGCTTGCTCTTATGAAGGCCAAGCTTGATGCTTCACGGTCATTACTTTACGAGACAGGAAGGTTTGTGGATGTTTATAAGGCTTTGACGCATATAGCCAATGAACGCAAGCTTACAGATGAGGAAAAAGATGAAATGAAAATATACAATAAACTGGCAGATGCTTATACTCCATTAGCTAAAGGTTTGTCAAGTGAATTTTGCAACCAGCTGGCATATGATGCCATTCAGATACACGGTGGTTCAGGGTTTATGAAAGATTACCCTGTCGAACGTATATACAGGGATGCAAGAATTACTTCAATTTATGAAGGTACTACCCAGTTACAGGTTGTTGCAGCTATAAAAGGAGTTACTACCGGAATATATTTAAAACAAATAAGGGAATATGAAAATATTCTGATAAAGCCTGAGTATTTTGGACTTAGAAGAACCCTAATAATAATGACTGATGAATTTGAAAAAGCTGTCAGCAAAGTTACAACTGCCAATGATAATGAATTCATCGATTTTCATGCCCGCAGGTTAGTTGAAATGGCCGGAAATATAATTATGGGATACCTTCTTCTGCATGATACTAACAGGGATGAGGCATATAAAAAATCAGCCGAAGTATTCATAAAATTCAGCAGGGCAGTTAATAAAGGATATTCTGAGTTTATAACAAATTTTTCTCTTGACGATTTGGGTAACTACAAGCAAAGAATATAATTTTTTGCTTGTGTTATTATTTGATTAGTACTTTAATACAGTTTTTAATTTTTTTGTTTGTTAGATATATTAATTATTTCTAATAAAAATTGATTAGATAAAAGAAAAACATCTAACTTTTTTGATGATCTTCCGTATACTTGACCAAAAGGTAAAAAGGAGGATTAAAAATGAAAGCTGAAATAATTCAAACAATAGACTGTCTCAAAGCAAAAATAAAGAACAATTTAACTGTAATACAAAATAATCAAAAGGCTATACGTCATTTGTTAAAAGAACCGGAATCAGAAGAAAAAGCAGCTGAACTTGAAGAAAAATATGCCTTGAATAAAATTCTGTTAAATGAAAATAACGATTTTATAAATGTTCAGCTTACATTGACAAGTTTTCTTGAAAAGTACAAGGAATCAGATATAGTAACCGGTGAATGTGTTCAATTGAATATCAATAAAATAAATGAAGAGGAATGTTTTGAATTGACTGTAAACGGCCGGATGACTTATAACTCAAAACACCCTTTTTACGATAATGATCAGTTTTTTCAGAGATTACTGGATTACTATCAAAGAATAGAAGATTACGAAAATTGCAGCAAATTAGTACTGGCTAAAAATCAGGAATAAAATATAAGAAAGGTTTAATGTGTGTTGATTTTAATAAGAGGGGTTTAAGGGACCCCTTTTTTTATTAACAGATAAAAAAGATTCGGTTGTCTGGTCTTTATTGAGTTGCAGCTAATATGCAGTGTATATGTTAATAATTACGTTTTTGCAAAACTACTTCATATTACTATAATTACACTGTTAAACAGGGAGGCAACAATGAAAGATCAACTTCAGCAAATCATTGACTTAATGCGCAAGCATGTGTTAATAAATCTTGAACTTATTAAAAACAATGAAAGTCATATAAGGGAAGTCTTAAACTGGGAACAATCTGTAGAACGGACAAAGGAACTGAACGACAGTTATAAATACAGTAAAACCCTGCTTTCTGAAAATAATGACTACATTAATCTTCAGGTATCTATAATGAATTTTGTGAATAAATATCAAAATAAATTTGAATCAACATCCCAGGTTAAAGTCAGTGAGCCAGCTTCTTTTATACAAAATAAAAACCTTTCAAGAGACGAGTTTTTCAAGCTTACAATAGGTAGTAATATTCCTTATAACGACAGCCATCCTTATTTCAGGGATGATACATTTTTTATGGATTTACTGGCATATTATGAACATAACGAGAATTATGAAATGTGTGCAGTAATTATGAACTCAAGAAAATAAAATGCAATTCAATATCCAAAGGCCAAAAATTGTAATGATAGGTGCTGGAAATGTTGCATATCATTATACAATTGCCTTAAGTAATGCAGGATATAATATTGTTCAGGTTTATAGCCATACAGTTGAATCGGCCGAAAAATTAGCTTTCAGAGTAAATGCCAGGGCTATTACCAGTTTAGATGACATTGACCTTGGTTCCGACCTGTTGATTTTTGCAGTAAGTGACAGTATATTACCAGACTTGGTTAATAATGTCAATTATTCCGGTCAGTTGGCCGTTCACACATCGGGGACCCTGCCTATTGATATTTTTAATAATAAAGCCGAACATTTCGGAGTAATTTACCCTTTGCAAACTTTATCCTGGTTCAGAAACATAAACTTTCAGGAGGTACCCTTATTAATTGAAGCAAATTCCGCAAAAAATCTCATTAATATAAAATCAATTGCCAGGTTAATGTCATTAAACGTTACTTTGGCCGATTCGAATCAAAGGCGACAGGTTCATCTTGCAGCTGTTTTTGCCTCAAATTTTACTAATCATATGTATGCTATAGCTAATGATTTACTAAAAAAATCGGGGTTTTCATATAGCATTCTGAAACCAATAATTTTAGAAACTGCCTTAAAAGCTGTTGAAGCTGAAAATCCAAAAAAAGTACAGACAGGGCCAGCTATCAGGATGGACAAAAATGTCATTTCAAGGCATCTGGATATGCTTTCAGAAAATAAAGAAATACAGGCTTTATATAATCTTATTACAGAGGATATAATTAAAACAGAGCAAAGCATAATATAAGAGAGTTCCATAAATATCTTTAATTTAATTTCCTATATTTTTATTTATTTAATGGTGATTCTTCGTCTCGTAAGATTTCAGAATTTAATTATTATCATTTTAACTATGGTAATGATGAGATATTGTATTATTCAGCCAATTCTCAGTACATACCGTCTTTCGCTTGAGTTTCCGTTTATTTATTTTGCAGGCCTGGTTATATCCGTAGTATTTATAGCTGCCGCAGGTTATTTAATAAACGATTACTTCGATGTTCAGGCCGATACTATCAATCGGCCTGAAAAGGTAATTATAGGTAAATATGTCAATCATAAAACAGCCTTAAGAATTTATTACGCTATCAATCTTATTGCCTTAGCTATTTCATTTTATATATCTTTTAAAATAAAAAATATTTCCTTATTTATTATTTTTCCAGTAACAGTGGGGCTATTGTGGTTTTACTCAACCACATACAAAAGGCAATTATTAACAGGGAATATACTCATTTCATTAATTGTAGCCAGTGTGCCGTTTCTGGTTGCCCTGTATGATATTTCTCCTGTTGTAAAGAATAACCATGAATATATAATTACGTATAACATAAATTTCTATATAATTTTCACCTGGATAGGTGGTTTTGCATTATTTGCTTTTTTAGTAAACCTGATAAGGGAATTAATTAAAGATGCTGAAGACTTTGCAGGAGATAAATTATATGGTCGCAGTACCTTACCTGTAGTAACTGGAATGGTGTCAGCCAAAATAGTAATTACTGGTCTCTCTGTTTTAACTTTATCGGGTTTGGGATTTATTTATTATAATTTTTTAAGGCTTACTCATGAATATGATTCAACAGGAACAGAAACCGGCGCAAGTTTTGATGTTGTTACTTTTCTGTACTTTCTTCTGTTGCTTTTTATTCCGTTTTTATTAACCATATACATAATTATAGCTGCAAAAGAAAAAAAACAATACTCACTGGCATCGTCAATACTTAAATTTGTAATGGTAACGGGGGTTTTGTTTTCAATTATTGTAAAAATAAAGGTTGGATGAAATGATGGATCCGGTAAATACAGAGTTACTGCTTGCTTCTCAATCACCCAGAAGAAGGGCCTTACTGAAGGAACTTGGCTTTAAGGTTATAATTGTAAAATCGCCTGATATAGATGAGATTTATCCTGTTCATCTTTCAGGGGAAGAAATACCATTGTACCTGGCCCGCCTGAAATCAGCATCATATACTGAAAAATTAAACGATAACTCTATACTTATTACTGCCGATACTATAGTTTGGATCGATAACATGGTAATTGGCAAGCCCGATAACAGAAACTCCGCAATAGAAATGCTTAAAAGGCTCTCAGGAAGAATGCATCAGGTATTTACAGGTGTATGCCTCAGATTTCTTGATAAATATAGCCTGTTTTTTGAGGAAACCAAGGTATACTTCAGGACACTAAGTGAAGAAGAAATTATTTTCTATGTCGACAGCTATCATCCATTTGATAAAGCAGGAGCTTATGGAGTGCAGGAATGGATAGGTTTAGTGGGGGTCGAGCGAATCGAAGGCTCATATTTTAATGTTATGGGCTTGCCCACACACTTGATTTATAATAACATATGTAAAATTATCGAAAATAATTAATGGTCTGAGCTATGTTGTTTAATAGTTTTGTTTTTATAGTTTTAGTATCAGTCACTTTTCTTTTGTATTATTTACCTGTATTCAGGAGAATTCAGGTTAGTATTCTTATATTGGCAAGTCTTATATTTTATGCTTATAATCAGCCAATTTTGGTTTTATTATTACTTTTTTCCGTGAGCATAAATATTGTTTCAAGTTATTTTGTAACCTATGGTCCCGATAAAAATAAAAAGGCCTTTGCAATAGCAGGCGTTGCCCTTAATTTATCTATCCTGATATTCTTCAAATACAGTCCTTTGGTTTCAAGAACATTTTTCAGCGAAACCAGCTCTATTGGTAGTTTTTTATTAATGATGCCTTTACCTATAGGGATATCTTTTTTTACTTTTCAGGGGATAAGCCTGGTGGTGGATGTATATCAGGAAAAATATTTTAAAAATAAAGATATAGTTCCCGTATCATTCCTTAAACATTCCCACCGAGTATTATTCTTTAAAGGTTTTTTCCCCCAATTAATTTCAGGACCAATAGTTAAAGCGCATGATTTTATGCCTCAGATTAATACAAAAAAATTCTCTGAAATTAAATGGGAAGCAGCTTTCAAAAGTCTTCTTACAGGATACTTTTTAAAGATGGTTGTGGCTGATAATTTAAAAGATTATACTTTTTGGATAGCCTTTCCATATTTTCAGTCACAATCAACATTAAATCTGCTAATTATGCTCTTTGGGTATTCATGTCAGATTTTTGCAGATTTTGCCGGTTATTCACTTATAGCAATAGGCTTAGCTAAGTTATTCGGATACAACTTTAAAGATAACTTTAATTTTCCCTATATATCGTCTTCATTCAGGGAATTCTGGAAGAGATGGCATATATCCCTTTCGAGCTTTTTAATGGAATATCTGTATATCCCCCTTGGTGGAAACAGAAAGGGGAAAATACGTACTTATATTAATTTAATGCTCGTAATGTTACTTGGAGGGTTATGGCACGGAGCCGCCTGGAGTTATGCAGTTTGGGGAGGTTTTCATGGGATGGCACTTGCGATGGAACGATTTATAAATGAGAAGATTAAAATTAATACAAACAAATTATTTAAAGTTTTTAAAGTAATTTTGATTTTTTCATTTATTACCCTGGCATGGCTATTATTTAAATTACCTAATTTTGAACACGTTATTGAATATGTAAAATGTTTTTCACATAATATAAGTATTTCAGTAAATAACAGAATAATCATTTACACTCTTTTATATGCTTCACCTATAATAATATATCATTTATTTTATATATTAAAAACTAAACGTGTATTTATCCAAATTAAAAAATTTGAATATATTATTTATGGGTCTATGATTTTTTTAATTATAGTAAATAGCGGATCACCAGGCGCTTTTATTTATTTTCAATTTTAATTTATGATTAAGAAAATTTTTATTACTGCCATTGTACTTTTTATTTTATATACCTTGTGTATTATTTATGTAATACCGAAATCGTGGCATGCTTCTCAACACCAGTGGGCCGACAATGTAATTAAAGCGCAGAATTTTCTTTATGATAAAAGCGACTCAGTACAAAATGTTATTGTTGGCACTTCCCTGGCATGTTTAATTATTACCGACAGCCTGCCACATACTTATAATTTAGGTTTTCAGGGCCAAAGTGTTTATGATGGTTTAAAAATACTTCTTCATAATGTCGGGGAAGTTAAAACCATATATATAGAGTCGAATTTTATATTTGGCAAGGAAAACAATACTTTTATGGCATCTTTATTTTCCCCTATGTATTACCCCAGGAAGATTTTTCCTTCTTTAAGGGAAGAAAACCATCCACTGGCTATCATAGGGAAATTACTTACCGAATGGTTTAAAAACCTCAATTATATATTACATGGCCAGGCATATAAAATAGGTAAAAAAGATATGAATGAAAATAAGTTAGTTATACGGCCTGAGCTTTTTAACCAGTTATTGGAGATTAAAAAAAAATCTTTTAGCCAGGTACCAACTCAAAAAACTATAGAGGATCAATTTAATTTATTAAGATATTATGTCGACAAATTTGAGAAACAAGGCGTAAAGGTAGTTTTTTTTGAAATGCCTGTCAATTATCAGTTGGAGGATCTTCCTTTTCTTAAAGTTACCAGGGAAACCTTATTAAATAAGTTTCCCCTTAGTAAGTATAAATTTATTCCTATTCCCGCGGATGTTAAATATATTACAAGTGACGGATTTCACCTGACTTCATCGGAGGCATTGCAATATACTCATTTGCTTAAGTCAGAAATAAGATAAATTAAAATGGAAAATAACCTAATATATATTTTCGCTTTTTTATTGATAATAATTGCATTATTGGTAGTTATACTGATAAGGAATAACAGAAATTCTGCTTTACTTCAATTGCAAAACAAAATTAACGACTTACAGGCTAATATGTTAAAATTTGAATCCGTCCTCCGGGAGGAATTTAAATTTAACCGTGAAGAAAATAACATCAATGCCAAAAACAACAGGGAAGAACTTTCAAAGAGTATTTCAGATTTTTCGGGATCCAATGTTTCCCAACTTGAGAAAATAAATATTCAGGCTAAGGATGACGGCCGAATGATGCGTGAATCACTTACAAAAGCTTTTAAAGATTTTCAGGAAGCTTTTGATAAAAATATTCAGTCCCTGAATGAAGTACAAAGAGAGAAGTTCGGCGTTTTGGAAACCAGGCAAAATGAAATGGTTAAAAATACTGAATTTAAATTAGAATCCATTAGAACCACTGTAGAGGAAAAACTTGAAAAGACACTTAGTGACAGGTTGGGTCAAAGTTTTGAAACCGTTGGCAAGCAGTTGATAGAAGTTCAGAAGGGACTGGGGGAAATGCAAAGCCTTGCGCAGGATGTCGGAGGTCTTAAGAAGGTATTGAGTAATGTTAAAATGAGAGGCGGGATAGGGGAGGTGCAACTGCAAATGCTACTTGAACAAATACTTGCACCCGAGCAGTATGAGGCTAATGTTAAAACCAAGCACGACAGCAATGATGTTGTTGAGTTTGCTATAAAGCTTCCGGGCAGGGATGACAATAATTTGCAGGTATGGCTGCCGGTAGATGCAAAATTTCCAAAGGATGTATATGAACAGCTTCAAAACGCTTATGATACAGGAGATAATACACAAATTGAACAGGCACAGAAAATGCTTGACAATACAATTAGGAAAATGGCTAAGGATATAAGTGACAAATATATAGACCCACCAAATACTACAGATTTTGGAATTTTATTTTTACCCTTCGAAGGAATCTATGCTGAAGTAGTCCGTAAGGCAAGTTTACTCGAAGAACTGCAAAAAACGTATAAAATTGTTGTTACAGGCCCCACAACCCTGGCAGCCATATTAAACAGCCTGCAGATGGGATTTCGCACCCTGGCAATACAAAAACGTACAAGTGAAGTATGGCAAATACTTGGGGCTGTAAAGAAGGAATTTGAGAACTTTGGAGGACTTATGCAAAAAGCACAGAACAATATTCAAACAGGACTCAATCAGCTTGATGATGTTATTGGTAAAAGAACTAAAGCAATACAACGAAAACTCAGAAGTGTGGAATCACTTAATGAAACCGACTCCAAATTAATTTTACCTGAGCTTTCTGAGGCAGATAATGAGGAGGACGGGGATATAGATGTTTAAGGCGGATAAAAGAAAGGCATAATATAGTCATCAGCAATGCGCGGATATTATTATTTTACTACATACAGCAGCATGGTGCTATAGTTATGGCTTGCAGGATTTGTCTTAACATCCACCGATAAAGTGCCTGGTTGTGGTTGAATAATTGCAGAAAACTCATTGCCGTTTTTATTAAGATGTGTGATCTGTTTATTATTAAATATTACTATATCGCATGCTTTTACGGAGTTTATTTTAATCCTGAAAGGTATATTTCTAATGAATTCCTTCTGGTAGGGAAGTGAAATGACGTGTATTAACAGGTCGATTCCAAAGGCCGAGGGAAATTCTTTCAGGCCGCCATTAAATACTCTCTGCAGGCATGTTTCACCGTCAAAACCCATTTCAAAATATCCGTCTTCAACAAATGGTAAATTTTCAAATTGTTTTTTTGTAATTACAGTAGTATTCAGTTGCCACCTGGAATCTTCCGGAAGGTGCGAAAAAATAAATGCATCTGGTTCAGTGTCAAACCAGAACCCGTTAAAACGCTTATGTGTAACAAGTTTTCCATGTACTCCCGTTCCATAGCCTGAAGCCCAGGTTACATCGAAGAGCTTCCATTTGCCATCAATTTTAATTGCATTCCAGGCATGGTTGGGTATTTGAAAAGCATCCCCTTTCCTGTATGTGATACCTTTAGCATAACCACTAATAAAGACAATCTCCAAACCAGCTTTTTTCCCCATGTATTCAAAAAGATTCCCATATCCTTCACAAACAGCCTTTTTTGACTTCAATACTGCTTCCGGGGAGTGATCACGGATTTGACCGGAATTAAAACTGTTGTCATCGTAGGAAATATTAAGTGCAATCCAGGTGAATATTACCCTGGCTTTTTCCAAATCGTTACCGGCATTCCTGCATAGAAAGGCGACCAATTCGTCCAATTTGTGACTGTACCTGTCAGTTACACTTGCTGCATAGTCATCCTGTTTACTAAAAGGATTAATAAGACAGTTGTATTTTGATTTTATTATTTCTTCTGTAAACCCGGTATTTTGGTAAAAGCTGTTATATTTTCCAAATGGTTTTTTGCCTGAATTTACTTCAATAACATTATTTTCAGATGTTTGTGTATAAATAAAACCCAATAATAATGCCAGTAATCCTTTAACTGCTCTCATAGAAATAAGTTTAATCAATGTTGCATATATGTTAACATTATAAAACTATATAATACAAATTAAGTTTTTTAAATTCGGGTTTTAATAATTTATTAAAGCAGCGGCAAATTTGCTATCAATGTAATTATTTGCTATTTTCAAAGATTCTAAAAAAAATTATTTGTAATGGAAAATAATGAAAAACCGGTAACTAAACGTCTTCTTTCCCTTGATGCTCTCCGTGGTTTTGATATGTTCTGGATTATGGGCGGGGATGCTGTTTTCATTGCACTGGGTACTTTGACAGGCTGGCCTGTGCTCCAATGGTGGGCCGGAGAACTCAATCATGTGCCATGGCATGGTTTTGTATTTTACGATATGATATTTCCCCTGTTTTTATTTATAGCTGGTATTTCTTTTCCATTCTCACTTTCAAAAAGATTCCATGGCAGGGAGAACCGCAGAGCTCTGTATATCCATATATTTAAACGCGGACTTATTTTAGTTATTTTAGGTATTATATATAATAATGCAGTTAATTTCGATTTTGCAAATTTAAGATATGGTAGTGTATTAGGAAGAATTGGGCTAGCCTGGATGTTTGCTTCCCTTATTTTTATTAATACAAAACTTAATTTCAGAATCATTTGGTGTATCTCAATTTTAATTGCCTACTGGTTGTTATTGTTATTATTTCCTGCACATGATTTGGGAGCTACTGATCCTTTTTCGATGAAGGGAAGCCTTACAGGATACCTGGACAGGATGTTAATGCCTGGCAGGTTATATTTGAAAATTCATGACCCTGAAGGTATTTTAAGCACCCTTCCTGCAATTGCCACTGCACTCCTTGGGATGTTTACAGGTGAGTTTGTAATGTCGGGTTACCTGAACAAAAAACCTTTACGGAAAGTATTGTATATGTTTGTTGCGGCTATTATATTAATGGTAATAGGTAAGCTCTGGAATATTGTTTTTCCGATAAATAAAAATTTGTGGACAAGCTCTTTCGTTTGTTTTGTGGGTGGGTTAAGCCTGTTGCTTTTTACTTTTTTTTACCTGGTTATAGATATTTGGAACTTTAAGAAATGGACAACCTTCTTTGTAGTAATTGGTATGAATTCCATTACAATATATATGGCTTCACGTGTTATTGATTTTGAATATACAAGCAGGTTCCTTTTTGGATCACTGATTAGCTTTGCACCTCATAACTGGACGGCTCTTCTTACAAGTATTTCAATTGTAGCTTCCTGTTGGATATTTCTTTATATTTTGTACAAGAAAAAAATCTTCCTTAAAGTTTAATAAATAATATTTTCCACCTTACCACTTGCTGCTGAGCGATATACAGCTTCTACATTCTGTATATCACCCAGACCCATCTCACCTGGTGTTCTGAAAGCAGTTTTATTAACTATTGCTTCTGCAAAGGCATCGAGTAACAATGCCAGTTGCAGGGTGTCCCCGGCTTTATATTGTTTTCCCCCGGTAGCTTAAGTGATTTTGGTACCGGCACCCCGTTCACTGACTGGTCAAAAACATTTCCTTCTCATGTAAATGTTCCTTTATCAGATCTAACAATACATACTTCATTTCTATATGCGAAGCTTGCCCGTGCATCCATTAATAACCTGAGGAACTATTGTGCTTGCAAGTATTACTCCGGCCACGGTTTTAAAAGAATCTGCAATAAATTTACTACGTGCAGTAGTTTTCATATCTTTTTTAAGATTTTATAAACATAAATAAATCAATTTGTTCAATCATTCACTCATTTTTTAACAAACTTATAGTATAACAATACTGTACCACTGCCAATAGTTTTTGCATCTATGAGTTTAAGATTAATCCTTTCTATTATATTTTTAAATAATTGTAAACCGGATCCTAAAATAACCGGGTGTACCAGGAGTTGAAATTCATCTACCAGTTCAAGCTGCGCCAGGGCTGTTATTAAAGCAGGGCTGCCGACTAATATGTTTTTACCCTCCTGCTGTTTAAGTTTCAATAATTCATCCTTAATTATTTCAGATTTCAATTCTGAATTTTTCCATTCAACATTTTTAAGTGTACGGGAATAAACAATTTTAGAAATGTTATCAATCAGCACTGCAAATTCATTGGCCAGTTTGTCGTCAGCAGGGGTTTTTACAACAGAAGGCCAATAACTTTCCATAAGCTGGTAAGTTATCCTTCCATATATCAGGACATCTGCATTTCTTAGGAGGGCATTGAAATGTTTCATTGTTTCATCATCCGGAACCATTGCCGTGTGGTCGCAATATCCGTCAAGAGTCATATTTATTGCTGCAATCAGTTTTCTCATTGTATTCTGTTAATTTTGGATAAAATCAAACGGTCGAAATTATTAATTTTAGTAATGAGGATCCATAATCTAAAATAGATTATTTATATTTTAGTTCTAAATAATTAAAAAAATTTTCTTGGTCAAACAAAAAACTTCGGCATATTTTAAAAATATAAATCGATACCATGAAATTTCCATGATAGTAAAATACCAACAGAAATGATTATATTTCATCATCATGGATATTCCGTCAGACCAAATTAATAAATTATAAACAGATGAAAAATTATCTCTCTAACGATTTTGATTTAACGGAATTCATCGATGTGTTTGATGAAATTTCAGTTTGGGCAGCTCCTTTTGGATTGAAATTACTCGATTATGTTGAATATAAGCCAAACATTACAGCCCTTGATATAGGATTTGGAAACGGGTTTCCATTGACTGAGCTGGCAATGCGATTGGGAAATAGTTCTGCAGTTTATGGAATTGACCCCTGGAAAGAGACTTTTAACAGGGTAAATAAAAAAATAGAATATTACAGAATTAATAATATAAAACTTATTGAAGGAGTTGCTGAATCAATACCGCTTAATAACAACTCTCTTGACTTGATTGTAAGTAATAACGGCATTAATAATGTTCAGGATATCAATTTGGTATTTTCCGAATGCTCAAGATTGTTAAAACAAGGCGGGCAATTTGTTTTTACGATGAATACTGATAAAAGCATGTATGAATTCTATGATCAGTTGGAATTTGTATTATCGGAATTAAACATGTTTAATGAAATAGATAACATGCATCACCATATTTATCAAAAACGACGTCCCATTAATGAAATTACTGCCATGCTTCATAAAGCCGGTTTTATAATTAAAAATCTTGAGTACGATCAGTTTAACTATAAATTCACAAATGGGACAGCAATGCTTAATCATTATTTTATAAGGCTGGCATTTATGGATTCATGGATCAAATTATTACCATCTGAAAGTCTTGAACAGATATTTGATAAAATTGAATTAAGGTTAAATGAGCAATCATTGGTATTTGGAGGCATTAAACTTAGTATTCCGTATGTTATGATAAATACCTTAAAAAAATAATTTCAGGAGGGTAATACTTTGTTTTATACAACAGAACATTAACCTTTGCCAAATTATTATAATTATAATTCATTAATTAAAAAATTTATTCAAATGATTTTCTTAAATCGGGTAAGAAATATTTTTTTCAAAACATTTGAGAGGGCACTTATACAAATATTATTATTGACAATAATGCTTCTGATTAACTGGGGTCTATATTCTCAGGAATATTCATCCAAAGACATTATTGGTACCTGGGTAATAAATAAATGCGAGTTATTTATAAATGGGGAGCTGATTAAAACAGCCTCGGTTAATAATTATGGCGATATTAATAAACTAGTTGAGGGGAAGTCAGCCGGGACACATGATCAGGAAGTTATTACTATAATTAAATCAGTACTTGGTACTGAAATAACTTTCAATGAAGACAGCACCTTTGTATGGGACGGGAATATCAGTGAATTTAATTTCAATAATGGATACTGGTCTTTAGAAAATACAGGGGAAATATTATTTGGAGAAAGTAAAAACAAGTTAAAACAAAAGTCAGTTCTTACAGGCCGAGTGACAATCATTAATAATGAAGAGGTTAGGATTACTTTATTCGAATCAGGCCTTGAAGGAATAATTTCCCTTATAAAAAAAATATGACCATTTGACCACTCTATCTCACATTAAAATAAAACCTTTTGGTATAGAGAAGAGCACACAATAAGTGTTGAACATTATCTATCCTGATATAAGGTAAAAATCCGGGACTTAATATTCCTCCAATTATCCTGTTATCTTGTATATTATAAATTTTAACATAATCATTTTGAATAGGGCCGCCTACCTGTAGTTTTATTAGTTTGACAATTCCTGAATTAATTATTGGTTTTAGTTTTGATAATTGAATAGAATCTTTTTTAAGTTTTGCCAGTTGGTAAGCATGTAATAAACCCTCATAGTAAACAGCTCCATTTGTATTTATAACTTTATGAACGTCCACCATCCAACCGGTCATTAAATTTATATAATTTATGTATTTCTCACAATCGGGTAAACCTGATGTAATTAATTCATAATATGACATTGTACCCCATGAATAAAAGCCAATTATCCTTTGTGAGGTATCCTTTTTGATTTCATCTTTAATATAATGTTTATAACAGGCATCAGATGATTGTTGAATACTTTCAATTATATCCTTATCTTTAAAATATTTGAAAGCCTTGACAAGAGCTAATAAACATTCTCCATCATAATAAGGACTGTTTCCATCATACTGTTTGTTTTTAAAATTTATGCTGTCGTAACTGGAGTTTCCATTTAAGTTATTGTATTTCGTAGGCCATAACTTAGTGGAATCCCTTGTAAATAATATAAAATTTATGAATTCTTCAAGATATTTATTATAGTCATATTTTTTTTCAACGTTCAGATTATTCGGAGAACTTAAGTAATCTGTTAAAGCTAGTGATGCTATTGCTACTGTTCCCATTTCTCCGGTTTTTGTACCGGGATAAACAATAAATCTTGCATTTGAATGGGTTACCCTCGAGTAAGAAATGAAAAAATCAAGTGACTTTATTAATGATTTTTCTGCTAATGTGTCCCCTGTTTCTTTAAAAAACAAAGATAATGACCATGTTGCACCAGCTTGTCTGACTGGCATATCCTTATTACTGAATTTTCCGCTTTTTAAGTAATATTGGTAATGAAAATTGCCTATATATTTTTGGTTTTTAATAATATAATCTTTACATAGATTTAATGAGGAGTTAACAAGTTCTTCACTGAGTGGAATTTTATTTAATTTTAAACTATCGGTCTCAATTTTATCCAGAGCAGCATTTAAAGGCTTAATATGAAAAAAAAACAGCGTTAAGATTAAAATATATTTTCCCATGTTATTGTTAAAAAATAAGTTATTTTCTTTGACGCATTTTTGTCAGGATAAATTTGATTTAAATATAAATAATTTTGCCACGATCGGAGATATTAAAAAGCTTTCAACAAAATATTTATTGTAAAACAGCAAGTTATACTTAACTTTGTTGTCAAATAGAAAGAAAAAAATAAAGTTTAACATTATGACCAACAAGCTCATTTTTATAATTTTTTTTTCTTTCCCAGTTATTTTTCCAGCTCAAATGACAGGCATCTACGCGCAGACTGAGTCAGATGTGATAATTTCTGCAGTCTCAAAATTTACATATACAATCGATATTAATAAAGATTCGATCAACAGTTTGTCAAGAATTTATATCACTTCAAACGTAAATTATTGGACTGTGACCAGTAATCAACCCTGGTTGAAAATAAGTTTAAAATATAGGACCACCAATCACGGTGACACCACTGGTTATTTTGGAGAAGGAGGAGATGATACCGGCAGTGGTGATGACACCGGTTTGGACAATGGTGATGACACGGGGGATGACACCGGGTTGAACACTGGTGACGACACAGGTGACGACACAGGTGATGACACTGGTTTGAGCAATGGTGACGACACGGGTGATGACACCGGATTGAACAATGGAGACGACACGGGTGATGACACTGGCTTGAACAATGGAGATGACACTGGCTTGAACACTGGAGATGACACTGGCGGCAATGGTGATGATAGTGGCGACGACAGTGGCGACGACAGTGGAGATGATAGTTATGCTAAAGCTATACCGCAAATGTTAGCCTATCCGGTGTATAAAATAAATGGTTCCGATAGTGCTGTAATTAACCTGTCAGCAGCATTGAATACCGGTACAAATTCCCGAACTGCAGTTGTAATCATTTCTGTAAATAACATCCTGACTGATACAATCTTTGTAACCCAGGAACCTAATACTTCAACGGGAATTAATGAAATAACCAATACTTCTGTTAATCTTTATCCTGTACCGGTTATCGACAATTTGAATGTATCATTGTCTGAGACTTTGCTTCCTGAATCTTTTATTATTATATATAATATTGATGGAGAAGAGGTCTATACAGCCAACCTTACCAGTACTGAAACTACTGTAGATATGAGTGGCTTTCCGCAAGGAGCATATATTGTCAGAATTGGCACACCGATTAAAGAATTGTTGACAAGGAAGATTATCAAATTTTGAATATAAATCCTTTACATCACTTATAAAACTTCTGTTTCAATGGCAATTTTAACAAAATTTATTTGACCGTTGAACTAAATTCCTTTTAAGCATTTTACCTTTAAGATGTAATAATAGAAAATTAAAATCTATAGGCAATAATTATGTTAGCTGAAGCAATATTTAGACCATATGTAAAACCTTTGTTTATGACTGTTTGAGTTGAAGTATAATTGTATATATATGGGGTATTATTGCTATTATAATTAAAATTATAAGAATAGTCTGAATTATAAGTCGTTGACCTTCCATATTTATAAGATACGGTAGGTTCAATTTCTACTGCTGCTTTGAATGATTTGCTAAAACTATAACCCATTCCAAAAATTGCACCTAAACCTGAGCTAATATTCCATGAAGATAAAGTATTATTATTATTTTCATTGACTGATAAAACTTTCGGTTTACCAAGACTATCAGTGTAATTTACTACAATCGGGTTTGGAGTAGAACTGTTGCTTTTACTGTAACTATATGTATTAACCAATTCCAGGCCATAATAAATATAAAATTTCTCATTGATGTGTTTTCGGGTTTCAAATCCAAAATTCAAACCACAACCCAAAGTCGTATTTGAATTTTTAGGCAGGTCGACATCGGTTTGTGCTGCCGGATAATTTGGATCATTAACATTATAATTATAATTTGTGTAATTGCTTTGGGTATTTGATCCGTTTATCACTAAAGAAGTAATTCGAAATAAAGTATGTCCGTATCCGAATTTATACCTTATATCCAAAACTATTAAAATTATTAAAAACCAAACCAAGTTCTCTTATTTTTTCAGAGAAAGTTTGAGGTGATTGGTTTTGCTGAACATCCTGGCAGTAACAGGTTAATTGTACTATAATACAACCCATTACCACAAATAATACTTTGTTTTTCATCCGTAAATAATTTTAAATTTAATGGTCGAAAGGAACTCACAGAAATTTACATTAGTTTTTGTGTTTATTCTTAAACATATTAGTTTCATAAATTTTGTATTCAGGGTATAACAAGAAATGTCCTCAATAAATCATATGAGATGGCAATCCACCGGATTCTAGGGATTTAAAATTAGGAAATAATTCTTTTCATCAAAAAATTATTTTTATATATTAATATTTCATTTAATGATGATTATTAAACTTTCCTTTCTCCCTGAATGACATTTCAAAATATCTACGTTCTAACCGTTTATAGGATAGTGCAATGCTTCCATTTTCCAAATGGAGCTATTTGATCTGGATTCGAATATTATTGACAAACCAGAATCAGAATGAAAATTGAAGTAAAAAAGCAACACCACCGCTTGAAAGATCTTCTTCTGTATTACTACCTGAATTATCTGTTGCACTTGTAGTTGTATAGGTAACCCCCAATCCCAATAACCATCTCCGTGAAATCCACCATTCTTTTGTTAACTTCAATTGTATAGCCAATCCTGATGAAGTACTTGCTACGATTGAATTATTTGTACTGTTGTTTAATGTGAAACGGCCTAATCCAATAGTTCCGGATAGTGATATATTTGCAGGCATAAAGAAATAAGTTAATCCTAATCCGTAAATGCTTTCGTCTGTCGCAATATTGTTAGCAGTTCCACCCTGTTGACCATTGGAGTATGTAACATTTGGATTTTCAATAGTGTTGCCTATTAAGTCAAAATGAATAATAAAATTGTTGGCAACGGCAGCACCTATATTAAAATTAAATTCTATGCCTGTGCCACTCATGGTCATATCATAACCTTGTGAAGGCATATGGTCAGTAATGGATCCGAAATAGGGGCCTAATCCAAGAGAAAGATAAAATCCTGTGTGGGAATGATAAAAATAGTCAGAAGTGCCTGATGTTTGTCCTTTACAGATAAAAAAGCTAAAACAAATAATCGAGAATCCCAGTAATACTTTTTTCATAAAAATAAATGTTTGAATGGTTGGTTATATATAATCATATTAGTCATTTAAATATAAATGTTTATACTTTAATATATGTAAAAAGTTTCAAAAATATTATTTATAATGCCTATAATTTTACAGGAGGTATTATATTAAGGACCAATTGGTAGTTTTTTTGGAACAAATGGCGTCTTAATCTCCTATATTTGCTATTCGAATTGGAAACATGGATACTATAGCAACCAACCCACACAGGAAAATTATCCATATAGATATGGATGCTTTTTATGCATCCATAGAACAAAGAGATAATCCCGGTTACAAAGGAAAACCCGTTGTGGTAGGTGGATTACCTGTTGGCAGGGGAGGGGTGGTGGCAACATGCAGTTACGAAGCCAGGAAGTTTGGCATCCATTCTGCCATGACCTCTAAAAAAGCCCAGCAGCTTTGCCCACATTTAATCTTTGTCCGACCCCGCTTTGAAGCATACAAACAAGTTTCAAACCAGATCCGGGAAATTTTTTCCCGTTATACTGATTTAATCGAACCTCTGTCACTTGACGAGGCTTATCTGGATGTAACCACGGATAAGTTAAAAATTGGCTCGGCAGTTGATATAGCTAAGCAAATAAAACAATCCATCAGGGATGAATTGAATCTTACCGCTTCGGCAGGTGTTTCTATAAATAAATTTGTAGCAAAAATTGCTTCAGATATTAATAAACCGGATGGTTTCATGTTTATTGGACCTTCCAGGGTAGAATCGTTTATTGAATCTTTACCTGTAGAAAAGTTTTATGGAGTAGGACGAGTTACAGCAGATAAGATGAAGAAAATGGGCTTGCATACGGGAGCAGATTTAAAAAAACTCACCGAATCCGAACTGATTCACTACTTTGGAAAAGTTGGCCGGTTTTATTTCAATATTGTAAGGGGAATTGATGACAGGTTGGTGGAACCGAACCGGGTAACCAAATCGGTGGGTGCAGAAGATACATTTGCCGAAGATTTAACCAATATTGAAGAAATGGAATCAGAGCTGACAAACATATCCCATATAGTTTATAAACGTTTGCAAATTCAAAACCTTAAGGGAAGGACCATTACCCTAAAAATAAAATACAGTGATTTTAAACAAATTACAAGGAGTCAGTCCTTTGAAATCCCAATAGAAGATATGCAAACCATAACACAAACAGCCATTAAATTATTACTGTCTACTGAACCTAAAAACATCAAAGTTCGTCTTTTAGGTATTTATATATCAAATTTTGGAACTAATATTCAAGAAATTAAAAGAGTTGAAAATGTAGTGCAGTTGAAATTGTTTTGATATAAGTAAAAGTTGTTGATCAACAATTTAAAATAAATGTTCCATTTAGAAAAATTGTAACTTAACTTTTAATCAAACCGGAACTATCAGGGTAAACCGTATTACCGGTATTTTAAATTAAATTAGTTTGAACCAATTTTTGATTCCAAAGGATTCCTGAGTCCTTTATACGAGTCCAGATAACCTCTTACAGAACCTACAACTACTTTTGCTTCTATCATAACCGGCAGATGGTTTTTATCATCTGTAAACCAAACATATATTTTTTGGCCTTCCTTGAAATTTGTACTCTCCACAGCAGTGGCTTCAACCTTAAAGCACCTGAATTTTTCTTTGCTGTGAAGACCATGGATAATTTCCCTTCCCAAAAACCGGATATGAATCGGGTATAGTTTCCCGTCAATTAATGTATTCACAGTTAGCAAGGAGTTTACCTTATAATTATCAAAGGGAATAGTCCGGCAATAATATGTGGATGACAAAATATCAAATGTACAGGATGGTATATGCACTGTATCCTGGATTGGTTGCCGGTGAGTAATGGTGGCATGATGGTATATTAAACCTTTACGCTGATCAAACGAATATGTTTCATTTACTTCAAAGCCACCTTCTGATGTATTCTGGCTATACCATAAAGGTGTTAATTGTTCAGCTGTAACCAAAGACTGAAAGCAGTCCCTTACTTTGAAAAACCAGTCAAAAGCTTTTAAACTGGAAGCTTTTGCCATTATCCAGTATCCGGGCATCGAACCTATCTTTTGGGAAGATACTGTAAGTTGAATATCAGCTGCATGAACCCATATAAAACCCCATGTGTATAATGCCTGATAATTCAGCTTTTCTCCGGCATAAAAAGAATTGGAAGAACTTACACATTGAGATAAACAAGTATGATTTATCAACGATACAAACAAAATTCCACAAAACAATCCTTTCCATCTCTTAATCAATATTCCTTCTCCTTTATCTTAAATAACCATATAAATTAAGCAAATTTAAAAATTAAATATCTGCAAAATCCCAGGTTATTTAATAAAATTCATAATTTGAAAAACTTTCAGGAACTAAAACACTCTTCAGATATTTTAGAAAGTCGTGGGAATATTATTGTAGCTAAGCCTTAAAACTTGAAAAGGCTTTGGGTATAAGTGCTGAATTATGGCTTCGTCTGCAGGCTGAATACGATCTAAAATTAGAGCTTCAAAAGTTCAAAATGGCTTAAATTATTGGAATAATTATAAGGGATTTTTGTAAATTAAGTGTGATTCCGGCGCGATTCGAACGCGCGACCCACAGCTTAGAAGGCTGTTGCTCTATCCAACTGAGCTACGGAACCATTTTATTAATGATAATTACAGGATGCCAGAAATTAAGAAATATTAATTTAATATCGGCTGCAAATTTATAAAATCTTAAATACACTAGTACCTGTAGTATTATTATTTTATAATTAAATTAAATTGAAGATTTTGAAGAATATTAAGATTTAAAAATCTTAAAATGATTTTGGAGAAATTGTAAAATTGAAAATCAAATTCGTTTCTTTTTGACCCCAAAAAGAAATGAACAATCATATTGCTGATTTTAGAACCGGAGACAAATTCCCGGCATTTAAATACTTATCTATTAATAACCGTAACAATTTGATATTTATTGGTTTTGATAAAAACTCATCAAATCCGGCATTTAACATTTTAGATTCTCCTTCATATGCATAGGCGGTTTGTGCTATTACAGGAACATTTCGTATGGCTTTGATGCATCGGAGGGCTTCATAACCATCCATTATTGGCATTTTTATATCCATAAGTACTATTTCAATATCAGGGTTCTTTATGAATAAATCCAATGCCTCCTGACCGTTTTTGCCCCAGAAAAATGTAATATTTTCTTTTCTCAACGCCTCCTTAAGAAAAAAAAGTTTATTTCTTCATCTTCAGCAACTAAAACCTTCCGTGATGTAACATCTGTTTTTTTTTGAACGGGAACTTCCATATTACGTTCACGAAAAATATCCTTTTCCTTAATTCCCGGATACTTAAAAACAGGAATAGTCCCTAAATTTTTAGGTTGTTCGTTTTCTGAAAATTTCTGATTATCCATTTCCGAATTTTTAAGTGAATACAACAACCTCAAGAGTTATTACAAATTTTTATCAGTTCGGGATGAAATTAAAAAATGCCTAAAATCACCTGTAACAAATATAGGTACAAATAACATTAAATAATTTATTCTTAGGGTGACCTATACTTTGTTTAACGATGATATAAATCAATCACCCTTTTTATCAGCCTTAATTTATGAGAATAAGTGTTATCGGACGAATTAAGAATACCGGAATTATCAATTTTGTCTAATCTTACCTTTCCCGATGAATGTATTATATTGAAGTTTTCCAGAATAACACCGGTATGTGTTATAAGTCCTTCGTTGTTGACAAAGAAGGCAAGATCACATGGCAGTGCATCCTCAACTTTATCTAAGGGAATGCCTTTTTCTGATTGCTGATGTGCATCACGTGGCAGGTTATATCCGGCCATCTTATATAATATCTGGGTAAATCCTGAGCAGTCGATTCCGAAGATAGTGCGTCCTCCCCATAAATATGGGGCATTCAAAAATTTAAAGGCATTTTTTTTGATTTCTTCTTTTCCGGATTCGGGAAATAATACTTCAGGTTTTTTAAAAATATACCATGGATAATGTGCTGAGTGCTGGATTTTTTCTGTTATTAATTTACTTCCCCCGGCTAATATTAAATGATTTGTATTTGGTATTCCTGGCTGAAGAACAGCATAATTTTCTTTTAATATGTAATATTCGAGATGATTATAAACATTTATAGTTTCTTTATCCACCTGGGTCGACATGCTGGTGGAAATCCATCCCCTGTATGAATCAAAATGGGTGATTATCTCACTCCATCCGTTAATTTGCCTGATAATGTCAAATGTTTCTCCAAATAACAACTGGGTAACCATTTCACTCTTATCTGAAGGCTCATTCCTGACAGGAATCATCGTCAGCTGGCAAATTCCAAATAAGTCCATCCTTTTATATTTATTAATTTCAAATTTAATTAATAAATATAAAAGGACAGATAATTAGTAAATAATAAGAAATTAGTATTTTCCTGAACGGATTTTTGCAAAAACCTGTTTCATAACCTTACTACTTGGCTCAAACTCAATTCCATAAAATATATTTTTCAAATCCTGGTCTGTTTTAATCATGAAATTGGTAAGATCTGTTATTTCTCTTTCAGGGTAACCGATATTATCTGAGAGATATGAAATGGTAGAGGAATATTTCATAGGCTTTTTCATTATATAGAATTTATCTATCTAACGAAAACCTGATTGAAATATTGTCCTGTATAATTTAAATTTAACACAATATTGACCCGCCCTGCTATAGGTTTTAGCTCATGGAAAGACTTATATCATATTCTTTGATAAGCTTGCGTATGTTTATAAGAGCATAGCGCATTCTACCAAGAGCAGTATTTATTGAAACGTTTGTTTGTTCGGCTATTTCTTTAAAACTAAGTCCTCCATAATGCCTAAGCAGTATAATTTCTTTCTGGTCAGGTGGTAATTCGTCAATTAGTTTTCTGACGTCTGTCATTACCTGGTTCCATACCATAGACTGTTCAATGGTGTCTTCAGAATATTTTGGAGAATTGAAAATATCCAGTTCATAATCGTCATTGCTGAAAGTTTTATACTGTTTTTCATGACGGTAATGGTCAATTATTAAATTATGTGCAATGCGCATAACCCAGGATAAAAATTTGCCATTATCCTGATATCGGCCTTCCTGTAATGATTTAATAACTTTGATTATGGTGTCCTGGAATAAATCTTCGGCCAGCTGATGCTTCTTTACATTTAGAAATATGTAAGAATAGAGCCTTTTTTTATGACGGTTAATAATAGCTTCAATAGCCTCCATTTCACCATTTAGGAACTTATTAACAAGTTCGCTATCGGAAAAGTGATTCGCGTTCACAACTACCTCCTTTTATTAGTGATGTTATTAGGTAGATATGTAACGATAGGCTATTCTCTTTTTTAATGGTTAAACTTGATGCAAGTAAATGAAAATTTTTTTCTTCTCAAAACAATTATCTTTGCTATTTTGTTAAAATTTGTAACAATTATTATTTAATGGCTTCAGCAGGTCAAAATGGAAGTATAATTATCAGAGGTGCCAGGGTTAATAATCTCAAAAATATCAGCATTTCTATTCCCAGAAATAAATTTATAGTAATAACAGGATTAAGCGGTTCAGGGAAGTCCTCACTGGCTTTTGATACTATTTATGCTGAAGGCCAGCGTCGTTACGTGGAAAGTCTTTCTTCTTATGCAAGGCAGTTTCTTGGAAGGATAAACAAACCTGATGTAGATTATATAGAAGGTATACCCCCGGCAATAGCTATTGAACAAAAAGTTAATACACGTAACCCGCGTTCCACAGTAGGAACTTCGACTGAAATTTACGATTACTTAAAATTGCTGTATGCCCGTGTAGGGGTTACATTCTCTCCAATATCCAATAAACCGGTTAAAAAAGATACTGTTACAGATATAGTTGATTTCATACTTACTTTCGAAGAAGGTACATCACTTTTAATTTTATGTCCTTTAAACCGGCCAAGGGACAAACATTTTCACCAGTTCCTCGAGTTATTGCTAAACCAGGGAACTACAAGGATAGAGGTAGACGGTACTATTGAAAGGCTCGATGAAATACTAAAAAAACAGAAGTCGTTTCCCCCTTCACAAAAATTAAATTTAGTAATTGACAGGATTAAAGTTAGTAATAGTGAAGAGTCGGTGAGCCGGTTTGCCGATTCAGTGCAGACAGCTTTAAATGAAGGTCAGGGAGAGTGTCTGATCAGGAAGTTGGAGGATCCTTCAGTCCATTATTTTTCAAACCGATTTGAAAGTGACGGTATTGTTTTTGAAGAACCGAACGAACATATGTTTAGCTTTAACAGTCCATATGGCGCTTGTCCAAAGTGTGAAGGTTACGGCAGAATTATTGGCATAGATGAAGATCTTGTGGTTCCTGATAAAACCTTATCTGTTTTTGATGATGGTATTGCCTGCTGGAAAGGAGAAAGCATGAATAACTACAAGAACATTTTTATTCGTCAGGCCTTACAGTACGATTTTCCTGTTCACCGTTCTTATTTCGAATTGTCAGAACAGGAAATTGACCTGCTCTGGAATGGCAATAAGAAGGTAAATGGCATCTATGACTTTTTTAGTTCCCTGGAAGAAAAGAAATACAAAATTCAAAACAGGGTAATGATTGCCAGGTATAGTGGCAAAACCACCTGTCCTGAATGCAAAGGATCACGGCTTCGTAAAGAAGCAGGATATGTAAAAATTGATGGCAAAAGTATTCAGGAATTAGTATTAATGCCTGTAAATGAGCTGTATAAATTCTTCAATTCAATAACTTTAACAGAAAATCAACAAAATGTTGCCGGACGTATACTGCTTGAAATCAGGAACAGGCTGGAGTTTTTAATGAATGTGGGGTTAAGTTATTTAACCCTTAATCGTTTATCATCCACTTTGTCAGGTGGCGAATCCCAGAGGATTAATCTTGCAACTTCATTAGGGAGCAGCCTTGTGGGTTCGTTATATATATTGGATGAGCCAAGCATAGGACTGCATTCCAGAGATACAAACCTGTTAATAAATGTATTGCGAAAGCTTAATAAACTTGGCAATTCTGTATTAGTAGTTGAGCATGATGAAGAAATAATCAGGGCTGCTGATGAAATCATAGATATTGGACCGCTGGCCGGAAGGTTAGGCGGAGAGTTGGTTTTCCAGGGCACACATAAGGAGATCCTGTTGTCCGAAAAAAGTATAACCGCTGCATATATGACAGGGAAGGATACAATACCGGTTCCTGCCTTGAGAAGAAAATGGCACAATTATATTGAGGTTGTTGGAGCAAGGGAAAATAACCTTAAACGGATTTCAGTTAAATTTCCGCTTAATACTTTATGTGTTGTAACTGGTGTTAGTGGTTCAGGGAAATCCTCATTGGTTAAAAACATTTTATTTGCGTCCCTGTCAAGACATTTTAATGGTTACACAGAAAAAGCAGGAGCTTTTGATATTTTGAGAGGTGACTACCAGTTTCTAAAGGGCATTGAGTTTGTTGATCAAAATCCTATTGGAAAGTCCTCACGTTCAAATCCTGTAACTTACAGTAAAACTTACGATGAAATCAGAAAACTATTTTCTGAACAACCATTATCTGTTAGTAATAACTTAAAACCTGCACATTTTCATTTAATGTGGAAGGCGGACGTTGTGAGGAATGTCAGGGGGATGGAGAGATAAAGGTCGAAATGCAGTTTATGGCTGATGTCAGGTTAATTTGTGACAGTTGCCATGGAAAAAGATTTAAGGAAGATGTCCTTGAAGTTCAGTATCATGGTAAAAATATTTTTGATGTCCTGGAGATGACAGTTGATGAGGCTGTTGAATTTTTCTCCGAGAGAAAGGGTACTATTGAAAAAAGAATAGTTCAGAAGTTAAAACCTCTGGCCGATGTAGGCTTAGGTTATATAAAACTGGGACAATCATCAAGTACTCTCAGCGGAGGAGAAAGCCAGCGTGTTAAACTGGCTTCTTTCCTGTCTCTGGAAAAAAGCCTGGGATCTACATTATTTATATTCGATGAGCCTACTACTGGTTTGCATTTTAATGATATAAAAAAATTGCTGGAGGCATTTAATGCACTTATTGAACATGGCCACAGTATAATTGTTGTAGAGCATAACCTGGATGTCATTAAAACTGCCGACTGGGTAATTGACCTTGGACCCGAAGGCGGGAAGGAAGGAGGAGAAATTGTATTTTGTGGTACTCCTGACGATCTTGTTGATTGTACCAGATCTTATACAGGACATTACCTTAAAGGTAAACTAAAAAGAACTTCTATTCTAAAATGAATTGTGAAAAATATTCACAATAAAGCGTTTAACATTCATAATCAAACTTTATACATAACTAATATGGATACAGGCAATTTGAAGTCCTGTAATTTTAAAAAATAAGTTTAAATATATGGATAAATAATAATATGCTATTACTTGAGAAAATAAAATTGGGAATGTACGAGCTTAAAAACAGAATGGCTATGGCTCCTATGACCCGCAGCCGTGCAGATAAGAACGGCTTGGTAGGTGATTTAACTTCTTTATATTACAGCCAGCGTGCAGGTGCAGGTTTGTTGATTTCTGAAGCTGTCAACATCTCTGAGCAGGCCATTGGCAGTCCCTATACATCCGGATTATATACCCGAGATCAGATACTGGCCTGGAAAAAAGTTACTGATGCAGTTCATAAAGCCAATGGTATAATATTTGCCCAGTTATGGCATACGGGAAGAGTAGCGCATTCCATTGATAAAAATGGGGAGCTTCCGGTAGCACCTTCAGCAATACCTATTACAAGTCAGCAACATTTTACTTCACAGGGGCTAAAGGACTATGAAATACCCCGTGCATTAACCTCATCAGAAATTAAAGCTGTAATTCTTGATTATAAGCAGGCAGCTATAAATTCTTTAGAAGCCGGATTTGACGGGGTTGAATTGCATAGTTCATTCGGCTACCTGCCAAATCAGTTTTTAGCAGAATCGTCGAACCAAAGAACGGATGAATTTGGAGGAAGTATTGAAAACCGTTGCCGGTTTGTACTTGAAGTAATGACCGAATTAGTAAAGGTTCAGGGTGAAAATAAGGCCGGTATTAAACTGTCTCCAAGCATTCCATACAATAGCATGTTGGATGGTAATCCCACAGAGCTTTATACTTATTTAATAAAAGAGCTGGATAAGCTGCCCCTGGCATATATTCACTTTATGAATGCACTTTATCCACTGGATAAATTTCCACATTACCCGAAGGATGTATTGGGTACTTTTGGTTCATTAACCAAACATATTGTAATTGGAAATGGTGGCTATAGTGCAGTAACCGGAGAACAGGAACTTGAAAAAGGCATTGCAAAAATTATTTCCTACGGAACTTTATTTTTGGCAAACCCTGACTTACCCAGACGTTTTGAATTAAATGCACCACTAAACCAGGTTGACAGGGCAACAATGTATGGAGGAGGAGCAAAAGGATATACCGATTATCCGAAATTAATTGATTATTGACAATTAATTATTGATTTTATTTGTATTGTCGATTGTTATAATTAAAGAAACCAGCATTCAGGATATATTTCGCCTCAATTCGGCAAAAAATTCATGGAGACCCTCAGTGTTTTTATTTTTAATAAGTTCGATAAGGCTGGTCAGCTTATCGCTGATTTTTTCTATTTGTGGCAAAGTGTACGGGTTCAGCAGTACTTCAGAAAGAAGATAGTCATTTTCTGTTAATAAGCCTTTAGCTATAGACATATGTTTTTTGAAAGTTGTACCCGGAGCTTCCTGTTTTTTCATACATGCAGCAAAAACCATAGTAGAGGAAAAGGGTATTGACAAGGAATAAGCAATGGTCTGGTCATGTTCTGCAAATGAGTATTCGTAAATATTTAATTTAAGCCTGGTATAGAATTCCTTAAAAAATTTTTTTCCTGCAGGGTCTGATTCCTTTATTATTATAGCACTTTGTCCTGATAATTCCTTGATATTTGCAAATGTAGGTCCAAACATAGGGTGAGTAGAAACAAAAGGGTGTTTAAGGGTTTCATAAAATGTTGGTATGCCGTTTTTTACTGAAGTAATGTCTGAAATTATACAAGTTTCAGGAATATATTGCATTACTGATTCAAAAGCAGACATAGTATGCTAAAGACTAACTGCATTTATAAATAAATCCGGGGTAAATTCCTTTACCTGTGCAAAATTTTCCATCCTGTGCACTCGGAATAAATATTTCATTTTCTCCAAATCGGTATCAAACACAGCTACTTCATGGTTCAGACATAAAGCATCAACAAAAAAAGCACCCATATTACCGGCACCTAATACTAGAATTTTCATATTATTTAATTGTTAATTTGCAAATATATATAGATTAATAATTTAAGGTAAAAACACATTGTTTTCAATCTGATATTGAAGATTATACTGATCCTGTTAAAGAAACCCTGGTCGCAAAAAATGATCTATCAGTACTTAAAGAAACCATTAATGAAAAGTATGAGAAATTATCTGAATAAGTAAATACAGATTTTCTTTGTACAATCATTTTTATTCAAAATTATTGTCCGGGTTTATATAATAAAAAAAGATCTGCCAGAACAATGGCTGTGGCAGCCTCTACTATAACCGGTGCACGCAATGCTACACAAGTATCATGGCGGCCTTTGACTGTAAAATCAGTAATTTCACCTGTCTTAAAGTTCATGGTCTGCTGGGTTTTGGGCGTAGATGATGTAGGTTTTATTGCAACCCTGAAAATTATGTCATTTCCATTGGTTATGCCGCCGTTGATTCCGCCGGCATGATTGGTAAAAGTTTTCCCTGATTTATCCGCAAAGCTGTCATTATGTTCACTGCCTCTCATCCTGGAAGCGGCAAACCCTGTTCCGAATTCTATCCCTCGGGTAGCAGGAATTGCAAATATTACATGGCTCAACATTGATTCAACAGAGTCGAAATAAGGTTCTCCCAAGCCTACAGGTATATTAGTGGCACGGCATTCTATTATTCCACCAATAGTATCGTTTTCCCTGATAGCATCTTCTATTGCCTTTTCTATATCAGATATTCCTCCTGCTTCAACTAATGAAGCTGAAATAGCGACAGGTGTTAGAATCTTTTTGGCAATAACACCTGCAGCCACAAGTCCTAAGGTTAACCTGGCAGAAAAATGTCCGCCACCGCGGTAATCCTCAAATCCTTTGTACTTTTTTGCTGCTGTAAAATCAGCATGTCCTGGTCGTGGTACATCCCTGAATTCTGAATAATCGCCCGAACGTGTATTTGTATTTTCAAACATTATATTTATTGGAGATCCTGTGGTATAATCGTTAAATACCCCGCTTAACAAAATAGGATGATCACCTTCAATCCTCGTTGTGGTACCTTTTGCCCCGCTCTTCCTTCGTGACAGGTCAGACTCAAAATCTTCACGTTTTAATGAAATGCCTGCAGGACAACCGTCAACAACTATGCCAACTGAAGCACCGTGTGATTCACCATATATACTGATTCTGAAGATTCTGCCAAAGCTGTTCATACCTGTAATTTAATATTTCTATTTTATATTGAATTTCATTGCTTAAATCATTTTGAAATTATCTATTCTCAATTAGTCATTTGTTATCACTTATTTGCACTTTTTAAATTCTTCAAATCTTCAAATCAGCCCATTTCATCCGTAATCATCCATTTATAATACTATATATCCCTGCCAGCTCTTCTACTGTCAACTGCCCTGGAGCTGTGGATAATTGTTCATTATAAGAGGCATAGGTAAACGGGGCACCAAGCATAGGAGCTGCAATTCTTGTAATTTTTCCCAGTTGTCCCATGCAGAAAGCTATAATATTGTTATTTAAAGCATACAATCCCAAAATTAATGAACAGTCTTTTATTTTTTTTGCGGTTGTGGTTATTTTAACGAGGTCTGCCCTCCATTCTTTTGACTGGTTTATGATAAAATGTAATTCTTCGGAAGCCGGTGTACACTCAAAATTATGGTAAGAAATAATAACCTGTGTATTATTTTGATGGGCAAAATTTGTCAATTCTTCCCTTATTGGAGTTGGCAGCTCATATTCGAGGTCAATATAATTTGCCCCGGCGAGTACAGCCATCTTTAGGATATGCGCTTTATAGCTGCTTTGATCCATGTTTAAACTACGGAAGGTGGCGATAGTTTTTTTATTTGTGGAGAAAAGTTCTTTAATTTTATCTTCTGGTATATTCAGCAGGTCGATCCTCAATTCAGCAAAATCATAATTATTTAATGCCATAAGACATTCCTGAAAAGTTAATCCTGCCAAACTAACACAAATCATTTACAATTTCCTCCATATCATTTACAGACACCTTTTGAATAATTGCATTACCTATATCTTTTAACAAGACAAGGTTTATAAATTCACCTTCACGTTTTTTGTCTTTTAATAATGCATTGAAAACATCATTCTTATTAAAGTCAAGGCTTACAGGTAATTTATAATTGGTCAAAACCTCCTTAATTTCTTCAGCCGTTTCCTGTTTTATTAAGCCCAGCTTAACTGATGTTTTTGCTGCAAGCACCATTCCTATTGAAACGGCTTCTCCATGAAGTATTCCAAAATTTTTTTCAATAGAATGGGCAAAGGTATGTCCAAAGTTTAGTATTCTTCTTTCCCCGGATTCCTTTTCATCATTTTCAACAACTTTAGCCTTGATATTTACCGATTCGTAAATCATATGCTCCAGTATTCCGGTATTACAACTCAGAGCCTCTGTACAGTTTTTCCTCAAATATTCAAATAAGTCCTTGCTTCTTATTGCTGCGGCTTTTATAATTTCAGCAAAACCTGATAAATATTCCTTAACATCGAGAGTTTTTAACATAGTTATATCACATATTACAAACTCCGGCTGAGAAAAAACTCCTATCATATTTTTATAACCACTCAGGTTAACCCCGTTTTTACCTCCAATGCTAGCATCTACCTGGGATAACAAGGTGGTTGAAACAAATCCGAACGGAATTCCCCGCATGTATACAGATGCAGCAAAACCTGCAACATCACAAACAATTCCGCCACCAATTCCAATTATAAAACCTGTACGGTCTACTTCCAGGTTTACCAGTTCCAGAAATATTTTTTCAACCGTCTGAAGTGTCTTATTGTTCTCCCCTAAGCCGATTTTGATTACCGGATAGCCCTCCAAATGCGAATGGTAGTGCTTAATAATATTTTCATCGGTAATAATAACTACTTTTTTACCAGAGGGAAGGTACTTTCTGAGATTTTTAATTGTCTCCCCAAGGTAAATGTTTGATTCACCAGAATTTGTTTTAATATTTATGTGTTGCATATCACATAAGTTTTTCTGCTTCAATATTCATGACTTTAGTCTGATGATCTATAGATTCTTCATGTATAGCTGTAAAAACAGTATTTATAAATTCTTCGCTTAAACCCATTTTCTTTCCCTGTATGGTACGTTTATTAAGTATTGAATCCCATCGTGTTGCCTGAAGGATTGTAATATTGTTTTGTTTTTTAAATAAACCAATCTGGTCAGCTATTTTCATACGTTTTTCAAAAATAGATATTATTTCATCGTCATATTTATCTATTTGTAATCGCAGTTCCTCAAGTGTGGATGATTCACGTTTGTCAGGATCGGAGTGTCGAAGTATAAGCTTGTCTATTAAGCATTTAAGAGTGTCAGGTGTAATCTGTTGTGCGGCATCACTCCAGGCCTGATCGGGATTACAATGTGATTCTATAATCAACCCGTCAAAATTTAAATCCATAGCGCGTTGCGATATATCGAAAAGTAACTCACGTTTTCCTCCTATGTGGCTGGGATCAGTTATTATCTGAATATCAGGTATCCTGCGGCGCAATTCAATGGGTATCTGCCAATGGGGGTCGTTCCTGTACATGCTTTTATCATAAGTTGAAAATCCTCTGTGGATGGCGGCAAGTTTTTTTATCCCGGCTTCATTAAGCCTTTCAAGTGCTCCGATCCATAATTCAATATCCGGATTTACAGGGTTTTTAACAAGTACCGGAATATCCATACCTTTCAATGTATCGGCAATTTCCTGCACAGCAAAAGGATTGGCAGTTGTACGTGCGCCAATCCAGAGAATATCTACTCCGAATTTTAGGGCTTCATAAACATGTTTAACATTAGCCACCTCAGTTGCTGTATACATCCCATACTGTTCCTTCACCTTTTTTAACCAGGGTAAACCTATTGATCCTACTCCTTCAAAAGCATTAGGACGTGTACGGGGTTTCCATATCCCGGCCCTGTATATTTTTATCCCATGCCGCGCAAGCTGACCGGCAGTAGTAAGAACCTGCTCTTCTGATTCAGCACTGCATGGACCAGCCATAATCAGAGGCCTGTTTTGGCTTACTCCATTTAATGTAATTGGTTCGATGTTCAGTTTTATTTTCATGGTTTTGTTTTTATATCGTTAGTCCTTAGTAATCAGTTATTTTGTATCGATGCTGCTCATATGCACATTTGAAATTACATTACAGATTTTCCTTTATGATACTCTCCCAGCACTCCCATCAAACTTGTGAAAGGTTTTACGGAATCGAGAGCGTGCTTATATAAATTATAATCTGAGAATTCCACATCTACATAAAAAAAGTATTCCCATTCTTTCCCTAAAATTGGTAACGACTGTATCTTGGTGAGATTTATATTGAAATAAGAGAAAATGGACAGTATTTTTGCAAGACTTCCTATCTCATGCGAAAGTGCAAAATGAAGGGAAGATTTGTTTACCGGCTCTTCAAACTCTATTTCTTCTTCCCTGTCAGCTAAAATTAAAAAACGTGTGTAATTCATCTTGTTAGTTTCAATGCTGGATTTTAAGATTTCCAATCCGTATTTGACAGCAGCTTCACTGCTGGATATGGCACCAATACCATATTGATTATTGTCGGCTATTTCCTTAGCACTTAATGCAGTATCAAAACTTTCGATAAGACGAATATGCGGGTAGTCCTCAAAAAATATCTGACATTGCAGTATAGCCATAGGATGAGAGTATACTTCAGTTATCTGTTCTATGGTTTGACCTGGTAAAGCAACAAGATTTTGTATAATCCTCAGGTATATTTCACCTATAATTTTCATATTAGACTCACTGAGAAGCTGATAATTAGGCAAAATACTTCCAGCCACCATATTTTCTATCGCCATTATTCCATAATCAGCATGCTGATGTTTTAACGATTTGAATAAGTCTCTGAAAGTAAGTGTGGGAACTATTTCAATATTTTCATTACCAAAATATTGTAAGGCAGCAATTTCATGAAAAGCTCCCGCTCCGCCCTGTATGGCTATTTTTTTCACTTTTGTATCAATATTAAATTCCTTGTTCATAGTATAGTAAAAAAAAAGTCCCGGAATTTCTTGCGGGACTTTTTGTTAATATTTGTAATTAATACGTTTTTAATCCCGAAAGTTTTTCAGACTATAAAAAAAGAAATAAAACCAAAATCCAAAAAAGTTTTCGGTGGTATGTTGAAAATTGTACTTATTTTGTCTACGGTTAGTCATATATTATTAGTGAAACTTTACAAACATAATAAATGTTTTATTACTATCCAATACTAATGTTAATAATATGGATATTTTGAATATTTAAATCCTTAAATAAAGGTTAAACATAACTTTTATAAAATTGTTTAAAAGAGTGTTTTAAAATGAATTTTTTAAATTAACCTTTTAATATTAAATGGCATGAGTGAGTCATCGGGTCAGCAATTTTATCATCCATCCAAAGATGTTATTGAACAGGCAAATGTAAAGGAGTATGAAAAGCTTTATAAGTATTCCATAGAACACAGGGAAGATTTTTGGGCCGAACAGGCAGAAAAGCTTCATTGGTATAAAAAATGGGATAAAGTTCTGGACGCATCTAACCCGCCATTCTACAAATGGTTTACTGGTGCAAAAACAAATATTATATATAATGCCATTGATCGTCATCAACAAACAGCCATCAGAAATAAACTTGCTCTTATTTGGGAAGGTGAACCCGGTGATTTGAGGACTTATTCTTACCATGCACTTAATCGTGAGGTATGTCAGTTTGCAAATGTTCTTAAAAGCATGGGAGTAAAAAAGGGGGATGTTGTAACAATTTATATGCCTCAGATTCCGGAACAGTTGTTTGCCATGCTGGCATGTGCAAAAATCGGGGCTGCTCACAGTGTTGTTTATGGTGGTTTCAGCCATGAAGCTCTGGCCGACAGAATAAATGACGCCAACAGCAGGGTGGTGATAACTGCTGATGGTGGTTACCGCAGAGGTAAAATAATAGAATTAAAAAGCGTGGTTAATAAAGCTATGGAACTGTCTCCGACAATGGAGATTTGTATAACAATAAAACGGACGGGACAGGAGGTATACATGGAAAACGATCGTGATTATTGGTATCACGATCTGAAAGCCCTTCCAATAGCAGGGTATAAATGTGAAACGGAGCAGATGGATGCAAATGATATGTTATTTTTATTATATACTTCAGGATCAACCGGAAAGCCAAAAGCATTGATACATACTCACGGAGGATACAGCGTTTATACTTCTGCAACACACAGTATGGTTTTTGACCTTAAACCGGAAGACAGGTACTGGTGTGCAGCTGATCCGGGCTGGATCACTGGACATAGTTATATTGTATACGGACCTCTGATAAACGGTGCAACTATTATGTTGTACGAAGGAGCACCAAACCATCCGTACCCCGACCGCTGGTGGAAAATGATAGATAAATATGGAATTAATATTTTATATACTTCTCCGACAGCTATTCGCGGATTAATGCGGTTTGGAGAATCATGGCCAAAAAGAAACGATTTAAGCAGTCTGCGATTACTAGGTTCCGTTGGTGAGCCTATTAATCCTGAAGCCTGGAAGTGGTATTATAAATTTATAGGACAGGAACGCTGTCCAATTATGGACACATGGTGGCAAACAGAGACAGGCGGTTTCATGATTTGCCCTCTTCCAATTACACCATTAAAACCCGGTTCAGGTACTAAACCTTTTTTTGGAAATGAAGTTTCAGTTGTAAATGATGAAGGTATAGAAGTGAAGGCAGGTGAGGAGGGAAGTCTGGTAATCAAATCACCATGGCCTGGCATGACTGCAGGAGTTTACAACGATCCTGACAGATTCAGGGATACATATTGGAAAAAATTTGAAAAACAGGGTTGGTATTTTACTGGAGACTCTGCAAAAAAAGATGAAGATGGATATTACTGGATTATAGGACGTGTTGATGATGTAATCAAGGTAAGTGGGTACAGATTAGGAACGGCAGAAATAGAAAGTGTAATGATAAGTCATCCTGCAATTGCAGAATCGGCAGCGATAGCAATACCTCATACTCTTAAGGGCAATGCAATTCATATTTTTGCTATTTTAAAAAGTGGATTTAAAGCTTCCAAAGACCTTGAAGCTGAACTGGTAAACCATGTAGCCGAACATATGGGATCTATTGCACGGCCCGAAGAAGTCAGAATAGTGGATTCCTTGCCAAAAACCCGCAGCGGTAAAATTATGCGCCGTGTTTTAAAAGCAAGGATTCTGGGACTGCCTGAAGGTGATTTAAGTACTTTGGAGGAATAAAAATTATATTTACCACAGCTTCATTAATATTAATATTTGAAGTATTATTTAACTTCTTCAAAACATAACCGGCTACTCCATTAAGCTTGCAAAATCTATTTCTTCACCGGAATCCAGTTCTGTAAGTTCGTTTTTTTCGCATTTGAAAGTACGTCCAGGGAATTTTTTAATCAGCCCGTGGTTGTGTGTGGCCATCATAACTGCACGGTTCTGTATTTTTAATTCCATTAATATATTCATAATCTCGGAAGATGCATCAGGGTCCAGGTTACCTGTAGGCTCGTCGGCAAGGATAATTTCAGGATCGTTTAGCAGTGCCCTCGCAATGGCAAGCCTTTGTTGTTCTCCTCCTGAAAGTTCATTTATTTTTTTATGTGATTTACTTCCCAGTTCAGTTTTTTCAAGTACTTCTTCTATACGTTTTTCTATATTACTTTGTATCTTCCAACCTGTTGCTTTCAGGACGAATAATAAATTATCGTGAACATTCCTGTCCGTGAGTAACTGAAAATCCTGAAACACAATGCCCATCTTTCTTCGGAGGTAGGGTATCTGGTTCCTTTTTATTTTTCGAAGACTAAAACCAGCCACTATAGCTGTACCTTTATAAAGAGGTATTTCGGCATTTATAGTTTTTATAAGGCTCGACTTACCACTGCCTACTTTTCCTATCAGATAAGCAAACTCACCCTTGTTTAATGAAAACGAAACATCCTTTAATATTAAATTTTCATTTTGATAAATATTCACTTTATCGAATTCGATTATCTTATCCGGACTCATCTTTGGTTTTAAGTTTAATAAATTCAATTAATTTATAAACTTATATATACCACAATAAATAAACAAATAAACATATCAACAAAAGTCGATATATTTCAATGGAATATCAGTTATTAGTCATCCGTAATTCGTAATCAGTCAATTGTCATTAAAGAGGCATATTTCCATGTTTTTTTGGAGGATAAGTAACTCTTTTATTTTGAGTAAGTTCCAATGCCTGATAGAGTTTTAGTCGCGTTTGTTTTGGATCAATAATTTCATCTATATAACCAAGCTCAGCAGCTTTGTAAGGATTTGCAAATAATTCAGCGTATTCATTTACCTTTTGTAAACGTTCTTTTTCTGTGTTTATCTTCCCACGGTAGAGGATGTTGACTGCACCTTCTGGACCCATCACTGCTATTTCTGCTGTAGGGTAGGCATAATTAATATCGGCACCAATATGCTTGCTCGACATAACATCGTATGCTCCTCCATAAGCCTTTCTGGTTATTACTGTTATTTTTGGCACAGTGGCTTCAGTATATGCATAGAGTAATTTGGCTCCGTGTTTAATTATTCCTCCCAGTTCCTGTGTTGTTCCCGGTAGAAAACCAGGTACATCAACGAATGTAATTATTGGAATATTGAAAGAATCACAAAACCGGACAAATCTGGCAGCTTTGAGAGAAGCATTGATATCAAGTACTCCAGCCAGCATGGAAGGCTGGTTGGCAACTATACCTATAGGTTTACCACCTAACCTTGCGAAACCAATGATTATATTTTGAGCAAAAAAAGGCTGTATCTCGAAAAAATTACTGTTATCTATTACGGAGATGATAAGCTCTTTCATGTCGTAAGGCTTATTTGGATCCAAAGGTACAAGTGTGCTTAGCTTATCGTCTTCACGGTCAATCTGGTCTGTGGTTGGTTTGAAAGGCGGGTCTTCAAGATTGTTGGATGGTAAAAAACTAAAAAGCTCACGCACCATTACCATAGCCTGCTCATCATCATCGGCCATGAGCTGGGCTACTCCGCTTGTGGAATTATGTGTCATGGCCCCCCCAAGCTCTTCTTTTGTAACTTCTTCGTGAGTAACTGTTTTAATCACATCCGGACCTGTAACGAACATATAACTTTTTTCCTTCACCATAAGTATAAAGTCAGTTAATGCCGGGGAATAAACTGCCCCACCTGCACAGGGTCCTAAAATTGCTGAAATTTGAGGGATAACTCCTGAGGCGATTACATTTAACTGAAAAATATCGGCATAGCCGGCCAGGCTCTGCACTCCTTCCTGAATACGGGCACCACCTGAATCGTTGAGGCCTATAACCGGAGCTCCCACTTTCATTGCCATCTGCATTATTTTAACCACCTTATCTGCATTGGCCCTGCTCATGGTTCCACCAAATACGGTGAAATCCTGCGCAAAAACAAAGGCCAGACGTCCGTCAATTTTACCATAGCCTGATACTATACCATCTCCGGGAATTAATTTTTGATTCATATCAAAATCTGTGGTCCTGTGCACTACCAGCTTATCCAATTCAATAAAAGTACCGGGGTCGAATAAATCATTGATTCGTTCCCTTGCGGTTTTCTTACCTTCCTTATGTTGTTTATCAATTTTATCAGAGCCTCCGCCTAATTCAGCAGCTTTTATTTTATCATTTAATTTTTTGTATTGTTCTTCCAGGGTATGCATATTAATTGATTATTGATTATTGACAATTAATTATATTTATTTATAAGGTATTGTCGATTACACCTGATAATATATTGATTTTAAAGGTATCAGGGATAATTGATTATTCGCCCAGTAGTACCAAAGGCTGATGGCTCTTTACTGTATCTCCTGGTTTGACCAGAATTTTTTTGATAGTGGCATCATGGCTCGCCTTATATTCACTTTCCATTTTCATTGCTGAAACAACTATAATTGTTTGTCCTGCCTTAACCTTATCATTTACTTTAACAGGAATTCTTACAATCTTTCCTGGCATAGGAGTTGAAATAGTGTTTTGTTCCTGATCGGCCAGGCCTTTGTTTCTGTTTTCCCTGTATCTTGTTTCTGCATCAACAATTTCTATGTCAAATGATTTGAAATAAGTATTTGCAATATATTGCTTAAAATCTTCACCTTCAATCACTTCTATATTATGAGACTGTCCGTTATATAATAACGAATATTCACTTTCCTCAACTTTACTTATATCAAGTTCATAAATTTTATCGTCAACCGATATTTTAATCTGGTTATCTTTTCTGCTTAAAAGTTTAACTTTTGTTAGTCTTTTTCCAATTCGTATATCTAACTCCATATTCAATTAATTATTGCCAGTTATTTCTTACTCTTTTCCATGCAGAAGTTTGCTGTGTTTGAGGTACAGAAACTGAAAGTTTCCTGAGTTTTTCAGTATAATCAATAAATGTCGTTATTACAGCCATATCTTCACAGTCGAAGTCACATGGTTCTACCTTAAGTGTAAGATCAGATGAGTATTTTTCAATAAAATGTGTGTCATAGTTACCCTGTTCAAAGACAGGATGTTTCATTATATTTTCAAGGTATTTTATAGAAGTTTTCACACCCGAGATTTTGTATTCATATAAAGCTCTTTTCATCCTTTCTATTGCACCTGACCTGGTTCTGGCCCATACTATCAATTTTGATATCATGGGGTCATAGTAAATAGGTATTTCATATCCAGAATAAACATAACCATCGGTTCTTATCCCCAATCCTCTCGGTTCAGAGATGTGTCTTATAAGACCGGGAGAAGGCATAAAATTATTTTCAGGATCTTCAGCATAAATCCTGCATTCAATTGCATGTCCCAGTTGTATTATATCTTCCTGCTTATATTGAAGAGGTTCTCCGTTTGCCACCCTAATTTGTTCCTTGACAAGATCAATTCCTACAACACGTTCAGTAATAGGATGCTCAACCTGCAGACGAGTGTTCATTTCAAGGAAATAAAACTTAAGATTCTTATCCACAAGAAACTCGATAGTACCTGTACCTTCATAATTTACCGACTTAGCGGCCTTAACTGCAATTTTTCCCATTTCTTCCCTCAGTTCGGGTGTAATTATAGGAGAAGGGGTTTCTTCTATTACCTTTTGGTGACGTCTTTGCACAGAACATTCTCTTTCACATAAATGGATTATATTGCCAAATTTATCGCCCAGTATCTGAAATTCAATATGATGTGGCTCTGTAATATATTTTTCTATATACACCGAATCATCACCAAAAGCAGTCTTTGCTTCAGATCGGGCAGTGTTTACAGCATTCATCAGATCATCTTCGTGTTCAACAAGCCGCATCCCTTTACCGCCACCACCAGCCGAGGCTTTTACGATCAAAGGCAAACCTATCTTATCTATTACCTTTTTTGCATCTTCAGTTGTTATAATTTTGTTCTGGGTACCCGGAACCACCGGCACACCAGCTTCTATCATAGTTTTTCGCGCGGAAATCTTATCACCCATAGTTAAAATAGCATGGGGGGATGGTCCAATAAATATTATACCTTCTTTTCCGCATATTTTTGCAAATTCAGCATTTTCAGATAAAAATCCATAACCAGGATGTATGGCATCTGAATTTGATTTTTTGGCAGCATTGATAATATTGTCAATTTTAAGGTAGCTTTCAGCTGAGGGAGACGGGCCTATATAATATGCTTCATCGGCATACCTTACATGCATGGATGTTCTGTCGGCCTCAGAATAAACTGCAACAGTACGTATGCCCATTTCACGGCATGATCGCATAATCCGGACGGCAATTTCTCCGCGGTTAGCAACTAGTAATTTTTTTATCATTGTAAATATTATGGTTCGATTAGTTCAAACACAAATTATTATATTTTGTTTAACAAACTTAATTAAATATCATAATGGTAGATTATTAATTAAAAAAGGGCTCCCGGATTTTGAGTCGCCCTTTTTGTTTATTTATTACAAATAAACAATATTCATATGGTTATTTTCCCAACAGTTTAAACTAGTTGTTCAGTTCTTTTTCTTCTTCAGTAATAAATAAAGCATCAGGTCCTGTTTGACCAGTTCTTATGCGTATAACCTCTTCTACATCAGATATAAATATTTTGCCATCACCAATATCTCCTGTCCTTGCCGCTTTCATAATAGCATCAACAGTTTTTTGTAAATTATGGTCACGGACAACTATCGATAACATTCTCCTTTGCAAACGGTTCGCTTCATAAATAGCACCTCTGTAAATATGTCCTTCAATTTCTTTTCCTACCCCTGTTACATCCCAATAGGTAAAAAAATCAATATCTGATTCATGAAGTGCTTTTTTTACTTCTTCAAATTTTGACTTTCGTATAATAGCTTCAAGTTTCTTCATACTTTTGTAAAAAATTTTCAATTAAATTTTTTACAAAAGTATGTATTTTTTATTTAATAAATGCTTTTAAAACAGTACAACAGATTATTCTTCTTCGGTGTATGCTATTTCTTCATGTTGAGTCAAATCCAAACCAACTGATTCTTCTTCATCGCTGGCCCTTATTCCGAAAATTTTATCCACTACCCAAAAAATTACAGCTGTAACTATTCCTGTATAAATAATAGTTGACAATACAGCTTTTAACTGAATCATAAACTGAGCGGGGTTTCCATAAAATACTCCCTTGCAACTAGCCTGTACTGCAGCTGTTGCAAATAAACCTGTTGCAAGAGCACCCCAAATACCACCAATACCATGCACTCCAAATGCATCCAGAGAGTCGTCATAACCAAGTTTAGGCTTAACAATACCAACCATAATAAAACAAAAAACTGAAACCAGAAGGCCAATGAATATAGCCCCGGTAATATCCACAAAGCCGGATGCAGGAGTTATTGCTACCAAACCGGCCACAGCACCAGTACAGGCACCAATAATGGTAGGTTTTTTATTTATAAACCAGTCAAGCAGTATCCATGAAAGTGCAGCTGCAGCCGTTGCTACATGAGTAACCAGGAAGGCGCTGCCTGCCAAACCGTCAGCCGCCAAACCACTACCCGCATTGAAACCGAACCATCCTACCCACAGCAGGGCAGCTCCTATTACTACAAATGGCACATTATGTGGTTGTGTCGGGATTTTGACATAATATTTACGTTTGCCAATCATTAACGCTGTTACCAAAGCAGCTATACCTGCATTGATATGTACTACGGTACCACCTGCAAAGTCCAGAGCTCCAAGTTTAGCCAGCCAGCCATCCGCAGACCAAACCCAATGGGCAATAGGATTATAAACTAATATAGCCCACAGTATTGTAAAGAACAAAAACCCGCGGAATTTAATACGTTCGGCAAAGGCACCGACTATAAGCGCCGGTGTAATTACAGCAAACATACACTGGAAAAGAATAAAAACAATATGAGGAATTGTTCCGATCATTTCAGGGGAACCATTAATAATTTTTCCTGTTGCCTGAGAATGTGAAATAAAATATGGACTAAGATCATTAATATTGATTCCATGGAGAAAAGCCCAGTCAAACCCTCCTATATACGGAGCTAAAGCACCATGTGATGATCCGAATGCATTGCTGTAGCCGAACATAACCCATTCCAGGCTTACTACGGCGGTTATAATAAAACATTGCATTAACACGCTAAGTACATTCTTTCTTCTTACAAGTCCTCCGTAAAAAAGCGCCAATCCGGGTATTGTCATCAACAATACCAAAGCAGTAGCTACTATCATCCATGCGGTATCACCATTATTCATAACAGGCGCTGTTATTACTGTTCCGGTTGATGAAATACCCTGTGCAAATGTTAATACCGGTAAAAAAGCAATTAAAAAAGTAATTCCTAAAAATCTGATAAGTTTCTTTCTCATGTGGTGTTCCTTTCGTTAGTACATTCGTAAATGAATTAATCTTTGTCGTATAAAGAATCGTCGCCGCTGTCTCCGGTGCGGATACGGATTGATTGCTCCACAGATTCAATAAAGATTCTTCCGTCACCACTTTCTCCTGTATAAGCCGATTTGAGTATGGCTTTTATGGATTTATCCAGGTTTACGTCACGAACTACAAAGGAAATATAAACACGGTCAATAGTGTTTACATCATAAGCAACACCTCTGAAAATAAGACCTTGTTTTGCAGTTCCCTGACCTTTAACGTCCCACCAGGACAAAAAGTCTATATCTGCTTCGTGTAAGGCTTTTCGTACCTCTTCGAACTTTTTTTTACGAATGATAGCTTCAATTTTTTTCATGCCCTATAATTTTTTTAAAATTTTCAACAAAAATATTTATTTTATCAAAATATTCAAGATAAAAGTAATTTATATTTAATGAAACTTTAAAATTTAAGGGCTTTTGTTAAAAAAGACTGATTTTTATTGTATTTTGCTATAATTCTATTTTAATAGGGAAAATTACGATTGGAATACCAAATTTAAAAAAACGTTTTTGTATTGAAAAAATAGTATGGTTATGAAGTAAGTGTGACAAGTAAAATGTCTTGGAAAAAACAAGTTGGCCTCCAAAAAATGTTGGATTTGGAAGTTTTGGAATCAAATTTTTAACTATCCTGTATACTTCATCAACCGGATCAGTACCTATAGTCCATATACTTTTACCATAAAATCCAAATTGATTGGCAATTTTCACATATCTTTTTCCGTCTTCCTTTACTGAAGATTTAAAATTATCCAGCTCTTCAGCACCTCTGTATATTTTTGAATTTATTATACCTACCCGTATAAAAATATAATTTTTATAAATTCCCCTGAAACTTTCATTAATCCTGAGGAAAGTATGTAGTCCGGTTCCTCCAAAACCTTTTACAAGTATTATTGCCGTCTTTGCTTCGGGATTAAATTTAACAGGTTCAGGGTTTTCATTATAATAGGGAAATAAATGCAAGGCTGAATTTAATTCGGAAATTGCACTTAACCTTAGTTTTTGCAGACGTTTGGTAGTAGTGTAATAATGTCTCTTGATTCTTATAGCCAATAAAATGAGTAAGCCTGTAATTACTAAAGTTATCCATCCTCCTTCACTGAATTTAATAATGGTTACTGAAATTAAAATAAATGATGTAAGAATAAATCCTATTCCATTAATTATTAATTTTCTCCTCCAATGACCTAATTTATCTCTGTCAAGCCACCAATGCTTGACCATTCCCAACTGTGATATTGAAAATGTAATGAATACATTTATACTGTAAAGTACAACCAAAAAGTCAACCGATCCTTTTGAAATCATCATTATAATAACAGATGCAATACCCATTAGCAAAACCCCGTTCATTGTTATTAACCTGTCACTCAATGATGCAAACTTTTTCGGGAACCACTTGTCTATTGCCATATTGGCCATGATTCTGGGCCCATCTATAAAACCTGTTTGAGCTGCGACAAAAAGTAAGGCAGCTTCGGATAAAAGAGCAATAAGAATTATACTTTTTGACCAGAATGGATTCCAATTAGCGGTCAGACTATCAAATAAAACCGCATTCAGTGTTTTTGTGGAACTTATTTGTACATTATAAAGGGAATAAGCTATCATTAAACCTAATACTAAAAATGATAGGGACACAGCCATTAAGGTCATTGTTTTCCTTGCTGTAGCCACCCTGGGTTCCCTTAGAATAGGTATTCCATTACTAACAGCTTCTATACCTGTAAATGTGCCTGCCCCCATACTATAAGCCTTCAGAATTATGAAAATTACTCCAGGTAATCCAACCTGGCTTATAAGTGAATGGAGCTGTCCGGAAGTTTCGTGTCTAACAACCTGAAAATTACCTGCATTAGAAATTATTGCATATACGATTAGAAATACATGCATTAAAATAAAAACAACAAATATAGGGGTTAGTGATAAAACGGATTCTTTAACACCTCTAAGGTTTAGCAAAATAAGTAAGCAAACCCCAAGAATTGCAAAACCAAGTTTATACACCTGGTACGTTTCAGGAAAGAAGCTGAATAGTGCATCAGTGCCGCTGGATACGGATATTGTTATAGTAAGGACATAATCAATTATCAATGCACAGCCGGATATCATTCCAACTGTTGGGGATAAAAGTTTGCTCCCGACTAAATATCCACCTCCTCCATGAGGAAATAATTTAATAATCTGGGTATAACTTGAACTTATAATAAAAATAGTAAATACTGTACCTATGCCAACAAAAATTGCAAGTAAAGGATGTCCCTGCAGGTTTCTGAAACCTTCCTCAGGACCGTAACAGGATGAGGAAATGCCATCTGCTCCAAGACCTATCCATGCGAAGAAAGCTACCAGCGAAAGTCTGTGAAATATGGATTTGTCCTGTAAGGTCTTGGCCTTGCCAATAAATATATCTTTAAGTTTAAAATAAAAAGGGATTATTTCCCTTGAGGTTGCCATAGCGGTATAATCTTAACAAGAATTTAATTTTAGAATTACCTTAAAAAATTGCAAAAGTACAAAACAATAAGGTAACAGTTAAACAATCCTTAAAATTGTCACTGTTACCTTATTTACTTAAGTTCTTATTTAAAAGAACAAATTCTGATTCAGCCTAATTTACAAAATAATATTTATCTTGAAAGAGGAGTTTCAGAAGCTTTATCCATCTTTATACCGGCATAACCTTCTACGCCCATTTCAGGAATATCAAGACCTTCCATTTCGGTTTTTGCAGATACTCTGTTACCAACTAATCCACCTATAATTTTGAATATTATATAACTTATAGCTCCAATAACCACGAAGTTTACTGTTATACCAATGAATTCAGCTACAAATTGTGAGGCATCGCCAAAGAATAATCCTTTTACAGTACCTGTAACTCCATTCCATCCATCTCCATAGGTACCGTCAGCAAATAAACCTAAACCCAAACATCCCCATGCACCATTTATTCCATGAACTGCAACTGCTCCTACCGGGTCGTCTACTCTTAAAACTCTTTCTACGAAGAAGGCTCCTTCAACAGCTAATAATCCGGAAATCAGTCCAATGAGACCTGCACATTGTACATTAACAAAAGCACAGGGTGCTGTAATTGCCACAAGACCTGCAAGCAAACCATTTATCATCATTGTAGGGTCAGGTTTTTTGCTCCTGAAGATCCACATCCACAGTGTTGCAGCTATTGCACCCATAATAGAGGCAATCAGTGTGTTAACGGCAACCACCGATATTCTTAAATCACCTCCTGCCAATGTTGAACCCGGGTTAAACCCGAACCATCCGAAAGCAAGTATAATTGCTCCAACAACTGCCATTGGGATATTGTGTCCGGGTATAGCATTTGGTTTTCCGTTTTTATTGTATTTACCAATTCTGGGTCCGAGTATCCATGCTCCTACCAGGGCAATTACACCTCCGGTCATGTGCACCACAGATGAACCGGCAAAGTCGACATGACCATGACCTAAATGGAAGTTGGTACCTAATTGTGATAACCATCCGCCTCCCCATACCCAGTTACCAAATAACGGGTAAATAACAGCTCCTACTAAAACTCCATAAATTGTAAAGGATATGAATTTCCATCTTTCTGACATGGCTCCTGTTGGTATTGTTGCAGCTGTGTCCATAAACACAACCTGGAACAGGAACAACGTAAACACACCTACATCATATACCCCGGAAAGTAAAAATCCTTTGGTCCCCAGCAGTCCGAATGCATGTCCGAAAAGATTTACCGTGAATTCACCGTTCAAGCCATCGAACCCTCCCAGAGTTCCTAAACTTCCGACCCCCCCAAACATAAAGGCAAAACCGCAAAGCCAGAAACCAAATACACCGAGTCCGTAAACCATTAAGTTCAAAGCCATGGTATTAGCAGCATTTTTCGCCCTGGTTAAACCTGTTTCAACCATAGCAAAACCAGCCTGCATGAAGAATACCAGAAATCCTGTTATTAATGTCCATACTATATTTATGGCAACTTTGTTATGACCAATCTGGTCAGCCAGTTCCTTCAATGTTGGTTCATTAGGTTTAGCTGAAGTAACATCACTTACATTACCTGTTGCTGTACCACTGGGATCGGGTTTTCTTGTTTTGGTGTCTCCGAATGCTGTTGTGACTGACATGGTCACTACAAGGCATAACAATAACATATATATCTTTTTCATATTTATATATTTTTAGATTTTATAATTAAAAATGTATGGGATAGAGATGATTATTTTTCGTATTCTCCTTTGAGACTTTCATCCCCGCTCTGCTTTGTACGTATTTTCCAGGCTTCTTCGATCGGGGAAACAAATATTCTTCCATCCCCAACATCCCCTGTATAAGCAGCATTAAGAATACAATCCACTGTCTTTTTTACGTTCTGGTCACGTACGACAATGGTAAGAACTCTCCGGGGAATGTAAGCCGTGTCCAAATGAGTACCACGGTATATCTCTTCCGACTTTTTAATCTCATTTCCAACACCAATAGCATCCGTATAAGAGAAAAAGTCAATGTCAATCAAATGAAGTGCTTCTTTAACTTCTTCGAATTTTGATGTTCTGATTATGGTTTCAATTTTTTTCATAATATTAATTTTTTAGATTAAAATGTTATTCCAAAAACACAATAGGCATTTTCAAGTTGCGGGTTAAAACCTAGGGTTGCTGATAAAGGCAATGAATATGCATCTGTTATTTTCAGGTTTTTTGAAGCAGTGATACCCAGGTTACATACTCCGAAACCTCCCTTACCTCCGTATCCGTCACCGTAATATCCCTGTGATGGTGTAATACCCAGGAAGGGTGAAAAATATTTAAAAGTATAATCAAATTCTATATAAGTTGAATATGCCTGTTTTGTGATATCCTGAGTTAAACCGGTAGCAGGATTAACAGCTGCAGTTTTACTGTAAACATAGTCGTTCCCTGCAAACATTACATTTGCCGTAATACTTATTGGAAAGGTGGCAGGTCCTGAATAAGCAACTGAGCCTTCAAAAATATGCCCGCTTGGATTACTCGAACTACTACTGTAGTTAAAATACTGGATTATGTTTCCATTGGTCAGGCTATTGAAATAAAAATCATAATCTGTAACAGTAAATTTGAGTGGTCCGGCACTTAAAGTTGCATATAAATCCAACTCTTTGTATTTGCCAATAAAGTCTGTAGAACCCCAAACACCTATCTCCAATGGTCCTGCTGTGTAGGAAAATGTCGGCTGGAAGTTTGGAGTTGGCGATGATAAAGTACCTCTCCAATAATAACTGGTAACAAGGTTAGCTGTTATTTTCCATGGGGAAGGAGCTTCAGGAGCCGGTGCTGTCGCTGCAGGAGCAGGAGTAGCCGGTGCAGATGCCGTCTGTCCGTTTACAAGCGTACCTGTAAAAAGAAAGCCTATACTTAAAAAGGTTGCGAGTAATTTTCTTTTATTTTTCATATTGGTTAAAATTTAGGTTTGTGAAAATTTGTTTGTCGCTACAAATATATAAATATTTAAATACACCCTCAAAAAAATGCTAATAAAAATTAAAAAAATATAAAAAAATTGATTTTAGCCTTAAAAAAATGGGGTTATAATCGAAAAAACAGAAATAAAATGGAAGAAGACCTAAAAAAACCATCTAAAAAATAGCTATTTATTAATTGATTATAAATTAATTACAAAAATAAACAAATTAGTTTATTTCATTCAAATAAAACATTAAAAAGTTAATAAAATATAGAAAAAAGTTTAATTGTCTTTATAAAATCAAAAGTAGCACTTTGAATAAATTCGGATTGTGATATTTTATTTAATAAAAGTTAAACAGTAGACGAAACTCAAATAACCTGATATGGAAAATACAATCACAAATTAAAAAGTAGTTTTTTAATATTGTAAAATTTAATAATTTCTTACTTTTAAATTATTAACCAATTTAAAGTCAACTTTAACTAAAACTTATGATAAAATATAGTTATTCTACTAGACTGGTTCTGATTATTATTCTTATTAATAACTTATTGCCTGCATCCGGCCAATTATTTCCGCAAATAATAAATATAGAAGGACGGCACACCACATCTCTTGACGGGAAATGGAAAGCAATTGTTGATCCCTATGAAACAGGTTATTACGATTACCGTCGAAAACCAGTCCGGGAGGGATTCGGAAATGATAAGGACTGGGTTGATAAAAGCTCTTTGCAGGAGTACAACTTTGAGACTGATAAAACTTTATCGGTTCCCGGAGATTGGAATATTCAAAGGCCGGAATTATATTATTATGAAGGCACAGTATGGTACAGAAAACGGTTCACATACACTCCTGTTGAGGGTAACCGTCAATTCCTGTATTTTGGTGCAGTGAATTATGAAGCTATAGTCTTTTTTAATGGGAAGGAGATCGGCAGGCATTCCGGGGGCTTTACACCTTTCAATTTTGAAGTTACCGGGTTGATTAAACAAGGTGAAAATTCAGTAGTGGTAAAAGTTGATAATAAAAGGACACCTGACGGTGTTCCAACTATTAATACAGACTGGTGGAATTATGGAGGAATTACCCGGCAGGTTAATTTGATTGAAACTCCGTCTACATTTATCCGTGATTACTATGTTCAGCTTAAAAAAGGGGATAAAAATACTATAAGCGGATGGGTGCAGCTTGACGGAAAGCTTAATACTCAAAAGGTTAAAATTGAAATTCCTGAACTAAAATTAATTCATGAAGTTGTTACTGATCAAAATGGTTATGCACTTTTCGAAATTAATGTCAAACCTGTATACTGGAGCCCTGATAATCCTAAATTATATAATGTTACCTTAACTTCCGAAAGTGATAAAATATCGGACGAAATTGGATTCAGAACACTTGAAACCAAAGGAACAAGGATTTTACTCAATGGCAAGCAAACATTCCTCAGGGGAGTATGTATTCATGAAGAAGCAGCATACCGCAATGGCAGAGTATGTTCATCCGAGGAAGATGCCATACTGTTAGGATGGGCAAAAGAAATGGGTTGCAATTTTGTCAGGCTGGCACATTATCCTCACAATGAACAAATGATACGTCAGGCAGAAAAAATGGGAATCATGGTTTGGTCCGAAGTACCAGTGTACTGGACAATTCAATGGAATAATCCCCAGACATATAATAATGCTGAAAACCAGCTGACAGACATTATAACACGTGATAAAAACAGGGCAAATATTATCATATGGTCTGTTGCAAATGAAACACCTAAAAGCCCGGAGAGGTACAATTTTTTAAGCAGGCTCACTGCAAAGGCAAGAAGTCTGGATAAAACAAGATTTATAAGTGCCGCCCTGGAAAAGGAGGAAATTAAACCAGGACTGATGACGGTTAATGATTCTTTAGGGAAATTGTTTGATATCATAAGTTTTAACCAGTATGTCGGCTGGTACGATGGCTTTCCGGAAAAATGTGACCGCATTAGCTGGGTATTTTCTGAAGAAAAACCAGTTGTTATTACTGAATTTGGCGGAGAATGTGTTTATGGATTGCGTGGGTCAAAAACAGAACGTTTTACTGAAGATTATCAGGAAGATTTATATACCCACAGCATTAATATGCTGAAAAGAATTCCGGCCTTATCCGGGACTACACCCTGGATATTAAAAGATTTCCGGTCTCCCCGCCGTCTGATGCCCGGCTTCCAGGACGATTTCAACCGTAAGGGCCTGATTTCGGATCAGGGGCAAAAGAAAAGAGCATTTTTTATAATGCAAAAATGGTACAATGAGCTTAAATCATTGTATTAAACTTAAATCTTTGTATTAAAAATCAGTAATCGGATAAAACCAATTCTTTCTGATATTTTGTAAGGGTTACCGGTTTAATAATACCGACCGGTCCTTCCATCAAGGCATTATTGTCATTCATATTCAAAACTTTTACTGAAACAAGATTCAGGCAGTTGCTTTTTAGAAGGTTTTTAGGAATGGTATATGTTGTTAATTGTTTTTTAATATCATTATTAGATTTTTCTTTTGAATTAACATTTTGAATTTCACCCGTTGAATTTAATAATATCCCGTTGATATATACTTCATAATTGTTGCCTGACCTGCCTAATAAAAGAACCATTTTTTGATTATCATATTCCTTTGGAATGTTAAAATGTTTCCTGTACCAGGCTGTTCCAGGATAATCTTTAAATCCCTGATTTAACATATTACCTGGTATAATTATTTTTTGCCAGTGTTTATCCTGATAACCAGTATCTTTCCAGGCTGTATTATCACCAGTTCTAAAACTCCATAATCCTGAGACCGGAATATCCGGTTTAGTGAAATTTGATGAAACAATTCCTACATCACCTGAAATTATTCCACCTTCCATCTGGTGGTTATATACCCTTACAGCAATAATATTTTTATCATTTAAATTGAGGAATTCCTCGGGTATGGGATATTTTCTTTTAGCATCATGTGCCGAGGAAAAATATGGAGGAAATGCACCTGAAAAACCTACAAGATTGCCATTTATAAATACCTGGTCAACCTCACTTATATAACCGAAAACGATGAACAGTTCTTTATTTTTCATTTCCTTTGTTAACATAAACGTGGTTCTGTACCAACCTACTCCGTCATACCCGTAATATCCCTCATCTTCCCATGAGGAGGGTACTTTGATAGTTTCCCATGCTGTATCAATAAAATCGGGTTGGGCCCAATTGTTATTATCACCTATAGAAAATTTCCACTTACCGGAAAGATTTAACAGTACATTTTTATCACCTTTGGCGTACACGTTAAATGAACAGTAAATAAGTATAATTATTGGAATAATTATTTTTTTGCAATAGTTCATATTTTCAAATTACCATTTTATATCCTAGTCCGTGTACAGTAAGTATAAGTTTTGGGTTTGCCGGATCATTTTCTATTTTCTGGCGAAGCCTCACAATAAAGTTGTCAATTGTCCTGCTTGTAATTTCTCCATCTATACCATATACACGCTTGAGAATTTCTTCACGCTTAACTGTTTCGTTTCTATGAATATACAATTGTTTTAAAATTTCTATTTCAGTATGTGACATTTTAACAGGACAATCACCTATGTATGCATTATACACATTAAAATCTATAATCAGTTTACCAATAACAACCGGTGAATTAATTGTATGGTCTGTTTTACCTGCAGTGCCTCTCCTCATGACTGCCTTGACACGTGCCAGTAACTCTATAATGCTGAATGGTTTTGTAACATAATCATCAGCGCCGTATTCCAACCCTGTAACCTTATCATATTCCTCAGCTTTAGCAGTAAGCATAATAATCGGCGTATCTATTCCTTTTCCTCTGGCACCTTTACAAATATCCAAACCCGACATTTTAGGTAACATAACATCAAGTAAGGCAACCTGATAGCTGCCATTAAGGATTTCTTTATATCCATGTTCACCATTATTTGCGATAACTACTTCATAACCTTCAAGTTCAAAATTATCTTTTAATGCCTGGGCCATTTGCAGTTCATCTTCGACAATTAGGATTTTCGGCATAATTGATTATATTATAATTAATTATCTAAATCAGGTAATTTAGGAAAAACTATTTTAAAGGTAGTACCTTTTCCCGGATTACTGTGTAAAGTAATGGTACCATTATGGTTTTCCACAATATTTTTTACTATTGTCAAACCCAATCCCGACCCTTTTATATTTGATACTTCCATATCCGAAACCCTGAAAAATTTATCAAAAACATATTTTTGCTGTTGTTCGGGAATTCCTATTCCGTGATCGGAAAATGAAATTATTACTTTTTCATTATCCGATAAAGTTTCTATTCCTATAAATTTCTCATCAATACTGTATTTTATAATATTGTCAATAAGATTCACCATAACTTCAATGAGAGCTTCCCTGTCACCATTGATCAAAGGAAGATCGGGTTCAAGGGTATTTGAAATTATAAAATCTTTATTTGTCAATTGATAATTATACCTGTCCAGAATTATTTCAACTACTTCATTTAAATTCACAGGTTTGAAATTATACACAAGCTTTTTTTCTTCAATTTTGGAAAAATTCAGGATTTTATTCACTATTCCTATAAGCCGTCCGGTCTCCTGATGTATTATATTGTAATACTGCTGAAGTTTATCCTGTTTAACCCTGCCCATCATAATTGTTTCAATATATAATGATATCAATGATAAAGGGGTTCTGATTTCATGCGAAACATTTGAGATAAAATCAGCTCGCATTTTGGCAAGTTGAATTTCATTCCTTATGCTCCTGAATACAAACCAGGTTCCGCATAAAAATAAAATGTCAAGTAAGAGTATCATTACAAAATTAATATATGTTCTGTCACGCACTAATTGCTCTATAGTTCGTCCCTTAAAAATTATTCCCAGTTTCATATCTGGTAAAAGCCATAAAGGCTTAACCTGTAAAACCTGATTATATTTAACCGGTTCTGATGAATATATAACCTTTTTTTCTTTATCTTTTAAAATACTTATAATAAACCTGTCTTCTACAATGGCTTGAATTTTTTGAGCCAGAACCTGATTAACAAATTCCTGTACATCAACTATTATTCCACATAAGGTTTTTTTACCCTGAAGGTTATCTGCTATAAATACGAAGTAAAGTAATTTTGAGGAGTTGGGTGAACTGAATGGTTCTATTTTTCTCCACCCTTTCTGTAAGTTAACATACAGTTTTTTAATAACTTTAGAATGACCGGCAAGTAATCCTGAAATTATTTTTTGTTGGTTTACTATGCTTAGATTATAATCCCGGAGGACAATTTCAATATTATTGGTTGAGGAGTCAGTGCAGTAAAAAACTCCTTTCATGGATGGGTTATCATGAATATATTGATGTAAAGAATTATACAGATTTAACTGGGGACTTGAAAAATAATTATTCATCTTAAATTCCCATCCGCTTGCCACATCATCAGAATATCTGTTTACCGAGGAAAGGATAACATCCAACTGGTTATTATATATTTCTTCTATTACTTTTTCGTTTTGATTAAGAGCCCCAATTTGATAGATAGTGAAAAATAGAGCAGGTATTATCACAACCAATAATATAAGGATAGCTATTCTGCGATTAATTTTCATATGTTCTGTTTAAAGGATATTTTGCACAGATATAAAATCATATACCCAATCGTTAAGCGGGTTTTTACGAATATTTTCCGCGGTATCGTATTGCACCACAGAGCCTTCGTTCATAATCACTAAATGAGTACCGATGGTAAATGCTTCATGCAGGTCGTGTGTAACCATTATGAAAGTTATCCCCATATTTTTATGCATTACTTTGAGTTCTGACTGCAATTTCCTGCGGGTAATATTATCAAGAGCTCCAAATGGTTCGTCCATAAGTACAATTTTAGGTTCGCAGGCCAGTGCCCTGGCGACACCAACCCTTTGCTGTTGTCCTCCGCTTAATTCTGAAGGGAAGGATATTAATTGCCTTTCTTCGAAACCCATCATATCCGATAAATATTTAACCCTTTTGTCACGTATACTTTTCTCAACACCTGAGATAGTTAAAACAAATTCAATATTTTGTTTTATGGTCATATGAGGAAATAAAGCACCACTTTGAATTACATATCCAATACTCCTGCGTAATTCAATTTCATTCCATGATTGAAGGTTCTTACCAAATATTTCAATATTACCTGAATCAAACTCAGTCATTTTGTTGATTGTACGTAATAAAGTGGTTTTACCACAACCACTTGGACCTATAATAGTTATAAATGATCCTGGCAATACTGATAATGTGACGTTATTTAACGCTTTTGTCCCGGTTTGATAGGTCTTGTTAATATTTTGTATATCTATTTCTGAATCAGTCACAAGTTAAGGATTTTATTAAATGTTGTTTTTTTAAAAAGTTTAGTGCCACCATTTCAGGAGTCTTTTTGGCAATTTCTACATCGTAATTCATTTGTTGCATTGTGGAATCATTTATAAGATTATTCAATTTTAATAACAGAACTTTAAGTTCAGGAAAATTTTCCAGAGTTTTGTTTCTAACCAGTATTCCTGCCTGATATGCCGGGAAAAACCTTTTATCATCCCTTAAAACCCTGAGTTTTAACTGACTGATTCTTGAATCTGTTGAAAATGCATTGATTACATTGACAGTATGGTTTTCTAATGCCTGGAACTTAAGGTTAATATCCAGTTCAACCTTATTTTTAAAATGAAAGGGATATACTTTTTCCAAACCAGGGAAACCATCTTCCCGTTCAAAAAAGTCAAACTCTGCTCCGAAATCAAACCGATTGCTTTTCGCTGCCAGATCAGAAAAGGTATTGATGTTTTCCTTTTTTGCCAAATCTTCCGCCAAAGCAAGTGTAAAAGTATTGTTAAAACCCAGCCGGCAAATCCAGGCCAAATCGAATTTATCGGAATATGCTTTTTTTAAATGTAAAAATAAACTATCGGCATTATTAATTTTATTTTTTTTAAGTATAAACAACCAGGCAGTACCTGTGTATTCCGGATAAATATCTATTTCTCCGGCCAGCATTGCCGGTTGAATATTTGAAATGCCGCCTCCTATGCCAAACCTGCGTTCCACTTTTATATTGGTGTTTGTTTCTATATATTTGGCTATAATCTCACCAAGTATGTATTGTTCAGAGGTTGGTTTTGAGGCCACAACAATTGTTCTTTCCTGATTACCTGTTAAATGAAAAATTGCATAAAGGGAAATCAAAATTACTGAAAATGAAATTGCTGCATATTTGTACCATTCATTTTTTTTAGATTTTTGAATAAATCTGGTTTTTACCGATTTTTTATACAAGCCAATCAGAAAATCTGCAACGAGGGCCAGCAATGCTACTGATAATGAACCAGCAATGATAAGTTGTGAATTGTTTGTGTTTATTCCCCTGTATATAGCCTGACCCAGTCCGCCAGCACCGATAAATGAAGCCAGTCCGGCAAGGGCAATAGTCATTACCACCATTGTCCTGAAACCTGATAAAATAGTAGGGAATGCCAAAGGCCATCTGATAAGTATAAAAACCTGCAATGGAGTTGCTCCCATTCCTTTTGCTGCATCAAGCAATTGATGGTCAACCTCATTCAACCCTGTATAAGTGTTCCGGATTACAGGCAATAAACCATATATTACCAATACCAGCAAGGCATTTAAATATCCTATGCCAACAAGCGGAATAAAAAGTCCGAACATTGCAATGGAAGGTATAGTATAAAGAAAGCTGACAATACCAAGTACTATCCTCTGCAATTTACTTTTGTGAAGAATAAGAACTCCGGCAGCCACTCCGACTAAAGTTATTATAAAAATAGCTCCAAGACTTAGGAAAATATGCTTTACGAGCAGTTCGAAAAGATAATCGTGCCGTTCATTTATTGTTTTAAAGAAATCAGTCAATTGGTTCATCCTTTAAAATTAAATGTTTAAGAAAAGTGGAGCAGTAAATATATAAAAAAATAACCCGGAAAACTTCACAGCATTCCGGGCTCAAAACCCCAACAAGTCGATAATGTTAATTACCGGCTATATTTACCTCCATCATTATATTATGAAAATATTATCTTCAGAATTTTTACGTAATTCATATAGAAATTACTTGTTTATCAAAAATACTATTTCTTAATTAGGAGTACAATATTTTACCAGTGATGTTTGTTTCCTCAGTAAAGGATAATAAATCATCCCAGGAGGTGATTTAAATCAATTCAGTATTTTTGTATATTCACTAACACTTTAAGATATAATTCATGACAGGGAAGTGGTTTTTAACCGTAATCAGTTTTTTATTGTTGGCTGTTTTAATTATAACGGCATTTTTATCAAATCTCATTTTTACATCAAGGGTTGCTTCGGAAAGTATGATACCTGTTTTTAAGTTCAATGAACGAATTTGGGGAACCTCAATTATAAAACCTGCCTATTATAATATAATTTGTTATAAATCATTTTCCACGGACAGAAAGTATAAAAATGACAAATTATCTGTAAGCCGTGTAATTGGTTTGGAAGGAGATACTATAGAATTAAATGATGGCTTTATCCTCCGTAACGGATTTATAGCTGATGACCCTGACAAACTTATATTTACATATTATACAAAAAAGAGATTCATATATGATTTTAAACTACTTGATAAGTTGAAAATCAAACCTTTGATATTTGACGATTCTGTCATTCTTAATTTAAATTCCAGGGAATATAATAAACTTAGCTATAATATTTTATTGCATAAAATAAATGTACCATCCAAACTTAAAAGATATAATATTGAGAGTCTTAAAGACACCACATGCCGGATGGAAAAGGATATAACCGTAATTGTTCCTAAAGGTTTTTGTTTTGTAATGGGCGATAACCGTGGAAAAGAATATTTCCCTCTGAAATATGGTATAATTAATCTGAAAAATATGGTTGGCACAGTTATTTTTTAAGAAACCCGCCGATACTGAACCTGTATCTGTAATATATGGATTTCCCTGCCCCAAATCCCTTGAAAAACCTTTCAATACCAGCTATCATTGATCCCTCAAAATCAAAAACCATGGGGGTTCCACTATATTCACCTATTATTTTATCCATAATCATAAACATACCGGACAATTCTTTACCTGTATCAGTGGAAAAAGATGTCAGATAAATAATCCTTTTGGGGTCTTTTAGAAAAAAAGCACCAGCTATAATTTCATTACTGATATTAATTGCCATAATAATTAATCCCGCATTGTTTTCAGCTGAAATGTTTACTATTTGTTTCAATTGCTCCAAAGCAATATCTTCTTTATTTACTGAGGTATGTATAGAATAATACCTGAGAAACTCGTCAGCTGAAATTTGACTGTTAATTTTTACACCGTTCTGTTTTGCTTTTACAATGTTCCTCTTAGTGTTTTCATTGTAATTTTTAAATATATCACAATAAGTATGCTCCAGATTTAATTCATAATTAATACGTTGCGAAAAAGATTTTAGTTGTATGCATTCATTATAACTGTTAAAATTTAAATCTCTCCATATATATTTATCTGGTATGGCTTTAATAAATTGCAAAATAATATCAGATGTAACAGGTTTTTCTGAAAACACCCCAAGTTGCTGTGTAAAACGTGGTTGAATAATATAATTCAAAAAATATTTTTTTTTGCAGGGTAGTGGCATTACAATGTTATAATCACCTTCAACTAGAGCGTTCCAGCCAGGTGAAACTACGTCCAGATACCATGACTGTGCATATGTCAGACCGTTAATTGCCTTATTTATGCCTGAATCCCATAATTTTTTATTTATATCCTTGTGCTTTAAGTATCTTATCATATAATCTTTGAAGGCTGATGTGGCTGGTTATTTATTTAGAAATAATTCTTTTACATAGTTTAATGTATAAATATAAAAATAAAGAACAACTATACAAAATTTATAAAATATTAAATATGAAACGATTGTTGACTTCAAACCATATAGGATATTTCTAAAAAAGAAAATTGTAAATTGCACAATTTTATAAGTATCACTTACTATCATATGATTAAAGACAAACATATTCAGATCATTTCAGCTAAGTTAAACGTCAATAACTGGCAGATAAATAATACTATTAAATTACTTAACGAAGGATCAACCATACCTTTTATTAGTCGTTACCGGAAGGAATTAACTGGTACACTCGATGAAGTCCAGGTTTCGGAAATAAAGGAACAATATGAAAAGCTTCTTGAGATTGACAGCAGAAGGGAATCTATCATTAAATCAATAGAAGACCAGGGAAAATTAACAGATGATCTTCATAATAAGCTAAATAACACTTATTCACTTTCCGAATTGGAAGATATTTATCTCCCTTACAAACAAAAAAGAAAAACAAGGGCAGTTATAGCCAAAGAAAAAGGGTTAGAACCTTTGGCATTATATATATTTAATCAACAGGGAAATAATTTAAAATTGACTGCTGAAAAATATATTACTTCAGATGTCCCCTCCGCCGAAGATGCAATTCAGGGTGCCAGAGATATAATTTGCGAATGGGTAAATGAAGATCAGTATGCAAGGAATTTAATACGTAAATTATTTGACAGGGAAGCTGTTATATCATCAAAAATTATTAAGGGGAAAGACAGTGAAGGAATAAAATACAAGGATTATTTTGATTTTGAGGAACTGTTAAATAAATGTCCTTCGCACAGGTTCCTGGCAATGGTGCGGGGGGAGGACGAAGGTTATTTAAAACTTACAATTGAACCATCTCTGGAAGTTGCTTTAGATATTTTGAACAAACAATTTATTAAAGGTAATTCTGAAGTTTCCAGGCAGGTTACAGAAGCAATTAAAGACTGTTATAAACGACTTCTGGGACCCTCACTTGAAAATGAATTTAAGGGGATATCCAAGGAAAAGGCAGATACTGAGGCCATAAAGGTTTTTGCAGGAAACCTCCGGCAGTTACTCTTATCGTCCCCACTGGGGCAAAAAAATGTTCTTGCAATAGATCCGGGGTATCGTACCGGTTGTAAAATTGTTTGTCTGGATTCGCAAGGTATATTATTACATAATGAAACAATATACCCCCATCCTCCTCAGAATGAGACAAGCCTGGCAATGAAAAAGCTATCCACGCTTGTCAGCACCTATAAAATTGAAGCCATAGCTATAGGAAATGGAACTGCCAGCCGCGAAACGGAACAATTCATTCTTCGTATACAGTTCGACAGAAAAGTACAGGTTTTTATTGTTAGTGAAAGTGGTGCATCAGTTTATTCAGCATCCCCGGTTGCAAGGGAAGAATTTCCGGAATATGATGTAACTGTGCGGGGAGCAATTTCAATAGGAAGGCGTTTAATGGACCCTCTTGCGGAGTTGGTTAAAATAGACCCAAAATCTATAGGAGTTGGTCAATATCAGCATGATGTTGACCAGGCACGACTTAAAAAGGGACTTGACTCAGTAGTTGAGAGTTGCGTTAATATGGTTGGTGTAAACCTCAATACTGCCAGTAAACATTTGCTGACCTATGTTTCCGGATTAGGTCCCCAGCTTGCCGGTAATATTTTAAATTACAGGATCACAAAAGGTCCTTTTTCCTCACGGGATGAATTGAAAAAAGTACCACGACTGGGTGAAAAAGCATATGAACAATGTGCAGGTTTCCTTCGCATTGCTGGATCAGAAAATCCACTTGACAATAGTGCAGTACACCCCGAAAGTTATGGAGTAGTGGAACAAATGGCCGAGGATATGGGTGTAGGTGTAACAGACCTGATTAATAATAAAGAAATCAGGGATAAAATTGATTTACGCCGGTATATAACTGAAAAAACAGGATTACCTACTTTACAGGATATTGTTACAGAATTATCAAAACCAGGCAGGGATCCGCGATCCATAATAAAAGTGTTTGAATTTTCCAAAGAGGTCTTCAAAATAGAAGATGTAAAACAAGGTATGGTATTGCCTGGTATTGTGACCAATATCACAAATTTTGGATGTTTTGTGGACATTGGCGTTAAACAGGACGGGCTTGTACATATTTCAGAACTTGCTGAAAAATATATAAGTGATCCCAATGAAATAGTTAGGCTTAATCAGCATGTAATGGTGAAAGTACTTGAAGTAGATATTTCCAGGAAGAGAATTCAGCTGAGTATGAAAATGTAATGTTAAGGCGGATTACTGATTCCTTTTGCCTATCTTTAAGGCTTCACCAAATTTCTTTTGCATTTAATTATATAACTATCAAATATTATTCAAAATGAGAAAAAAAATTGTTGCCGGTAACTGGAAAATGAACACTACCCTTCAGGAAGGTATTAATCTGGCCAAAGCTGTGGAAGCAGTGGCTTCACAGGTTTCAAACCACGCAGTTGTAATAGTTTGTGTTCCATTTACCCATCTCACAGAAGTGACCAGGTTGACGAATAAAGTAGCTGTAGGAGCTGAAAACTGCGCTTCTGAGATAAGCGGTGCCTATACCGGTGAAGTATCTGCTGCGATGGTTGCCTCTACAGGTGCAAAATATGTTATTATAGGCCATTCTGAAAGGCGTGCATATTTTCACGAAAATGATGAATTATTGAATAAAAAGTTAAAATTAGCCTTGTCAAACGATCTTACTCCGATTTTTTGTATTGGAGAGGTTTTATCGGAGAGGGAATCCAATAAACATTTTGAGGTAGTTAAATCTCAGTTGACAAATGGTTTATTTAATCTTTCCACTGAAGATTTCAGTAAGGTAGTCATAGCTTATGAACCTGTTTGGGCCATTGGTACAGGTAAAACGGCTACATCCGACCAGGCACAGGAAATGCATGCATTTATCCGTAAAGAAATTAAAGGAAAATATGGAAAAAATGTAGCTGAAGATACTTCTATTCTTTACGGAGGAAGCTGTAATGATAAAAATGCCGCAGAACTGTTTGCCAACCCGGATGTGGATGGAGGTTTAATAGGCGGTGCTTCTTTGAAGGCTGATAGTTTCCTTGGAATTATAAAGGCAGTGAAAGAATAGAAGAGCAGGAAGACAGGAAGGGATCCATTCCTGCTTTCCTACCATCAAATTACAGATCAATAAGTTTATTTTTTATAGCATACATTACCAGGTGTGCAGTGTTATTTGATTTTGTTTTTTCCAAAAGGTTTGCCCTGTGTTTATCCACTGTTCTCTTGCTTATGTGGAGAACTTCTGCTATTTCCTGGTTAGATAGGCCAATACAGATTTGTTTAAGCACTTCAAGTTCTCTGTCGGAAAGGTTGTCAATTAATTCCTGGTGTGAATATGAAGATTTTATATTTTTTACGACATTGTACAGCAGGTCCTGTGAAAAATATTTGCCTCCGTCTACTACAGCATTAATGGCAGTTTTTACTTCATTTATATCTGAATTTTTAAGCAGGAATCCACTGACTCCGGCTTCAATCATCTTATAGTAATATTCTTCTTCTCCGTACATAGACAGACATATAATCTTAAGACCCGGTTTTTTACTTAATGCCATGGTTGTAGCTTCAATACCATCCATTTCAGGCATGTCTATATCCATAAGTATAACATCTGCCTCTGTAACATCCAATATTTCAATAAATTCCTTTCCATTTGAAGCTTCGGCAATTACGTTAAAATTGCCCGCATTGGCCAGTAATAATTTAAGTCCGTTACGAAAAAGACTGTGGTCGTCTACAATTATAATTTTTATTTCCGACATATACCTTTAATTATATTTTTACTCTTATTAATACTTTAGTTCCGTTTAAAGGTGAACTGTCCACTTCTATTTTACCTTTAATTGAATTTATCCGTGATAGCATATTTGAATATCCCATACCGTGATAAGTTGGATTTTCTGCAAATATTTCCCCGACATTAAAGCCAACACCATCGTCAGAATAGGAAAAAATAATTGTTTTATGCTGAACAGACAGGTTCATTTCAATAAGCCTGGCCCTGGCATGTTTTAAAGTGTTGTGAATTAGCTCACAGGCTACCCTGTATATTACAACTTCAACATTTTCCTCGAAACGCCTGTTGAATACATTGGATTCGAAGTTAACCAAAATAAGTTTTGAATCAATTTTATTTATAAAATCCTTAATAGCGCTAGCCAGGCCGAAGTTATTCAAAATATGCGGGCTAAGGTTATTTGAAATTTCTTTAATGCTTTTTATGGATTCATCTATTATGTAAGCAGTGTTTTCAATAATTTCCTTGCGGGCAGGGTCGGAGTCCATCATTAAAAGTGTGGACACTGACATCTTAACTGTTGACAACAAAGGACCTAAACCGTCATGTAAATCTTTTGCAAATCGTTTGCGTTCTTTTTCCTCGGTTTGTATTACAACATTCAATACTCTGTTTTCAGCTTCCCTTCTCGATTCTTCCATTCGTTTTATGAAATTGAATATTCTTCTTATTAGAAATACCCCAACCACAAAAAACAGGGAGGTGAAAAGCTCCATCCATATAAAGATGACATTCATGTCAATTGGTATCCTCTCATAGAGTCTTGGAATCAGCTCAAAAAGACGATTCATGGCCATAATAAGAAAACCAATGGATATAAGTATCCATGACAGGTTGTATTTTGTCATTTTAGTCAGCCTTATAGCCGTAACTGCGGCTATAAACTGTAACAGGATTGTTAAAACGAGTATAAAGGCTATTTGAGTAATCATGGAAAATGGTAAATTTATCCCATTCAAAATTATCACTTTAAATATAATGAGCAAATAAAATGTGCAGATGTAAATATTGAATTGGTAATAAACCGATTAATTTTCACAATAACTTTAAAATTAATTTAAAAGTGTAGATTTACACAAAATACTATATATCATGCGGATAGATATAATAACAGTTATGCCTGATTTACTTGAAAGCCCTTTTAATTATTCAATAACTAAAAGGGCAAAGGATAAAAAGCTGGCGGAAGTTGTAATTCATAATTTACGCAATTATTCAAAGGATAAGCATAAAAGGGTAGACGATTACTCTTTTGGAGGGGATTCAGGAATGGTAATGACCATAGAACCAATTTATAATGCAATTACTGATTTAAAAACCAGGAGGGAATACGATGAGATTATATATACAGCCCCTGATGGTAAATTATTTAATCAACAGATTGCAAATAAACTTTCAACCCTGGAAAATATAATAATATTATGCGGTCATTATAAAGGAATTGATCACAGAATAAGAGAACATCTGATTACTATGGAATTATCTATAGGAAACTATGTGATGAGCGGGGGCGAACTGGCTGCTGCAGTAATTTCTGATTGTATAATAAGGTTGCTTCCCGGAGTTCTGGGAGATGAAACTTCGGCTCTTACAGATTCATTTCAGGATAATCTCCTGGCGCCTCCTGTTTATTCGAGGCCGTCCGAATTTAATGGCTGGAAAGTACCTGAAATTTTACTTAGCGGAAATGATGCAGAAATATACAAATGGAAATTCAATCAATCAATAGAACGAACTAAATTATTAAGGCCCGAACTTTTAGAAGACAATGATACGGAATAAAATATTTTATAAAAAACGTCTGTAATTAACGTTGAATTTATAATATTTTTTATTTTTGTAAAACGTTTTACCAATGCATGAAAATTACTATTCACGATATTGCTAAAGAAGTTGGAATATCAATAGGAGCGGTCAGCCGCGCTCTTAAAGACGACACGCGCATTTCTGCAGAGACACGTCAAAAAGTAAGGTCCGCTGTTGAAAGGATGGGATACACACCTAATAGCATTGGCAGGGGACTTCGGACAGGCAAGAGTTCATTGGTTGGTTTCCTGGTTTCAAGTATTGATGATTCGTTTTATAACGATATCCTCGAAGGTATAGGAAAAGAGGTTTGTAACAGAGGGTATGGACTACTTACAGGGATCACAAAGAATAATTCGAACGTAGAAATAGATCAGATAAAATTATTTGTTTCAAAAAATGTTGAAGGTATTATAGTATCAGGTTATCAGGATAAAACTGCCGGTTTCCTCCGGACCCTCCATAAAGAAGGTTTGGCTATGGTTGTTTGCGATTTTGAATCATTATCTTCATCTATACCAAGTGTTATTATAGACGAATCCTTGGCGGCCGGTATGATTTGCCAGCATCTGATAGGGTTTGGCCATAGAAATTTTATATACTGTTTTGAAAATAATAAGAATAGTCTCGACCGATATTATGAGTGCTCAGAATATTTACTTAAATGCGGAATTGAAAAACCGGTTTTATGCAGGGATATCTGTCAGTTGAGTGAAATTATGAAAGCAAATAAACAAAGACCAACAGCTGCAATATGTTATTCCGATATTATAGCAGTGGATGTTATACACATCATGAGAGAAATGGGCTTATCCATACCAGGGGATATTTCAGTTACAGGTTTTGATGATATGTTTTTTGCTTCATGGCCTTCATATAACCTTACAACCATATATCAGCCAAAGGTCGAAATTGGCATGTATGCCGCCGAAACTTTGTTTAAGATCCTTGATAATAATGAGCACGTATCTGATGTGCTTATCACTCCGGAACTAATTATAAGAACGAGTACAGGAACTGTAAATATATAAATGATATGAACCGTAGGAATTTTGTAAGCAAAGCTGGAACCGGACTATTGGCTCTCGGCACACTGCCTTATCTGACAAATTTAAACAGCATTATTCTTAAAAATAATAATATTTCTGTAGGTTTTATACGACAGAGTATAAATCCTTGTATAGGCACACAGACGTCATTCAGACGCGACCTTGAAGCGGTATGTGCAGTAATAGGCACACCGGGAAACTGGACAGTAATTATAGCTCTTGATCTTCTTCTGATATCAGCTTCCGACTGTCAGAAATATCAGAAAGAGATAAGTGAAATGATATCTGTTCCTGCAGAACATATATTAATTCATGCTACACACACACATTCCGCCCCATGGGAAAAACGCTTCAACAACAAAGAATGGGGCGGCTCCAGTTTTACCGGATTAACGGATCTTCTCGGCAAAATGTGTTTAAAAGCCATTTCAACAGCCCGGCCGGCAAAAATAAAATACGGAGAACATGATGTCGGGCAGTCCCTGAGCGTTTATCGCAGGGGTAATGCCGGTCCTGATCTGGGTTTCCAAACTTTCTGGTTTGGATTTAAATATCATGCGGGCGATGACAGGCCCGATGCCAGTGCGCTGGTTAATGAGATGAAAGCACGCTGGCTCGGTAAAACACCTGAATATGTTTCCGGAGTTGAACCTGTATGGTTCGACAAACCTGTCGATTCAAAAGTTCAGAGTGTGGTTTTTGAAGATAACCATAACAAAACCATAGGCAGCATAGTTCGTTTCAGTGCTCACCCTCACCTGTCCTCGGCATGCGGAAACAAATTATACGATCCGGATTTTCCTGCCTGCACCCGCGATATCATGGAAGAGAAGATTGGTGGTACCTGTATGTTTTTGCTTGGGACAGCTGCTAATCTTGTCCCAAAAGAAAAAGTGGAATATAAAGTTGTGCCCGAAAAATCACCAGTTGCTCCTTATTCAGGACCTAACTGGGCATTTGTTCCGGTTAATGACAATGAATTACTCGACGAAATGAAAAGGATAGGCCGGGATATTGCATTGGCTGCCCTGAAAGGATTAGAGAATAAATCCTCCACCGATCTGCGTAATGTCGTCCACAAGCCATACCTTATGGAAACTCATCTTGATCCTGCACTTCCCCGAAATATCGAAGAATTAAGCAATATGAAAAAAATGTTGCTCCCCGAATATGAATCGTTCCTTCGCACAGGTTTGCCTTTGGTAGAAATGAGATTACTGGCAAACCGTTTCAACTGGATAGAATGGGCAGGAATAAAATCATTGGGTTCGCTTACCGACGATAACAGGAAAGCCGGAATGAAGGAAATGCCAATATCTGTTCTCCGCCTTAACGATATTAACTTGGTATTCATGCACTCCGAAATGCCAAAAGAAACAGATGAGGCTTTACACAAATATTACCCGGAAATGAAATTGATCACTTTAACAATGACTGGAGGTTACATTGAATATATACCAACTGATGAAATGATTGACGAAGGGGGTTATGAGGGACGGTCCTGCGTCATTGCTTATGGAACTGAAAAAAAGATACGTTCATTTATATCAGAAAAACTCGAAAACTTATAAATCTGGTAAACAATTTTCATCATGGCCTACACAACTGAAGAAAAGATACAGGAATTGGATTACGGAAAGTTGAAATCATACAGGACAGCTTCCACTTTCGACCGTGAAATCAGATTCACTGAAGCATACCGGAAATACGCTTCTGAACATCCATATATAAGGGAAGCACTTTGCCAGCAAGTACAGACAAGAGATATAATGATGCCAATTGATCATGGTGACTGGTTTGCCGGAAGGCTCGACAGAATGTTTGTAGGCATAGAACCCGACAGGGGAGATACAACCGATGCAGCATATTTCTGCCAATATACATTGCTGGAAGAACAACTTAAAAATCCGGATTTGTCTGATAAAGCAAAAAACGATGTAAGTTACCTTCTGGAGTTCTGGAAAAAAGAAGCTACATTTTTAAGATGTTATAACACTTTTCCGGAATATGTAAAGAAAGGGATGCCAAATTTTGACTATTATTCTACTAAAGAAATATCCTATGCTTTTTACGGTTTCAGTGGATCAAGTCTTGATTATGACAAATTATGCAGAGTTGGATTGCCCGGGTTAAAAGCTGAAGTGCAGAAGAGATTCTATCAGGCGTTACAGAATAAGGATGGTGACGAGTTTTTCCTTAAAGGGATACTTATTGCGCTTGAAATGGTTTATGAAACTTTAATAAGGTATGCTGAAGAGGCTGAAAGTAAAATAAATAATGAACCTGATGAAAAAATTAAAAAAAGATATAAACTTATTGGTAAATCGTTACGGAACCTTATATCTAGGGCACCTGAAACTTTTCATGAAGCCATTCAGCTGGCCTGGTTATACAATAATATTGCCCTTTGCCGTAATTATGGACGGATGGACATGTACCTGGGTGATTTTCTTGTAAAAGATATTGATTCCGGAATACTAACCTATGATGAAGCAAAAGAAATGCTGATATCGTTATGGGAAAAGATTAATATCAGGGGAGATATTTACAATAATCGTGTAATAATAGGTGGCAAAGGACGAAGGAATGAAAAAAATGCCAATCGTTTTGCTTTATTGGCAATGGACGTACAATCTTATTTAAATAATACCATACCACAGTTAAGCTTACGGTGTTATAAAGGAATGGATGTTGAATTGTGGAATAAAGCACTTGACACCATTGCATTGGGTTGTACCTTTCCGATTATTTATAATGATGATGTTAATATTCCTGCTGTTTCAAAAGGATTCAATGTTCCAATGAAAGTAGCTGAACAATATATGATGTATGGATGTGGCGAATATCTTATTGATCACATGGGCACAGGTTCTCCTGATGCAGCGATTAACATATTAAAAGCACTTGATGTTACCCTGCACAATGGCATTGATTCCTTTTCTAACCAAAAACGTGGTCTTGCATTGGGAGGTCTGGAAGACTTTAATACATTTGATATGTTGCAAAAAGCTTTTGAAGAACAGCTTGATTACCAAATGGATTTATGTGTCGCTGCCCAGTCAATTATTTATAAGGTTACCGGACAGTTTGCTGCTTTTCCTTTAATAAGTGCATTATATGACGATTGTATTGAACGTGGTAAACCAATACTGGCCGGAGGTGTCAGATATCTCGGAGGTACAGTGGAAACTTTTGGAAATAACACAGCAGCAGATGCTTTAGTAGCTATAAAGAAATTGGTTTACGATCAAAAACTTCTGACAGCAAAAGAATTGCTTGAAATTATTGGACAAAATTTTGAAGGATTCGATAAAGAAAGACGTATGATGGTAAATCAGGTTAAATATGGCAATGATAATATGGAAGCCGATAATATGGCCCTTTGGCTTAACACCATGGTTTGTAACCAGGCCAGAAGACAAGGAGAAAAATATAACTTTAACCCTTTTTCGGTGGTATTGATTAATAATGGCGACTCGGTGCTGCACGGAAAATGCAGTGCCGCATCACCTGATGGTCGTAAAAGAGGAGAACCCTTGTCGAATGGGAATCAGCCCGGAGCCGGAAACGATAAAAACGGAATAACAGCATTACTTAATTCCATGTCAAAACTAGATCCTTCACTTCATGCAGGAGTAGTCCATAACCTTAAACTGAGCCGTGAGACTATTATAAAGGAAAGATCCAAAGTTGACTCATTGTTTAAAGGGTTCTTCGAAAACGGTGGTACCCAGTTAATGATTACTATAATAGACAGAAACGAACTTGAAAAGGCAATGAAAGAGCCTCAAAAATATACACATCTTATTGTAAGGGTTGGTGGTTACAGCGAACGATTTGTTGATCTTCCAGGGGAAATACAGCTCGAATTGATAAAGCGTACTCTTTATTAATTGGTGTAATCATGCGTAAATATTTGTTTTTTTGCTGTCTTGTTGCTGCATTCGGAGGTTTTCTTGTGGGTTTCGATAATGTATTTATTGGAGCTACTCCTTTGTTGCAAAAGTATTTTCATCTTAATGATATAATGCTTGGGGCCACTGCCGGCACTGCAATGATCGGAGGACTCGTCGGGAGTTTGTTCTCGGGCAGGATATCTTACAGGATAGGTATAAAACGTGTATTCATATTTGCTTCTGCTATTTGTATCCTTGCACCTTTTTTATGTTCCCTTACGAGTTCCTTACTTATATTATTGATTCTGCGGGTTTGCCTGGGTGTAGCTTACGGCATATATTCAACCCTGCCTCCCATTTATCTTTCAGAAATTACACCAGCAAATATTCGGGGAAGATATGTTACTTTATATCAATTATTAATGGTGGCAGGAAGTATGTTATCTTTTATAGTCATGTATTTTCTTTCTTCCTTTGGTTTGGAAAGCTGGCGTTACATGATTGTATCATTAATAGTACCATCAGTCCTTTTGTTTGTTGCTTTGTTTTTTATCCCGGAAAGCCCGAGATGGCTGGTCAGAAATAATAAAACAGATGAATCTGTAAGACTCATGGTAAAGCTTGCCGGCAAAACATTTGCCGAAAGTGAATTGGGAAATATCAAAAAATCCCTGCAAACGCTTCATAAAGAAAAAATTACAGATCTGTTTTCAAAAAAGTTCAAAAAAATTATTATCATCGGGTTATTATTGACCACATTTCAGCAATTAACAGGTATTTCTGCAATCTTTAATTTTTCACCTATTATATTTCAACATACGGGTGCCGGACTTAATTCTGCTTTTTCACAAACTTTAATTATCGGCGTTATAAATTTTATTTTCACCATTGCCGGAATGATTCTTGTAGATCGCTGGGGCAGGAGGCCATTACTTCTTTATGGTCTTGTCATTATCATTATAAGCCTTACCGGACTTAGTACATTATTTTATATGGGAATATTCAGAGGTATCCTCGCATTGATTTTTATGATGCTATTTATTGCATCCTTTGCTATCAGCGCAGGACCCGTCATGTGGGTATTGTTATCTGAGATTTTTCCTGCCCAGATAAAAGGGCTTGGTACCTCCGTTGCTACTTTTATGATGTGGATCTTTGTAGGACTCACAACTTTCGCATTTCCCGTCGGATTAAACAGGCTTGGCGGTGGTTTTACATTTGCTCTTTTTGCTTTTATTACAATTATTCATTTTGTGTTTATATGGTTTTTTATTCCTGAAACAAAAAACAAAACACTGGAAGAAATTGAAAGTGACCTATTAAAATAGTGTAATTTCTTGAACTAAACTCTTCAAATGAAAGGTATTATATTCGACATACAACGTTTTGCATTGCATGATGGACCAGGCATAAGAACAGTTGTATATTTGAAAGGTTGCCCGCTCAGTTGCGTTTGGTGCTGTAATCCGGAGTCAAATATACGCGATATTCAGCTGAGCTATTCACATGAAAAATGCAACGGATGTATGGAGTGTATTAATGTTTGTCCGGAAAATTGTATTTACATTGACAGGGGAAAGGTCAAAATTGATTTTTTAGCCTGTAATTCCTGTGGGAAATGCCTGGATTATTGCGCCCAGGGAGCTTTGAAAATAATTGGGGAAGAAATGGATTCAGATTCCATAATCCATATAGTAGAAAAAGATATACCTTATTATCAAACTTCAGGTGGCGGCTTAACCTTATCCGGAGGTGATGCTTTGTTTCAGTTTCATTTTGCTTTGGACATTATGAAAAAAGCTAAAGAAAAAAAAATTGATATCTGCCTGGAAACAGAAGGTTTTGGGAGTATTGAGCAATTCAAAACCATCCTGCCTTTTGTCAATCGTTTTTATTTTGATTACAAAATAACAAATTCAGGCGATCATAAGAAGTATACCGGGCATGATAATAACATTGTTCTTACAAATCTCGATTTTATATGTAACCAGAAAACTGTTGTTACATTACGGTGCCCTGTGATTCCTGGTATCAATGATAATTATAAACATTTTAAAGCTATTACTGAGCTGAGTAACAAATATAAAAACATTATCGATGTACAGATTATGCCTTACCATGATTATGGGAGACGAAAGTTTTTTAACATCGGAAGAATTCCTTATGATATTTCAGGCCAAACAGTGAAGCAGGAGAAAGCGCAGGAATGGATAAAAACCTTACAAAACATGGGGTGTAATAAAATTAACAATATTGAAATTGTCAATTTGTTATAATTTGGCATAATAAAATTATAAAATCATAAACCTTAAGTAGAAAATTAATTAATATGGGCTCATTAATAAAAGGAATATACATATTCATTGTATTCGTATTATTTGGATATCAATATGTAATGGCTACAAAACTCATTGAAGTAAGAATTATTGATAAAGATTACCTTATGGTGCATTATGTAGACGGAGATGTGACTTTTATAGATGATGGCACTGGTTTTTGCGCTTTCGGGAATTGTCATGAACAGGATAAAAACTATGTTACCAGATACGGACCTTCCCTTGACACCGTCAATGCACTGGATACAAATACCTGGAATATTACCTCCGATGACGATGAAAATTACGGATCAATCGGTTTGCACCCTGCTGCATGTTACAGAAAATCCAAGTTAAACGGCATGGCGGAAAATAAATGGTCTGGTAACGATTTTATATATGATTATACAATGGAACATTTTATATACCTGAAATTATCCAAACCTATGTTGCAAGGCAGGAAATATTATCTTACAGAACGATTGGATTCAAGTAATATATTTAATGCCAGGGAAACATCACCCTACAAATCAACCTATTCATTTGTTTATAATATTTTTAACTGTATTTCAGAATCTATACATATTAATTTGGCAGGCTATTCAACTGCTCCAGGTATAAAGTCAGCCGATCTGTACTTATGGATGGGTGATGGAGGAGCAAGAGATTATTCCTGTAATATAGGGAGTAAAGTTTTTATTTATAATGTAAATACACATCAAAAAACAGAGACAGGCAAGGTAGAATTCTGGAAACACAATTCAACTGAAGCATATCACTATAACCTTATTGGATGTGATGTTTATACGGCAAATTTCTCTTCAATTATTAAACCTGGGAAATACCGTATAGCAATAGAAGGAGTTGGGTGCAGCCAGGATTTTGAAATCAGAGGGGATATTTATTATGAGCCTTTTAAGGTATCCACCATGGGATATTTCTACATGCGTATTGGACAAGACAATATGGACATTTCACCAGTGCCCCGCAGACCTTTATATATACCTGGTAAGTCTCCCGCAAGTACAAAAGTTTACATAACTACCATGCAACCATTACACCCTCAGTGGAAAAGTTTTTCACACGATGACGTTTGGGATAACCCCGATGATTGGGCTAGGTTTAAAAAACAGGGTGACCCTGAAAACCCGAACGCCTGGGGAGGACACGCCGACGCCTTCGACTGGGACAGAGGCATACAGCATATTTCAAACATTTATGACATGTTACTACCTTTCTTCCTGACAGATGGAGCCATAAAAGACGATAACCTTGATATAGCTGAAAGTGGAAACGGTATACCCGACATTATAGATGAAGCTCGTTATGAAGTAGATTACTGGCTTCGTGTGCGCGACGGGAAAGGATACAGTTACGGGCTGACTAACCCCAATCAAAATAATATTTTATACCAGGCTGGTACAAATGCATTTGCAGCATGGGCAAATGCCGCCAACTGTGCCATGCTGTCAAACTGTTTTCAATTAGCAGGTTTAGGAAAATTATCCAGTATATACAGGGATTCTGCCATCGCTGCCTTTAATTATGCAGATGGGTTACCTGATCCTTTACTCGATTATAATGAAGAGATAGGTTCAACTAAAATAAGAGGAAGAGACCTTAAAATGATGGCAGCGGCATACCTGTATAATGTTACAGGTATCACTAAATATGAAACCATTGTTAATGAGGAAAGTAATGCTAAATCTGACACTTCAGTTATTATAAATTCTGACACTTCAGTTATTTTAAATAAGTATGTAAACCAGCTGTGGGGCACAGCAGCCTACCTTAAAACAAAACAGAAAATTCATTATCCAAATTTATACAGCCACATGAAGGCTTCGATAATTAGAGAAGCAAAACTCAGGGAAGTCAATTTTAGTTTTTGCAGACCTTCACGACGCTCGGCAGATAACAATACAGGACGTTTTCAAACTGAACAGGATGTTCAGCGCACTATTGTCGCTCATGCAATTTGTGATAACCCATCTGATAAGCAATTATTTGAAAATGCCCTGATACTTGAGGCTGACTGGAGTCTTGGTCGTAATCCACTTAATATGATTCAAATGACAACATCTACTACAAGTCTTGATTCTAAAAGAAGTGTTGAAAATATGTTTACGTCAGGCCGTGATGACGGATGTCCTGGGCTTGATCCAGGCCATACTCCTTATCTTAATTTTGATGATTGGTACTGTGGAAATATAATGGGTTGTCCAAGTTGGTTAACATCTAAATGTTATCCAAAATTCAGTCAATGGCCTCATGCTGAAGGGTATTTTAACACACGTTATGTCTGGGCTCATTCTGAATTTACACCTCAGGAGATTATGCGGGGTAAAGCAGCCTTATATGGTTACCTTTACGGGATAGGCGAAAACAGTAAATCCGGCAGAGGTCTATGGTTAACTGTAAAAGCAGAAAATGGCAGTATTTTCTTAAACGCAGATAAAAAATTTTATAAAAGGGGAGAAAAGGTCGTTCTGACAGCTAAGCCCATTGATGGATATATATTTACAGGATGGGGGATGAATGCCTTCGGAACTGATAATCCCCTGACTATAACCATGAATGGAAATAAAATAGTAACTGCATTTTTTACTAAAAACCAGTAGACTAAACTTTTAACCTTGTAACAAACGGGAAATTTTAAATTGAAAATACCAACTACTTATCATTAGCGATGGCAAATCATTTTAAATTCACAATACTCACATTTTTTTTTGTCTGCAACTTTCCTGAATGGAATTTCAGGATTAAATATTTCTGAGAATAATCCCTGCAGGCCTTTTAGAAAGGATGGTTTAATTTCTTTAATATCTGTTAAATATTCATTTTTTGCAATTTGTATATTGGGGTTAAAGCCTGGCCTGAAAATGTCATGTAATCCGTATATTGAAGCGGTTACCGGTAAAATGCCAAATTTATTATCTTCACTTAATACAGATGCATAAATCAAAATCTGCAGGATATCTTTATTCAGGTTCTTACCTTCAGCCTGAAACAAGTGCCCGATATCTTTGATTCCATAATCTAACCTGCCAGTTTTGTAATCTACTATTCTTAATACATTTCCTTTTTTGTCTATTCTGTCTAATTTACCACCCGCATTAATCTGGAGTAAAGTATTGCTGACATAAAAATCAAATATGGTTTTATAGGTTTTTTCAAAATCAATTAGTGTAAAAGGAGCTAACCTGCTGTCTGTAACCAAAATTTGCCGAATATACTTAATAAGAACTTCCTTAACAATAATACTATTGCCATATAATTTTGGCCCGGTTTCAGATGATTTGAAAAATTCTTTGGCAAAAGCCATTAATACGCATGATTCGATAAATTTATCATCCCTTATAAGATTTTCAAAATCGATGTACTTTATTTCTTTTCCTTTATATTCCTGGTATACCAGGTTCATGGCATAATGAAATAATTTTCCGAACATTGACCCTTCAATGTTTTCAGTGATTTCATCTTCCTGATGAATGCCGGCAACATACCTGAAATAAAATTTAAGAGAACATTCCAGGTAGGTATTTAATGCTGTCGGAGTAATGTATTTGTCTGAATTATAATCAGCTAAATATTTATTCAGAATATCCTGTATATATTTTGTTTTTTGAATAATAATATTTTTTTCTTGTGATAATGAAAACATTACATTAAAGTTTTGTTCTTTAATGTTATAGACTGAATCATATTTCAACTGGTAAATATACCGGCTCATTTCTCCTGCGCGGCCCGAAGCCTGAGAGTTATAAATCAAGGCTATATTATTGGCACGTTGAATTAACCTGTAAAAATAATATGCATATACGGCATCCTGATGCTCAATGGTTGGTAACCCGAATCCCCGCCTGAGATTGTAAGGTATAAAGGTTGAGGTATATTCAGTACCTGGCATAACACTTTCATTTACAGAAAGCATAATGACATTATTAAAATCAATGGCCCTGGTTTCCAGTATTCCCATAACCTGCAAACCTGCCAGAGGTTCACCTTTAAATGGCACAGACAAACCATTAATAATTTTCCTTATTATATTAATTGTGGTTGTTAATTCAGGTTCAATTTTTTCTTTAAATAAAACATCTTCAAGTCTGTTTAAAGCTAAAATAAAGTTGAACCAGTATTCTTTTTCAAAATCCCTACCCTTGTCTTTACTTTCAGTTTCATTTAAATAATTAACTGTAAGTATTCCAATTTCTTTAAGATACAGAATAAAATCATTAGAAGAAGTACATTCTCTTAAAATATTTTTAAGATATGTGTGAGATTGAAAATAATCCTGAGAAATAAATATCCGGTTAAAGTGTGTGATTTCATCCAAAATTTTATTGGCTTGTTCTTCACATATACTTTGTATATAAATATGATTCAGCAGCACTTTAATATCCTTGTGATAAAATAAAATATTACCTTCATCCTGCCTTCTTTTATTTTTTTGGATGCCCACCACTGCTTCAAAAAAACCAGCTACAGAGGTGAGCTTAAGTGGATATCCTAAAGTAACATTTACCTTGTTATATTTTTGAGGTATTGAAGACAGCAAGGGCAAAAGCAGTTGTTCATCTGCCATTATTACAGCACTTTCAGTCATTTTATCCACTGAACATTCCCATTTTTCAATAAAATAATTTACTAGCTTTGTCTGTCCGGTATTGGATGGAACAGAAACTATTTCTATGTTCTTTGGTTGTGTTAAAGAATTATGTGTTTCTATTCGCATTGCCTGTGGAAATAACTTCAGATTTTCACGCATGAAATAGCCTGCTTCATGCCAGTTGTTATTAACGTAATAATCATCATAATCCCAGTAAAAATCAGCTATATTATTTAACTGAAGGTATTTAAACAGTTCCTTTTCACAGTTATTCAGGGCATTGAATCCGGCTATTAAATAGTGCTTGTAATATGATTTAAATGTACCCGTCTGTTTAAGGTTATTTACTATATTCTTATAAAGCATTCCTTCATATGCTATCTTTTGATTAAGCAGGATATCATTAAACTCCTTATATATAATCAATAATTTTTGCCATATGGAAATGAAATTTTCTTTTAATAAACCCTGTTTATCCATTTTAAAACCAGACCAGAACTGTTTTATTATTTTTAATTTATCTTCCGGTATGTTGAATTGATTGTCTATGTCTTTAATATCAGCCAGGTTTTGAAATATTTGTTCAGGGATTACCAGGTATTTATCTATTTCATCAAAATCATTTACAAGCATTTCTCCCCAATAGTAAAAATCGTCGAAGGTTTCATTTGTATTTATATGACGGGTATAAACCTTGAATAAATTGAAAATTAAAGTCAGAGGGTCGGCTAACTTTAGATTGCCCAAATCATGCATTAAGTCAGTGATAGTAGTAATATTTGGACCCCAGACAGGTTTGTTTAAAAATTCAGCAAGAATTTTATTAAAGAATATGCCGGCTCTTCTGTTTGGAAATACTACGCATACTTCATGCATATCCTTTCCAAATTTGTCATAAAGGTCTTTTGCAACCGATGTCAGAAATGATTCCATTGTCGCTATATTACATGTTGGAACAGTAAGCCAATTGCAAATATTCTAAACATTTTTTCTTTTCTTTGTAATTAAAATAATATTTTGGGAGCAAAATGTTTCTGGCGTATATATTTCTTAAAATTAAAATTTCAAAATCAAAAATCAATAATCAATTTTCAATTATACCTGATACCTTTAAAATAAATTAATAATTGTCACTTTTCAATAATCAATAATCAATAATCAATAATCAATAATCAATAATCAATTAACAAAATGTCCATAGATTTTTCCAAAATTTCATCTCCCTGTTATATTATAGATGAAAATTTGTTAAAACATAATCTTAATATAATAAGTTCTTTAGGCGAGGCTACCGGTGTTGAAATTATTCTGGCATTAAAAGGGTTTGCAATGTGGAATATTTTTCCAATTATAAAACAATATATTAGCGGAGCAGCAGCAAGCGGACTTTATGAAGCAAGGCTTGCATATGAAGAACTGAACTCACTGGCACATACTTTTTCTCCGGCCTATGCCGAAAATGATTTTAACCAGGTGATTGAATACAGCAGTCATATTACCTTTAATTCTCTTTCCCAATATAACAGGTTTCTCCCATATGTAAAAAAATTTAACAGAAAAATTTCCTGCGGGTTAAGAGTAAACCATGAATTTTCCCTGGTTTCGACTCCACTTTATGATCCTTGTTCTCCTGGATCCAGATTAGGTATAACGGAAGATCAGCTCAAGGGAAAAATTCCTGAAGGTATTGAAGGATTTCATTTTCATTCCTTATGTGAATCAAATTCAACGGATCTTGAACAGACTTTACTTGCTTTTGAAAATAAATTCGGAGGTTATATCCATGGGTTGAAATGGATAAATATGGGAGGGGGACACCTTTTTACAAGACAAGGTTACGATATAAGCCACGTTATTAAAATTTTGACTGACTTTAAGAGAAAGTACAATGTTCATGTAATTTTAGAGCCTGGTAGTGCGTTTGCCTGGAATACAGGCGTATTATTGTCAACAGTTTTAGATATAGTTGATAATAAAGGCATTAAAACAGCAATACTTGACATTTCTTTTACCGGACATATGCCGGATTGTCTGGAAATGCCATATAAACCCCGTATCAGGGGGGCATATATGAATGCCGTACCAGGTAAACCAACATACAGAATGGGTGGAAACAGTTGTCTTGCAGGAGATTTTACAGGAGACTGGAGTTTTGACAATCCTCTGCAACCTGGAGACTTAATAGTGTTTGAAGATATGATTCATTACACTATGGTCAAAACTACTTTTTTTAATGGAGTTAAACATCCATCTATTGGCAAATGGAATGATAAGGTTGGTTTTCAAATTATAAAGGATTTTCATTACGAAGATTATAAAAATAAATTAAGCTGATATATTAATTAAGAATTATGAAAAAGTTATTGTTTGCGGTAAATATATTGGCTTTAAACATGTTATATGTAAATGGACAAATTAATGTAAACTATTGGATGAATGATGCCAATAGCAAAATGATAAAAAAAGAATATACTGAAGCCTTGTCTGATTTTAACCAGATCATACGTTTCAGACCCGATCTGGATGTGGCTTATTATTACAGGGCTAATGTAAAATATTCTCTTGGTGACTACAGAGGCGCCATTGATGATTTAAATAAAGCTATCGCATTAAAACCTAATTACTCTTATTTTTATTTATCAAGAGGTGACGCCAGGGAAAAACTTTTCGATTACAAAGGTGCCAGGAATGATTATGATGAAGCAGTGGCTATTAATCCAATGAATCAGGAAGCATATTTATACAGAGGTGTACTGTTCATTAATCAAAAAAAATATGATAATGCCCTTGAGGATTTTAGTTTGGTCACCAGTTTAAATACCTCAAGTTTCTATGGTTTTTTATACAGGGGAATAAGTAAGGAATGTAAGAACCTTTTTGAGGATGCACTTGCTGATTATAACAGGGCTATTCAGATAAGTCCTTATAATGCCGAAGCATATGTTCGGCGAGGCAGAAATTACACCGAAATGAAAGATTTTGTAAAGGCCCTGAACGACCTTGACAAGGCTATCAAACTGGACTCCGTAAATTCATTTGCTTATTATAACCGTGCGATTGCAAGAACAGAAGTTTCAGATATCAAAGGTGCCTTAAATGATTTTTCTGCTGTTATACGCCTGGATCCTGAAAATGCAGTTGCCTATTACAACAGGGCAGATATAAAGGCCAGAGTGGGAGATTACAGCGGAGCCATTGAGGACTATAATCACGTGGTTGAAATTAATCCTAACAATGTATTTACATATTTTAACCGTGCTGTTATGTGGCAACACCTGGGTCAGAACCGGAAAGCTATCATTGATTATACAAAAGCCATAACTTTGAATCCCGAATTTGCCACAGCATATTATAACAGGTCTATTGCTCGCAGGAATGTTAATGATTTACAGGGATCTTCCAAAGATTATGATTTAGCAGTAAAACTGCAGGAAAGCCTTAAAGATCCAAAACGGTCGAGTATGTTAGATTCTACCGGACTTGCCAAACTTACTGCCTTTAAGGCTGATTTTGAAGAAGGTAACGTAAAAGTCAAATCAAATGAAGCTGCTGATATTGATCCTTTTCCTATTATATCCATTAGCTATTGGCCAGGTGATACTGTTAACCAAAATACTTTGTCAGTGAATACCAAAATTCAACAATTAAATAAAAATTTTACCAGACGAGGTAGTTTTAGAATGACATTTACATATGATTCTATATCCCAACAACTTGCGGAAAACGAAATTAAATCAATTGATAGTACACCTGAGAATAATAACTTAGTTTTGCCTTTATTTGAAAGAGCAATCCTTAAAAATAAATTACAGGATTATAATGGTTCTCTGGATGATTATGCTCAATTGCTAAAGATAAATCCGAATTTCAGTGCCGGTTATTTCAACAGGGCCAATACAAGATACAATATGATTAACTTTTTAAAATCCATTACAGAAAATAATAATAACTTTGTAACTATAGGAGGTTCAAATACAAACCTGCAGCAAACGCAAAGGAAAATGGTGCAGAACTACGATGATGTTATTGCCGATTATTTAACCTGTATAAAACTGGAACCTGATTTTTATTATTCATATTATAACCTTGCTTTGGTTTGTATAACAAACAGGGATTTCAAAGCAGCAATAAGCTACTTTGACCAGTCCATTGAAACTGAACCGAAGTTTGCCGAAGCCTATTATAACCGGGGTCTTACATATATTTATATACAGCAGAAAGATGAAGGTTGCCATGACATGAGCACTGCTGGAGAACTGGGAATAGACAAGGCTTATATTGTGATTAAGAAATATTGCAATGATTAAATTATAAAAGGAAGTACACTCATTTATGACAAAACAAGAACTAATTGAGAACATTGAACAATATTGTGAGGCAAATTACAGCGAAAAAAATGCTTTAAAATACGGTTATTATTTCAGGGAAGGCTATGATAAAAATAATTCCTACGGGCTAACCGCGACTCAGTTTTATTCTAAGGTAAAAGAGCTACTTAAATCAGGGAAATTAAATTTTGATTTGGTCATTGAATCGGCTAAAATTTTGGTTAAAAGTCCAAAGTATGATATTATAACATTTGGATTATTGTTATTAACAAAGTTTCCGAAGAATTATACTAAGGATTTATTTTATGAAATTGAAAAATGGTATGAATTTACAATTAATAACTGGGCACACGCCGATGCCCTGGCAACAGGGATTCTACCAAACTTTCTGATTCAGAATATTATTACAATAGATGATTTTAATACCTGGCTTGCATCACCACATAAATTTCAACGCAGGTGCGTACCGGTTGCGTTTATAAAGTATTTGAAAATGAATAAAACCATTGATTTTAATCCAGTTTTTAAATTAATTGAACCTCTTGTAATGGATAAAGAAAGGGAGGTTCACCAGGGTGTAGGATGGTTTTTGAGAGAAGCCTGGAAGATTAACAATGCAGTTACCGAAGATTTTCTATTGTTATGGAAAGATAAAGCTCCACGCTTAATAATTCAATATGCAACTGAGAAAATGACAAAGGAGCAAAAAACGACATTTAAAAGGAACGTATAAAAATGTATTATTTTACCCCGCTTTTTGTCTGATTCATAATTTTTAAATATTCTGCATAAAGAACTTTTTCTTCCTTTGAAAATCTTTGAATAATTAAATTAAATAAATTTCCAAATTCCATATTAAACTCAGGACTGAAGCCTGATTCTTCATATTTTTGATAAAATCTGGCTAATTTCTCTATTATTGTTTTCATCTCTACAGACAAAACCTGCATATTATTTCTTAATATTTTGTTATTTTTTGCATGCAGGTTTAAAAATGGATATAATTCTTCATTTTCCTTCTGTAAATGTTTTAATATCATTTCTTTAATGGTAATAAGTTTAATATGACCATCATTAGTAATAATGCCTGATTTTTTAACTTCAGTCAGAGCCAATGCAATTTCCTGATGTTCTGATTTTAACTGATCTATTAATGTACTCATAAATTATTTATTATTCTTCAAAACCTCCCGAAGGTTGATGATCATTATTTATATTTCTGGTATGCCTTAAAGAATGAAGATATTTCCATTCAATATTCTCAATATCATCAATTTGTTGGTTTCCTATATAATTTGCTTTAAGCATTTGCCTGCTTTTTTTTATTTTCGATTCACCAGAACGATGATGTCTGGAATAATAGTTTTTGTTTAAGCTGACAGTACATCCTCTTTTGTAAGAACTGCAGGAATAAATCATCAATAAAAACAAAAATAAAGGGTAAAATTTAATCATTTTAATATATGCTTATTTTATTCTGATATCCTTCATTGGTCATTTATCATCCGTCCTCCCTCCTCAGTTATTTAATTCCAGCCATCTGTTTGTTATTTTATCTATTTCAACAATAAGTTCTCCAATACGGTTCGATTTTGTATAAAGTTCTTTTTGATTTAAGTTACTGTTGCTAATTTCTATTTCCAGAGAAGATTTCTCTGATTCAAGTTTTTCTAATTCCTGCTCAATCATTTCCAATTCTTTTTTCTCCTTATACGATAATTTATTCTTAATTGTTGGAGCAATTTCCAAAGGTTTTGGTTTTTCAGCAACATACAATTTTTTTGATTCTGACTCCTGTTTTTTTACTGATGACCTGTAATCACTATAATTTCCAGGGAAGTCAAAAATTTCTCCATTGCCTTCAAAAATAAACAAATGATCAACCAGTTTATCCATAAAAAAACGGTCGTGTGAAACTATTATTAAACATCCTCTGAAGTTGGACAGGTAATCTTCAAGGACATTCAAAGTTATTATATCAAGATCATTTGTTGGTTCATCAAGTATCAAAAAGTTTGGATTTCTCATTAATACAGTCATAAGATAGAGACGGCGCTTTTCCCCACCACTAAGTTTTTCTACCTGTACATAGTGCATTTCAGGTGGAAAAAGAAAATGAATCAGAAATTGAGATACAGGTATTTGTCTTCCATCACCCAAAGTTACAACTTCAGCAATATCTTTCACAATATCAATAAGTCGTTGCTGTGGCCTAAAATTTATTCCTTTTTGCTCATAATATCCGAAATTGACCGTTTCTCCTGCATCAATGGTGCCATTATCAGGAATAACCTGTGAGGTCAATAAATTCAGAAAGGTTGATTTACCAACTCCGTTTGCGCCTATGATTCCTATTTTTTCAAAACGTGAAAAAATATATGTAAAATCATTAAGTATTACCAGGTCACCGAATTTTTTATAAACATGTTCAAGTTCAAGTATCTTATTTCCAAGACGCGTATGTTTAATATTAATATCCACAATTTTGTCGGCTCTTTTGTAATCTGCAGTTTCTTTAAGGTTGTAAAAAGCATCTATCCTTGATTTGGACTTTGTACTCCTTGCTTTTGGCATTCGTCGCATCCACTCAAGTTCTTTACGTAAAATGTTTTGTGCTTTATCAACCTGTAAATTTTTATTGAGAATTCTTTCTTCCCTTTTTTGAAGGTAATATGAATAATTTCCTTTATATGAAAATGTTAACTTTTCATCTATCTCAATTATTTCGTTACAAATCCTGTCCAGAAAGTAACGATCATGAGTAACCATTAGTAAAGTAATCTGACTTTTAATCAGGTATTCCTCAAGCCATTCAATCATCTCAAGGTCAAGGTGGTTTGTTGGCTCATCCAGGATGAGAAAGTCGGGATCATTAATCAGGGCAACGGCTAATCCCAGCCTTTTAACCTGACCACCGGACAGAAAGGCAACAGGCTGTTCAAGGTTATCAAGTTTTAAAATAGTAAGCATTTGCTTGATCTTTAAATCTATATCCCAGGCATTATGAAAATCCATTTTACTGATTGCTCCATCCAGTTTGCTATTGTCAGTGGAATGCAATGCAATTTCATAGTCTCTCACTATTTTTACCAACTCACTCTGAGAACCATAAACAGCCTGAAAAACTGTTAATTCCGGGTTAAACTGTGGATCCTGTCTCAGGTATCCTGTTTTTATATTTTTATTTATATAAAAATTTCCCTGATCTAAATTGTCAAAACCTGAAATTATATTCAACAATGTTGTTTTTCCGGAACCATTTCTTCCAACCAGGGCAATTTTCTGTTTTTCATTTATCAGAATTGAAATATTATCAAAGAGTAAAATATCTCCGTAAGATTTTGTGGCATTTTCAATCAGTAAATAAGTGTTCATATATTGATTTTGGAATATTCCAAAGATAAGATTATTCATAGTAACTTTGAAGGCAGATACAATGTTCATAAATCCTATGGTTAAAAAAGAATTATACAAATTTGTTATGGATTATTTCCAAAAATCAATGCCTGTTGCTGAAACTGAGCTTAAATACAATAATCCTTATGAATTATTGGTAGCAGTTATTCTTTCTGCTCAATGTACTGATAAACGTGTTAATCTGACTACTCCTGGTTTTTTTAAAAAATATCCTTCTGCTGAGATACTTGCTAAAGCAAATAAGGAAGATGTACTTGCAGTTATCAGAAGTTGCACCTATCCGAATGTGAAGGCAATTAATCTAATCAGCATGGCTAATATGTTGATTGATAAATTTAATGGAGAAATACCGGATGATATTGAACTTTTACAGGAACTGCCTGGTGTAGGACGCAAAACCGCCAACGTCATAGCTTCTGTCATATATAATAAACCAGCTATGGCAGTGGATACACATGTTTTCAGGGTTGCTGCCAGGATAGGTCTTACTGAAGGTTCCAAAACGCCATTGGATACTGAAAAACAATTGGTTGCTAATTTTCCCGAAGACATTTTGCCACTTGCCCATCACTGGCTTCTATTACATGGCAGGTATATATGCATTGCCAGAAATCCAAAATGCAATAAATGCGGACTTACGGATGTATGCAGGTATAATAATAATAGTAGTAAGCAGAAAGTATTAAGCAGTAAGTCGTAACTACTTACGACTATTTTATTATATTTGTATTAAACCATTGTTGTTTCATGTTCAAATTCCTGAGATTATTTTTTCTAATTTTTATTTTTCTGATTTTGGGGAGTTTTTCTTTCCAAAAGCTGGACTACCGCTGGGCGATGCATAAAAATGTTTGTAAAGATCTGCATAACAGTGTTTTAATGTATTTTATCTTTGTAGATACAAAAACAACAGTACCTTGGACAGAATTTGATATACGGACTACACTTGATTCTATTGCAATTGCCAGAAAGTGGTTACTTGAGCAGGCTAAAAAATATAATGTTTCAGTATCTATACAGACAGATTATTATATAGGCAAAGAATTTACTACAATTACAAAAAATCTTCCCAATGGATCCGTATATCAATCAGCAATTACTCCAAGTTTTAAGGATGGATTAGCTGAACTCAATTCGTGGGCCGACTGGATTGCTAAAAAAGCAGGTGCAACATTGAACATTACGCAAAAGGATGGTATTCCGGGAATAAAAAATCCAAGAAATAAGGAACGGTTAATTGCATATCTTCGTGATAATTATAAAGTTGAAAGTGTAGCTTTGTTTTTTATGGTTAATAATTATTTTAAAACAGATATATCACTGCCAATTAATACAATGAATACAAACGATGTGGAATTTGCCATAGTAAGTTTTAAGTATCCTGCAGAGATAGCACACAACTTCCTGCATTTATACGGAGCGGCTGATTTATATAAAACCCTTTACAGGAGAAATGATAAAAAAGTAAAACAACTGTCTGAAATGCTTCCTAATGATATTATGCAGGACCCCTACGCCAAAAATATAGCAAATCTTGAAATTAGTGAATATACCAGATATCTCATTGGATGGCAGGATACAATTGATCCTATATGGAATGATTTATTCATTGATAAACATGTCAATTTTTAAGATATAAATCAACTTGGATATTAAAATGATAAAAAAAAGTACTAACTTTACTACAAGTAAACATTATTATATAGTTCGTTACTTAGGTTAATTAATTGAAAAACATATGACATTTAATCTAAAACTCTTTTCATCAGCTCCTGTAATAATTGGAATGGTATTTATCATTGCATCATGTTCTTCAGGCGGAAATAAAAAAACTGCAGTTGTTTCTGTAGATTCAGCTGAACTTGAAAAAGATATATTTGCAGATATTAGTCATGCAAAACAAATATTTTATTCCCTTCCATCTCCTCTTGAATCTGCAATGCTTATAAAAACCGCAGGAGCCGCCTATAACGACAAATATCTTAATGCGCTTACAAATGTTTCAAATTATACAACAAATAAAAGCATGGCTTTAAATTTGGGAATATATATTACAGATTTAAGCTTCGCCAGTTTATTTGACCAGGCTCAGACAACTATAAAATATATGGAAGTTTCAAAGAAAATGGCAGAAGGGTTGGGCATAACAGATGCTATTGACAAGGAAACCATGGACCGTCTTGAGGAAAATATTAATAACAGGGATGTTATTCTGGATATTATTTCTGAAACTTTTATGTCCTCAACAGCTTTTTTAAAGGAAAATGACAGACAACCCCTTGCCACTCTTACTTTGGTTGGAGGATGGATAGAGGGCTTATACCTTGCTACCCAATTGGTTGGTGATGCTCCTGTTAAAGATAATAAAATAGTAGAAAGGATTGTAGATCAGAAATTATCTCTCGATATGGTTATTAAACTGTTAGAAAATAATAAAGATAATACTGATATAAATCAAACAATACAGCTGATTAATCAACTGAAAGCAGTTTATGATAAAATAACTATTAAATCAAGTAAAATACAAACAGTTACAGATGCCACAACTAATGTAACCACACTTAAATCAATTTCATCATCAAATATAAATCAAATAACTTTTAATGAACTTCGGGAAACAGTAAAGTCATTAAGATCTAATTTTACGCTATAAATTTTCATCAGTATGAAAAAAATATTACCTGTAATTGTATTTTTACTCTGTCTAGTTACCTTAACATCTTTAAAAACATCGGCTCAATGTAAAGGCTTTGCAAAAAAAATATGCAAAATGGAGCTTTTACCTTATATACATGATGGAAATTATCATGCAGCCATTTTAACTGAAGGAGAAGAAGCCGAATTATATAAAACTTTTTATGCTGATCAGGAATACAGAATTGCTGTTTGTGGTTCCGAAGCTTTACCGGCCATTGAATTTAAAGTGATAGATGCAAATAGAAATGTTTTGTTTGACAATAGGGATCATAATTTGACTAAAACCTGGGATTTTAAACTTCAGTCAAGCCAGCAGTTAAAAATTGTAGTTAAAATACCTGCATCAGCTGAAAAAAAGGCTGATACTGAAATTGTTAATGGTTGTGTCGCTATTATGTTCGGTTTTAAAGACAAACAATAGTGTATAGTATTAATTGATTGGTTGTTAGTCACAATTAGCAAGTAATTTTGACATAATCAGTAATCCTTCATTTGTCATCAGTTATAGTAATTTTATATATTTTACTCGTTGAAGATGTAATTTTATACCTTTCATCAAGACGTTTACCTATAATCCATACTATCTGAGAGTTTGATGTTAACAACCATATATTTTCCTTTTCGGGTAAGGACAATTTGATATCTACAAAAAAATCACTTAATTTCTTCATTCCAGTCATTCCGATTGGTACGAAATAATCTCCGTAATGCCATTTTCTGAGGATTAATGGGAAGACAAGTTTACTGTAGTCTGTATAAGCTATATCTTCACTGAAAATCAACTGACCGGGATGATTATATTCTATTTTTTCAAACTTTAAATTAATGGGATAATCTTTCAGTCTGCAATCCTCATCTATGTATATTCTGGTTTCAGTATTCCCATTATTTTTTGAAATAATATAATAATTGCGGTCTTTTACTAAAATATGTGTTGAGCTGTAAAATTTCTTACCTGAGATAGAAAATCCTGAAAGGTATATTTCATCTGTCATTGCAGATGAAAATCCATAATGTCTTGTAATTTCAAATAAAATGGTTCTGGGTGCCTTTAACCTCTGTATTTTTTGAATATCGATATAAATATACTCCTCATTATAATGCACAACTGATTTAATGTGTTGCTCGAGACTTTCCTTGTATAAAATATTTGCTTCTCCCAAATTATCAAGTGTACGGGAAAATGTTTTCCTGAAATTTGGGAATACCTGCATTAATTCGGGTATTATATTATGTCGTATGTAATTCCTTATGTATTTATCACTTTTATTACTTGAATCTTCCCTGTATGCTATGCTATTTTCATTTGCATATTCAGCAATTTCACCTCTGGTGGCAAACAGTAACGGACGGATTATATTACCGGTTCTGAATGAAATTCCTGTAAGTCCTGCAATACCGGTCCCTCTGCCTAACTGTATAAAAAAAGTTTCCATTGCATCGTCCTTATTATGGCCAACAGCAATAAAATTAAATTTATGTGCTTTTAAAAGTTTCTCAAACCAGGTATACCTTAATTCCCTGGCAGCCATTTGAATTGAAAGGTGATTTTCAGACGCGTATTCTTCTGTTTCTAGTTTTGAAACAAAAATATTATAATTAAGTAACCCGGCTTGCTGTCTTACGAACTGTTCATCAAAATCAGATTCCTCTCCCCTTAACTGAAAATTACAATGAGCAACAGTACAATTTAACTCTAACCTGTAGAACAGATTCATCATTACCATTGAATCAATGCCTCCGCTTACAGCAAGTAAAACAGTTGATTCGGGGGTAATAAATCCAGGTTCTTTTATAAAAGATTTAAACTGTTCGAATAGCATATTAATTAGAAGAGTAGGATAGAAGGAATGGAGAGTTAGTTTGTGGAGAGCAGTGGATCAGGAGCGCATAAAAAAAGTAGCAAAGCAGGAGAGTTTGTTAAAGGTATAAAAGTGTTCATTTCTTTCCTGCTTTACTGCATTTTTTTCTATTTGCCGGCAAGATATGAAGAGATACCTTCCTGAGTTGCTTTAAGGGCTTTATCCCCTTTATGCCAGTTGGCCGGACATACTTCACCATTTTCTTCGAAATACTGTAAAGCATCCACCATCCTTAAAGCTTCATCAACACTTCTGCCCAAAGGCATGTCGTTTACTAACTGATGACGAACCAAGCCATTCTTATCTATCAGGAATAATCCCCTGTATGCTTTAGGATCGCCAACAAAGGTTACTTTACCTTCTTCATCGTATTCGTAACTGCCTGCAAGAACATCATAATTTTCTGCAATAGTTTTAGAGAAGTCGGCAATTAACGGAAATTTAACTCCTTTAATTCCACCTTCCTTTTGTTCAGTTTGAAGCCATTTCCAGTGTGAAAATTCTGAATCAACCGATACTCCAATAATTACTGTGTTTCTTTTTTCAAACTCATGTAATTTGTCCTGGAATGCAATTATTTCTGTTGGACAAACAAAAGTGAAATCTGCAGGATAAAAGAATAGTACAACATACTTTTTTCCAAAAAACTGTTCTAGTGAAAAATCATTAACAATTTCTCCTCCTTTTACAACTGCGGAAGATGTAAATAATGGTGCTTTTTTACCAACTAATACTGCCATAATTAATTATTATTAAATTATTGTTTATTGTTTTATATTATTTGTTAAATAGAAATATTCAACAACGATATGTAAATTTAGTTTAAACTGGTTCAAGTTAATATAAAATCTAAAAACTTACAACATACTATTGATAACTATTTATTAATATGCAAATAATCCTGGCGGCTGGGGTATAAAGGTAGGAAGTGAAAGAAGCGGTTCTCCTGAAAGGTTGAAAGGATAGGTTGTGGAACCTGCAGGAATAAACGGGTAAAAAGAAAACCGGAACTGTATAGTATTAAAAACTAACCTATCATTACGAATTCGTATACCCAGGCCTATACCTGAATAAGGCATATTTTTTAAAATTTTGTCACTCGAATAGTTAAGCCAGGAGAAATCACCGGAAACAAAAAATACAATTCTGAAATCATAAAATGATAGAGGAGTAAAACATACACTTTCCAAATGAATATTTAACCTGGTGGAACCTCTTACAGAATCGTTTTCATAACCGGGGATTCCACCTAAATTATTGCTTGACAGGTATTCATCCTGAAACCTGTTTATTCCCCTGATATAATCTATATTACAAAACTGACGGAATTTGTAACGTTCTATCTTAAACAATGGCGAATAATAATGTAAGCTGGCAGTTTCAATTCCTTGTTCAAGCCGTTGTACATCATCTATAAAACTTCCTGCCGACAAGGCCCAGTAAAAGTATCCCAAATTACTGTAATAAATGCTTCTGCCTGCCATTATCCCTCCATATCTTCTGGGTCCGAACTGATTATTTTCAAAACCTGCACAGAACTGCAGCACACCACCAATAGGAATATCTTCAGTACGGCCAAAATTATATATCAAATTGCTTTTCATGTAACTTTGTTTTGTAAACGCTACCGAACCAAGAAAAAGAGTTTTATTTTGCAAACTGTAATACATATTTTTTGTAATGTCAGGCTTTTCGGGTAAGCCGTCATGTATTACGCGGGCTGCAACTGTTATATTCCTGCGCATTTTTGTGAAACTGTTTTTATCTGAAAATAAAAATGATCGTCCCAGCCAAATATCGTAATGATTGTCACGCACTGTATAATTGGAAGTTGTGTCAAAGGTAAGCGGTATGTACAACTTTGATTGAATAAGGGATATACCACCTCCATACTTAATATTGGGAGTAATAAAAGTACGATCTATGCTTAGGTTCATACTTTCGTTTTGAAAAGCATTTAAATAAGAAATAGAAGCATTAATAAATGTTTTGGAAATATTAACCAGGCCATAACTTCCATGGTAACCTGCTTTTGGTTCCTGAGATTCACTCCATAGTAAGGTATTTTCAATCTGATGCCCATAACCTAATAAATTTCTGTTCCATAGCTGAATATTTCCCGATTGGGGATCACTGATTCCAATATTAAACGCCACCGGCCAGTTATCTTTAGTTATCACTAAAACATCAACGGAATCTTTAGCGTGTTCTGCAGGGATAACTATTATTTTGGCATCATCCAGATATGGCAGGGCACGAAGCAGTCGTTCATCATCTGCTATTGTCACAGGATTCAGTAAGTCTCCCTCTTTAAAAAATAAGTTATTTGTAATTAAGTACGGTTTGGATTGAAAATGTAACCTGTTGCTTGTTTGTTCGATCCATGTATTAGCTTTTCTGGTTGTATCGTGAATTGTGGGGCCAAATACATCTAATTGTTTAATAATAACCTTTCTGATTGGTTGTCCGCTAAAACTCAAATATGGAGATACGCTATTGTAACTGGTTATAAAAGAATCTATATTGGTACCTTTATTCGAATGAACCAGAGTATTATATAATTCCCTGAACATACGGTGTTTATGAAATTTGTCCTCCATTTGATTATAAAATTCCTCACTTTTATTGTCCTCTATTTCATATTTTATTTTTGAAGGAATTAAAAATACAGTATCCTTATTAATAAAGAAGGTTTTTTTGTTAATTGAAATATACTGGCCTTTTTTTACTATGACTGTATCAACTGAAACATTAGTGACACTTTTTTGACTATAACATACATGAGGTACCCATATTAAACAGATAACAAAAGTTAAAAATCCTATGAAGTTATTACTGCGAATAGAATCAAATTTTAATTAATAGTATATCAGTACGCCCTGGCAAAAACTACGCGCTGGGTTGAAGGTTTACCTGTTCTTATGCAAAATCCTGCTTCTTTTACATTATCTAATGGAATGCAGCGAATCGTAGCCTTGGTTTCATCTTTTATTAATGTCTCGGTTTCTGAGGTACCATCCCAGTGTGCAAGAATAAATCCACCTTTATCGTCGAGAATATTCTTAAATTCATCGTATGAATCTGTTTTAAAAGTATGTTCCTGACGGAAAGTAAAAGCCTTGGAGTATAAGTTTTTCTGAATATTATCCAGCAATCCGGTCACGAAATTAACGCAGTTATCCATAGGAATGACTTGCTTTTCAAGAGTATCGCGCCTTGCTATTTCAACAGTATTATTTTCAATATCCCGCGATCCTATTGCTATTCTGACAGGAACTCCTTTCATCTCATGTTCTGCAAATTTATACCCCGGTTTGTAAGTATCCCGGTCGTCAAAATTCACTGTCAGTCCTTTTGATTCCAATAGTTTTTTTAATGGTAATATCTTTTCAGAAATTAACGTAAGTTGTTCTGGTTTATTATAAATAGGTACTATTACAACCTGCACTGGTGCAAGTTTTGGTGGTAAAACCAGTCCATTATCATCTGAATGGGCCATAACGAGTGCTCCCATGAGACGAGTTGAAACCCCCCAAGAAGTAGCCCATACATAATCCATTTTACCTTCCCTGTTAGTAAATTTTACGTCGAAGGCTTTTGCAAAGTTTTGTCCCAGAAAATGAGATGTACCGGATTGCAGAGCCTTACCATCCTGCATCAGTGCTTCTATGGAAAGCGAATCAACAGCACCTGCAAATCTTTCATTGGGAGTCTTTATTCCTTTGATAACCGGTATACTTAAATATTCTTCAGCAAAAGTAGAATATACTCCTGCCATTTTATATGTTTCTTCAATGGCTTCCTGTTCTGTAGCATGAGCAGTATGTCCTTCCTGCCATAAAAATTCTGCAGTTCTCAGGAACAAACGTGTACGCATTTCCCATCTTACAATATTGGCCCATTGGTTAACCAATAATGGAAGGTCACGGTATGACTGTATCCATCCCCTGTAAGTATTCCAGATGATTGTTTCTGAAGTAGGCCGGATTATTAATTCTTCTTCCAGTTTTGCATCTTCATCCACAATAATTCCTGTGCCATTCGGATCATTTTTCAGTCTGTAATGAGTAACTACAGCACACTCTTTTGCAAACCCTTCAACATGACTTGCTTCCTTACTAAAAAACGATTTTGGTATTAATAATGGAAAATATGCATTTGAATGACCTGTGTCCTTGATCATTTTATTAAGTATTTCCTGCATTTTTTCCCAAATGGCATATCCATAGGGTTTAATCACCATGCAACCCCTGACTGCGGAATTCTCTGCTAATCCGGCTTTTAACACCAAATCATTGTACCATTGCGAATAATTTTCTGTTCTGCTTGTAATTTCTTTAGCCATCTACTTGTTTGGTATAGAATTTGTATATTTTTATCTGAAATTTTTACAATTGCAAAGTAAATAAAATTGAATTAATACCACACCTAACTTAACGGAGGACGAGTCATGAAATCGAAAATTGTCATACAATTATTTTTTACACTGATAATCAGTGCTTGCTCTTCCAGCGTTTTTGTCATTTATGGACAACAGGATGATATTTATTATGTTCCAGGTAAAAATGGAACAACCAATCAAACCATTACTGCTAATTCGTCTGACAAAAATAGCGGAGGAATGTCTGATTATGAAAAATATCGAAAATCTCTTGAAGAAAATGAGAACTCAATGGCATCTGACAGTAACAAAATGGCAATGAATTCTCAAACACAAAGAGACTCTCTTAATTCTTCAGGTTCTAAAAATCAAAACAGCTCTGATCAGGAGCCAAATGTACAAACAAAAAATTATAATAGTGATGATGGAGATGCTGTAGTAAACAATTATTATCCGGACGGAGGTTATATTTATACTGCCAGAATCAGAAGATTTCACAATGGATTGGGATTAGGCTATTATGATCCCTATTTTGTAGATCCTTATTGGTACGATCCATATGATTGTTACTGGTGTCTGGGTTATGGCTGGGGATATTATGATCCATGGTTATATCCGGGCTGGGGTTTGGGATTCTATTATCCATCCTATTGGGGCTGGGGAGGCTACTACGGTGGATGGAGAGGATACTATGGCGGCTGGCGTGGTTACCATGGCGGCTGGGGTGGTTACCATGGTGGCTGGGGTGGTGGTTATGGTCCGGGATTTAATGGAAGGTATGCCGGCGGATATGGTGCTCTGAACGGTCGTGGTTATTATAATGGTCTTTCAGAGGCATCCAGATTTTCAGGTGGTTCTTCATACCGTACAGGTGTTAACAACCAGTTACGACAGGAAAATATTCAAAACTCAGCAACCAGAACCGTTTCCCCCACACGTTCAATGTACGCCAGAAGTACTTCTGAAGGAAACGGCAACAGCATGAGAACCTATACTCCAAGTTATAGCAAACCACAATCCTCATATGGCAGATCATCCTATAACCAATCTTCTTTAAGAACTGGTGGTACAGTGTCTTCAGGAAGACAGGTTTCTTCAGGCAGACAATCTTCTTCTTCATCTGCTGTAAGGTCAGGTAATTCATCATATTCAAGGTCTTCATATTCTTCAGGTGGTGGTGGAAGAGGCGGATTTCATGGTGGTGGCGGACATGGCGGAGGACGCCGGTAATTCGGACATTACTTTTTATTTGCAAATAACCATTTTAAACCAAATTATTTGAATATGAAAAGGTATTTGATTATTCTTATATTAATCATAGCTAATAAATTAATTTGTTGGGCCCAGTTATTCCCTGAAGATATGCTCAGGTTTTCACAGCAGTATCCATGGGGAACTGCACGATCAATGAGTATGAGCGGGGCTTTTGGTGCACTTGGCGGGGACCTGTCTTCATTTAGTATTAATCCTGCAGGAATAGGTGTATACCGGTCTTCTGAGTTTGCTTTTTCACCTTCCCTGGGTTTTAATAATGCCGGTACAATGTTCGGACAATCAGTAAACAGTTATAGTAACCAGGGAAATTTAAGTAATATAGGGTTTGTTTCATCATATATCAATAATAAAACTGACGGCTGGATAGGTATAAATTTTGGGGTATCCTACAACAGAACCAACGATTTTTACAGGACAGTTACTATGCAACGAAATGATGCAGCCAGTTCTCTGCTTGACCAGTTCGACTTTAATGCATATAACAATATTGCAAATAATGGGTTGAATTCCTTTTATGAAGGATTAGGTATTCAAACAGGGGCATTATATTCAAATACAAACGGAGACTCTGTTTTTTCATATTATACAAAAAGCAGACAACACAGTGAATTTCAGCAGGAGACAAGAAATATATCCGGTGGTATGGGTGAATGGGCCTTTTCCCTGGGTAGCAATTACAATAATACTTTATACCTGGGTTTTACAATTGGTATTGATGAGTTAAATTATCATGAAGATGATCCATTATATGAACAGGCTCCATCCGGGGTTCAGAATTTGTCATCTTTTACTTTTACCCAGCATTTCAATGTAGTGGGAGATGGTGTTAACTTTAAGTTAGGAGCAATTTATAAACCGGTTAACTGGATCAGAATAGGAGCTGCAATTCATACTCCTACCTCATGGAATTTACATTCTGATTACAATACTTCAATGGTTACATTGGATAAAGATGGAAATGGTTCAGCAGCATCCTCAGGAGTGCTTGCATTTAACAATTCCCTCAATACACCTTGGAAAGCAGTATTTAGCGCGGCAATACTTTTTAGTCAATACGGATTAATTAGTATTGACGATGAGATCCTCAATTACAGGAATATGAATATATCAGGTGATTTTGTATCCAGTCAGAACGATTCGGTTGGATCGATGTACAAAACTGTTAATAATTGCAGGATTGGTGCTGAAGGCCGGTTGGGTCAATTATCACTAAGGGTAGGTTATGGATTTTACGCAAGTCCTTATGCTTCTGATCAGTTGAACCACAATACTACTTATCAGAGTTATTCAGCCGGTTTTGGCGTTCGATCCACGCATTGTTACCTTGATTTTGCCTATTTTTTACTAAAATATCCAGAACATTACACCTTGTATAATTATAATGAAGTGTATAACAACAACGGAACTATATCATGGATAAACAATCCAATTTCAAATACTGCTAAAACAGAATATAATATTAATCAAATTGTTATGACATTAGGTTTTAAGTTTTAAGTGTAAGATAGTTTTTAGGTTTTCTGTTTAATTGGTTTTAGGGTTGAAGCCGCTCCGAAAGGGGCGGCTTTTTTTAACCTGTATTTTAAATAAAAAATATACAATTAAAAATTAAAAATTACCTAACTTAGTATAAGATGCAACATCTGTTAAATCGTAACTTATGTCAAATAATAAACCGACATACCAGGAACTTGAAGCCATGCTTAAAGCTCGTGAGGATGAATTGAATAAGTTGAAATCCGAAAAATCCATAGAAAAAACTTCAGTTTTTCACGATCTTTTTACAGAGAACCATTCTATAATGTTAATTATTGAATTCGAGACTGGTAAAATAATAAACGCAAATAAAGAAGCATGTAATTTCTATGGGTATTCATTCGATGAATTAGTTGGAATGAATATTAATCAGATAAATACGTTGTCGGAAAAAGAAATAAAGGAGGAGATGCTTAAAGCCAAAAAGCATATGCAAAATAGATTCTTATTCGGGCACAGGTTAAAAAACGGAGAAATAAAGGACGTTGAAGTTAATAGCGGTAAGATTATTTTAGAAAATAAGGAGTATTTACTATCCTTTATACTTGATATCACAGAACGTAAGAATTCAGAACAGGCATTGTTAAGAAACAGCCGTATTTTAGAACTTTTTATTAAAAATGCTCCTGCTGCAATTGCAATGTTTGATTGTGAAATGAGATATTTGGCATATAGCGCTTGCTATTTGAAAGATTATGATATTGAAGAGCATAATATTATCGGACATTCTCATTACGAAGTATTCCCTGAGATTCCTGAGAGGTGGAAGGAAATTCACCGGCGTTGTATTGCCGGAGCAACTGAGCATTGCGATGAAGATACTTTTCCAAGAATTAGCGGTAAAACTGATTGGATAAGGTGGTTGATAATTCCGTGGTATGATTCCGATGAAAAAATAGGCGGAATAATTTTGTTTTCGGAGATTATAACCAAACGCAAACAGGCTGAAATTCTTATCCAGGAAAAAACCAATGAAATTAAAGCCATTAATGAAGAATACAAACAAATAAATAAGGAATTAATCCTTACAATTGAAAGAGCAAGAGAAATTGAATCCCGGTTAAAGTTGGCTGTTGCAGCTGGCCAACTTGGAATATGGGATTGGGATGTGAAAGATAATATAATGAATTGGGATGAAAGGATGTTTGAACTTTATGGAATATCACATGATATTTTTCCTAACAATGTTGATGTCTGGATTAATAATCTTCATCCCGAAGATAAACAAAGAGCACTTGATGAATGCAATGCCGCATTAAAAGGAGAAAAAGATTTCAATACAACTTTCAGGATTATTCATCCGGATGGTAATATATTATGGATTAAAGCAGACGGAATGGTTATAAGGGATTCAGAAAACAATCCTGCAAGGATGATTGGGATTAATAAAGATATAACGGAACAATACAATGCAAACACAGCTGTAACACTTAGTGAAGAAAAATTCCGTACAATTTTTGAAAAATCTAAAGCAATTAAAATTGTATTAAATGCCGACAATGGAGATATTATTGATGCAAATCCAAGTGCTGTTGAATTTTATCAATATGATAAAAATAAATTACTATCAATGAATATTGCAGATATTAATTTATTATCACGTGAAGAAGTATATAAAGAGATTCAGATTGCCCGTAATGAATCAAAGTTTTTTTATAAAAGAAAACATCGTAAGGCCAATGGTGATATCGTTGACGTTGAGGTATACAACACTTTTATTAAATTAAAAGACATGGTTGTGGTTTACGATTTAATAATTGATGTAACGGAACGTAACAGAATAAGTAATGAATTAATAAATGCAAAAATAAGAGCAGAAGAGAGTGACAGATTAAAAACTGCGTTTTTGCAAAATGTAAGTCATGAGATAAGAACTCCAATGAACGCTATCATGGGTTTTTCAGAATTGTTATCAAAAAATTACAATAATAAAGCCAAACTCGATAGATTTTCTCAAATAATAAACCATAGATGTCAGGATTTACTGAACATTATTAATGATTTGCTGGATATAGCCAAAATTGAGTCGGGACAATATGCCGTCAATATTGAATCATTTAAATTAAAGTCTCTTCTTGCCGAATTAAACATATTTTTCCTTGAAAGTCATAAATATTCGGATAAACATAATATTAATTTAAAATTTGAAACATCATCCATACCAAATGACATTATCATGATAACTGATAAAGTCAAATTAAAGCAAATATTTATTAATCTGATAGATAATGCATTAAAATTTACCCAGAAAGGAGAAATTATAATTGGCGGAAAATTTGATGATCCTGATAAGATAGTTTTTTATGTTTCCGATACAGGTATTGGCATTCCTGAGGACAGACGGAATCTGATTTTTGAACGGTTTATGCAGGTTGAAACAAGTAAAAAAATAAATTCCGGAGGTACAGGACTGGGTCTTTCTATTGTTAAAGGATTAGTAAATTTATTGGGTGGTGAAATTTGGTTAGAATCAGAATTATATAAGGGAAGTACATTTTATTTTACTATTTCATACACCTTATCCAATAAAAGTGAAATAAACGTGGTATCGGATCAAATATATGAAAAATATGATTTTTCAAACAGATCAATTTTGATAGTTGAAGATGATATTTATAATGTCGAATATATTGATGAAATATTGCATAATACCGGTGTGAAATTGCTAAAAACACCTTATGGAAATGAGGCTATTGAATTATCAAAGACAAATCAGATTGATTTAATTTTAATGGATATAAGGCTTCCGGATATTAACGGATATGATGCAATTAATAAGATAAAACAAATTAAGCCTGAAATTAAAATTATAGCCCAAACAGCCTATGCTTCCCATGAAGATAAGCAAAAAGCATTTGACGCGGGTTGTATTGATTATATTAGCAAACCGTTGGAATCAGATAATTTATTATCTATACTACAAAAGTATTTGTGTAAGAATATATATAATTCAATAAAATAAATATAGGCTAGGTTTCATAATATTCAGCAAGATAATTAATAGCATCAGGACCTGTATTAAAGATCAGATCTATTATACTTAAATTTGCAATATATCCTGACTTGGGTGAGAATACCTGTCGGTATTCAGGAATCGTCAATTTCAGGGGATTATTATTTTTATAATTTTTTGGGTTAATATTAAAACGTAAATCTATAAAGTCTTTTGTTACAGTCTTTATAAATTCGTTTGTAACTGTTAAGTATAAAGGTATTCCTATAATACTGCAAGTTTTTGCAAGTATTTCATTGTTAAAATCAATCAGGTAATTGAAATGATGATAGAAAAATGGTATAAATTCATCAATATAATATTCATAATAAGGTGAATTACGATATGCCGATTCAATAGCTCTGAAATGAATTTTCTGCCAGTTGGAGGAATAATCTATTTTAATCTCTTTGGTTAATATTTTAGGTTGGTTTCCACGGTTAACAGGCACTGACAATGTAAGAGGCCCGTTGGCTCCATAAATAATACAGCGGTTCCTGTAAGTTTGTTTTGGAAAATTTTCCATCCCTTCAATTAAAACTCTTCTGCCTCCTCTCAGACTTGAATAGTATTCAACAGGTCCGAAGTAAGCAGTTGAAAGTAAGATATCCATTATATAATTTAATGATTTATAATTGATACATTATTTTATTTACTAATTGAATGTACAATTATTAATAAATAGTTAAATTGTTGTAAATTATTATTCACGATAAATTTTATCTTATAAATAAATATAAATTTAACTTTTAGATTTTTAAATCCTATTGAGTGAAGTAATTCTTTTTAACCCTATTATGAAACACGAAGATTTTATAGTTAAAGAACTTGGAAAGGCAACCATAAAATCGCCATTGGTACAATATATACAAAATGCACATTCTACATATGATTTTGTGAAAGATTCTGACAGAGTATTATACGATCCGTCACTGGATAATTTTATAGAAAGCAGCAAGGCAGTTAAATTACCTATATCTTTCGAAAAAGCAGGACCGAGAGAATTTTTATTTTTTGAACCGGCAAAGACAAAAGTAGCTATAGTCACCTGCGGTGGCCTGTGCCCGGGACTGAACAATGTGATTAGGAGTATTGTTAATCAGTTATTTTACAGGTATGGAGTAACACGGATCATAGGTATAAAATATGGTTTTGAAGGGTTTATTCCCGAATACAACCATCCTGTTATTGAACTCACCACACGAATAGTTGATGATATCCACCTCACTGGTGGGTCAATACTCGGATCTTCACGCGGTAACCAGGATGTTGGTAAAATAGTCGACTCTCTTGAAATGTTAAATATAAATATCCTGTTTTGCATAGGAGGTGATGGCACCTTGCACGGTGCTCATGCCATTTACGAAGAAATTCACAAGCGTAAACTTAAAATATCTGTTGCCGGAGTACCTAAAACTATTGATAATGACATTAATCTTATAGACCAGTCCTTTGGATTTGAAACCGCATTTACTATTGCAAATGATATAATTAAGAGTGTGCATAATGAAGCTATTGGAGCTTATAATGGAATATCACTTTTAAAGCTTATGGGGCGCGACTCAGGTTTTATAGCAGCCTATTCTGCCTTATCAATAGGAGAGGTTAATTTCGTGCTTATCCCGGAAATACACTTTGACCTGTACGGACCTAACGGCTTTTTAAAAGCACTGCGTAAGCGGCTTGAAACAAGACACCATGCATTAATTGTGGTTGCGGAAGGTGCAGGGCAGTATTTTTTTGAAAATGACGACACTGAAAAAGATGCCTCAGGTAATATTATCAATAAGGATATTGGTTTATATTTGAAAAACAAGATTTCAGAAGAATTTAATGCCAGGAATTTTCCCCATACCCTTAAATATATCGACCCGAGTTATATAATAAGAAGTGCTCCTGCCAATGCAAACGACAGCAAGTTTTGCGGTTTGCTTGCTCAGAATGTGGTGCACGCGGCCATGGCAGGCAAAACTGATTTTGTTATAGGAAACTGGAATAACTGCTTTACTCTTCTTCCTATACCTGTAGCTGTATCCAAAAGAAAAATAATAGATATAGAAGGCGAACTGTGGTGGAACGTTCTGGAGACGACCGGACAACCTGTATCTATGGTAAATTAGTTCTGTAAAAATAAAAAAATATGAATAAAAAAGTCTTGATTGCATTTTTGGCTTTATTATTTGCATCATACAGTTGCAATAAAAATCACAAGGCGTTTAAATCGACTTTTGGTATAATTACCCGTAATTTCACTGCATTAAATGGAAAGGTTGAAATTGATTCTGTACCCACGGAAAATGGTAAGGATGTCTTTGAGATATGTACACAAAATAATAAATTAATTATTAACGCATCATCGGCAAGTTCCTCTGCATATGGGTTATATTATTATCTTACTCAGTATTGTAAGTGCCAGCTATCAAAAGCAGGTAAAAACATTAATATTCCGGAGGTATTACCTTCCATACCTAATAAAATAAGGATAGTTAGTCCTTACAAATACAGGTATTTCCTTAATTACTGCACCTTTAACTATACCATGTCATGGTGGGACTGGCCGCGCTGGGAGCAGGAGTTGGACTGGATGGCCTTGCATGGTATTAATTTGTCGCTGGCAGTGGTGGGTAACTGAAGCTGTATGGCAAAATACACTCCGTCAGTTTAATTTTACAGACAAGGAAATAATTGATTTTTTACCGGGTCCGGCATATACTGCGTGGTGGCTAATGGGTAATCTTGAAGGCTGGGGAGGTCCTGTTTCTCAAAAATGGATAGATGGACGGGTTGAACTGCAGAAAAAAATTGTTAATCGCATGCATGAATTAGGGATAGAACCAGTATTTCAGGGATTCTATGGCATGGTTCCGCATCTTTTGGAAAAGAAATATCCGCATGCAACTATATATGATCTTGGTTATTGGGGTGGTGACAGTACCTCCGGTTTCTATCGTCCGCCAATACTGGAGCCCACCGATTCCCTGTTTACAAAAATTTCTGCTGTATATTATGAACAACTACAAAAGTTATATGGGAAAAACAAATTTTTTGGTGGAGATCCTTTTCATGAATTAAGCGGATCACTGTCGGGAATTAATATTACCAAAGCAGCCACTGCAATTCAGCAAGATATGCTTAAAGCTAATGATAAAGCTGTTTGGGTGTTGCAGGGTTGGCTTAATAATCCTTTGGATCCTTTACTCGCCGGAATAGATAAGGAACATACCTTAGTACTTGATTTGTTTTGCGAATCACATCCTAACTATAATAAACGCAACTCATTCAATGACAAATACTTTGTTTGGAGCATCATCAGCAATTTTGGTTCAAATACCGGGCTAAACTTTTTGTCGGATTCAATAATTAAAGGACCTGTCGAAGCTTTGAAAAGTAAATATTCTTCTAATTTAAAAGGGATTGGCATGATGATGGAAGGAGATGAAACACTTCCATATATATATGAACTGTTATTTTCTATGGCCTGGAAATCTGATACGGTTAATGCTTTGGACTGTCTGAACAAATACTCACTTGCGCGTTATGGAATCTTACCTGCATCCATTACAAAAGCTAATGAATTGTTACTTAAAACAGTATATAATGCTGGAGGAGGAGGTATTATTGAATCGATATTATGTGCAAGGCCCGGCCTTGACCTTAAAAAAGCTTCAACCTGGGGTAGTGCTATCATTACCTATAATACAAAAACATTTGAACGGGCAGTATTTCTATTTGCCCAATGTTCTGAAATGCTTAAAAATAATGACGGATATAATTATGACATTACTGATTTCACACGGCAGGTTTTAGTTAACAGGGTTCAGGGTGTATATGACAGTATTTGTTATGATTATAAATTAAAAAATATATTGGAATTCAATAAACATGTAAATAATTTTACAGAGTTATTGAAAGATATAAATAATTTGCTATCCTCCAGAGATGAATTCCTTTTAGGAAGATGGATTGAAACTGCCAAAAGCAATGCTACAGACGAACAGGAAAAAAAACTCTTTGAATGGAATGCCAGAATGTTGATTACCTTATGGGGAGATAAAAATGCCAATGGCCTGGTTCATGATTATTCTTTCCGGGAATGGAACGGGTTGATTTCTGATTTTTACCTTCCCCGCTGGCAATTGTATTTTGATAATCTCAGAAAAAAATTGGAAGGAAGGAAAACCTCAGATGTTGATTTTTATTCCTGGGAACTTAACTGGACAAAAGGAAACAATTATTTTTCCGATAAACCTGAAGGTAACCCCACGGATATTTCAATATCAATTCTTAAGAAGTACAAGGTTTTGAATTGAAGTAATTTTTATGATTTTGCATTTTATAAATAATATTAATTACCTGCTACCACAAAAGGAAGAGTAACTGATTCCGAGTTTGTTAAAATTTTTAAAAAATACATTCCAGGATGAAGATTAAAGGAAACTTTTGAAATACCTAAAGATATAAAATAACTAATTGGCATAATTTTACCTGTAATGTCATAACATTGTAAACCTTTAATATTTACTCCATATGCAGTTACTATGTTAAGCAAATCATAGCAGGGATTTGGATACAAGCTTACAGGTCTGGATTGTGGGATTACCGTTTTGCCATGGCATTCAATAAGGCCTATAGCCATTGATGAATACATTGCGGGAGAAGTAACTTCATCCAGTGGGTGCCATGAGCCATTGTAGGCTAATACCGTAGATGGTCCGTTTATGCCTTTATTTTGGCAATGATAAGGTATAAAACTGTCGCGTTCGGAATAGGAATAACTTATAAAAAAGTTACCTGAAACTTTAACAACAGAATCCAAACCAATAAAATTAACTGATTTTTCAATTATGTTTCTTAGAAAAACATCCTGAGTATAAATAATTTTTGAAGGCAATGAATCTCCGGACCATATATTGATAGTTAAGGTTGACAATGGCCCTGAAGCAAAGGCTTTGTTGACATCAAAATAAATACCGTATATATCCAGCCATGAAGGGATAAAAAATTTTTCAGCTAAGTTGGATATATTGGTTGACTGATAATTTACAGACCATGGAAAATCTGTCTGGTCATAATCGGTTTGTTTTAATGAATAATTCCATGTGGTATCACAATCTGAAATATTTATACTGTATGGATCATAGCCGTTCATGGTATTAATCCCTGAATTTCCCGGATCTAGCCATGCTTTAAGCTGATTTTGCGGATTTGAATTTTTATCCCAGGCCAGTGCAAATCTGGTATAATAATCACCTGCTGCCTGTTCAGTGCAACTGGCAGGGCCACCGGTTAAGGAACCAACTACCCTGTGATTACCGTCAAATATAGGAGCTCCCGATGAGCCGGCTTCGGTGGCACCAATATTATAATTTGTAACTTCCCAGAAACTGGTTGAATCATAGCCCAACCCGGTATTGAATGTTCCTGTCTGTAACGGATTAAAATCAAATGAAATTTTTTTTACTGCTCCGTTTGGATGATGAATAACGGTACCACTTTGAGGTTGATTGTCACTCCAATCCCATCCTAAAAAAAAAGGATGATAGCTGATGGGAGGTAAATCATTTAATTTGAGCAGCACAAAATCAATATCAAAATCGGTGGTAGATACCAGTGATGCACCTGATAAAGTCTGCGCGGAATTTATATAGGATGAATCGCAGTAAATTTTTTCATAATTAAAATAAAAAATTGACCCCGGTATTGAGGAGGAATCGTCGATACAATGATTAGCTGTAAGAAAATACGGGGTTTTATCTTCAGTCCTGTCAGCTATTAATGACCCTGTACATAGTTCATCACCAACCAGGATTTTACAAACAGCTTTTTTTTCTGATTGCCAGCCGGCCCCGTCAGGGCAATTAATATCAACATAACATTTTCCTATAGGAACAGGATCATACTGATTATTAAGGGTATGAATTCCAAATGCATTTTTATAATCGTGTCCTACACCGGTAAGTACTAATTTGCCATATTCCATAATTTCATTTGGAATATTTAATTCCACAATGATTGTATCCAAAGGTAAAGGAGGTATTGACAATACATTATTAATATTATTGTTTTTCTTTGTATAAGCCCCGTTTAAATGTACATAGTGAGGAGTATAAACAAATAAGTTCACCATATCATTTAATTTATAGGTACCAAAAACAAGATACAGGGAGTATGCATTTTCAGATACAATACCAAGTCTCCAGAGTTTTCCTTTTTTTGAAATATCCCATTGGCCTGAATTCTCAGGAGAAAACGCCATTTTGAAAAGTTTAGCAAACCTTTCAGATTTTACTCCCTTTGATTGTTTTAAAGCCTCTTCATTTTTTATGGTTTCCATGTTTAATGGTTCCATTTTAACATAATCGGTAACTGAATGCAAACCAAGGCTATAACTAAATGGTAAGGCAACTTTTGTAATCTGGGCATTAACTTTTAAACAAAAAAGTATAATACTTATGGTAACTATTTTTATTTTAAGTACATTATTCACACTAATTAATTTTGTCCTGATTCTTTCCAATCACTTGCGGCTCCTGATTAATGGATTTAGATACATAACTCTTGCCCTTTGTCCTGGACTTGTTTATCTATATGTGTTAAAATGAATAAAATATATTCAAAGTAATTTCCCGTCCGGGCATATTATAACCATCTTTTTCTGTATAGTTCTCATCCAAGAGGTTTTTAAGAGTTAATCCAAATGTATATTGATTGGCTATAGTGTAACCTGCCGATAAATCAAAAATAATAAATTCAGGCATTTGTATAACGGGATTATATATTAAAGCCGGCCGGATTTGTGTTCCACCCGGCGTTGTCAAAGGAACGGGCTTAAGATTGCTGTCGTAACCTATAAGCAGGTTATCTTCAAATCTGTGACCACTGAACCTTCCGTTAATTCTTAGTTTAAAGGATTTGAAACCCATGTAATCCATTCCAAATGATGCATTGTATTTTCGTATATATTTCATTTGACTTGTAACATCTGCATTTGTCAATGTTGAATTGAAGAGCCATGTAATGTTTGCATATATTTTAAGAGAATATTTATATCCCGATAGAGAGCCAATATCATAACTTATTAAACCTTCAATTCCATTTGATAAAGCGCTGCTGGCATTTGCATAACTAACAGAATCTTTTCCGGTTAAAGTGCTGACTATAATATTGTTTTGTTTATTGTCAAAAAAGCTTAATTCAGCTTTGGTGCCAATTTTATTATTTTCATATGTGATACCTGCATCAAACGATTCAGATGATTCAGGTCTCAGATTGGGGTTCCCGTTATACACAAAGGCAATTGTAGAATAACTTCCGGCTTTTTCATAAGCTGCGGGAGTTAAAAATGCAGTGCCGGCACTTGCATGAATATTTAATTCAGGCAATAACATAAATTTTAAATTTATATTAGGATTAAAAGTACTATAAGTTTTATCCGAATTCTCAGAAGGAAGAAATTCAGTCTTATATACTGTAGAATAAATAAAGTCGTACCTGGCACCTATAGAGGAAACCAATTTATTATTTAATGAATTTAACTTTACCTGCAGGAAGACTCCGGTGGGTGAATTTAAGTAATCAGGTTGTGACGGAGTCGTTCTCTGAGATTTATTTATCCATGCTTCATTTACATAATCCTCTGAATGATTATCAATACCAAATATTGCATAATTATTACCTTTTTTAATTTCATCCTGCAGAACAAAACCAAATGATTTATAGTTATTGCTGGTTTGTACATAACCTGTATCAGAGGCATTATTATAATAAAAGGTATTTTCATTACTGAAGTAAGGTGAAAACCTTAATGAATGAATACCCGATTTTCCTGTTAAAGTAATACATTGATACCATCTTTCTATCGTTCTTTTTGAGCTGCCGGTTATTCCCCAAAAATCACCATTATCAAAGATAGGATTTGCAACAAAAAGATTTTCAAATAAATTTATTTGCCAATTTTTTGAAAATGAATATCCAAACCGTAGTTTGTCGTCATTTTTGCCATATCTGGTATTCGAGAAAGTTTGTCCGTACGTACCGGACATTACTTCCCTGTCGTAAATCGAATAATTAAGCAGATGGTGACTGCCTGTTTTGTAATCATTATTCTGGTTAAGTGTTTTTATGCTGAGGTCAAAGGTTAACCTTTTGTTAATAGATCCTCCGGACTGAACATTAAACGAATAAGTATTGTAACTTCCACCTGATACTTTGGCCAGGCTTCGTACTGTATCATAGCTCACCGGAGTAACTATGTTGATTACCCCGGCCATAGCACCCGAACCGAAAAAAGAGGAATACGGTCCTTTCAGAACCTCAACCTGGACAGCATTGGTCAAATCAACTGTAGATGGGTTCTGTGTACCTGCAGGTAAACCATTTAACATTATTGTGGTATATGTTCCGGTAAAAGCCAAGGGTGCAAATCCCCGCATACCTATGTAAGATTGAAATCCCGGATAGGCAGTAACATCAACACCTGAAGATTTTTTCAATAATTCATCTACACTTTCGTTTGGTATCTCATTAATATCCAATGTATTCAATATCTGAATATCCTGTGGAAGTACCTTCAGGTCAAATTTTTCCCTGAATGCTGAAACAGTAGCTGTATCAATTTGATTATTAATTGAGATTGATTTAAGTGAATCAGATTTTTGAGCAAAAACAGTTAAGGTACAGGCTATTATGCAGACTTTTGTTAGAGCTAAAACCTGAATTAATTTGTAATTACATTTTCTTACTGGTTTCATACTTATAACTTTCATTTCTAACTTGTTTTTAGTATAGATTTTTTATCAGTAAACCGTAATTTGTCATTAAAAATAAACAATTTTCAAATTTTGATCCGTTAAATATTTAATTATAAGGTCAGATCTAATTCGCATTTATAACTTGAAAAGGTCATAATTTATTTAAATAGTCTTTTCGATTATATATGATAATAGATTGATTTTAAATGTATCATGTATAATTTATTTAGATGGTGATGCTCGTTTCAAATCTTCAAATTCTTTTCATTCATCATCTTAAGTATTTTTTCAGATACAAGGCATACCAAAGGTTTTTCAGAAACAGGATTAGTTTTGGTAACTACTACTGTTTTATATACTTCTTCTATGTTTGTATAAGTCAAAACTTCATCAGGAGTCCCGGTGGTATGTATTTTACCGTTATTTAACATTATGAGCTTATTGCAGTATTCTCCCGCAAGGTTTAAATCATGGATTACCATTAAAACAGTAAGTCCGAATTGTTCGTTCATCCTTTGCACAAGATTAAGAACCTTTACCTGATGAGTTATGTCAAGATGTGAAGTAGGTTCATCAAGTAGCAGTAATTCAGGCTCCTGAACAAGTGCCCTTGTTATAGATATCATTTGCCGCTCTCCTCCGCTAAGCCTGTTTAAATATTTATTTTTCAGATGGTCAACCTGAGTTAAATTCATATAGTTTTCTGATATGGCAATATCTTCTTTTGTATCAAAAAACTGGAAATTATTATGATAAGGCATCCTTCCCATTAAAATGTATTCATCCACCGGCATTTCCGGAACTTCTATATCCTGAGATACAACTGCTATTATTCTTGCTTTTTCCCTGTATGAAATTTTATTAAGGGTTTTTCCATTAAGTGTAACATTTCCGCTCTTATTTTTTAATTCACCCGTAATACCTTTTAAAAGGGTTGTCTTGCCACAACCGTTTGGGCCAATAATACCCACCAGCATGCCTCTGTCAATCTCCATGCTGATATCAGATATATTAAATTTATTATTATACCCGCATGAAAGTTTTTCTATTCTAAAGAAGTTATCCATTAGCTGCTATGCAAAATTTGATTTCTTCTTAAGCCTGCCAAGCATAATTATAAATGCAACCCCACCTGTAATTCCTGTTATTACTCCTATTGGTAATTCATTTGGAGAAATTATGGTTCGTGCTATAGTATCGCATAATACAAGAAATCCACCTCCTGCAAGGAAAGAAGTAATGAGCAGTATCCTGAAGTCAGTGCCAACAAGTAATTTCATAAGTTGAGGGATTATTAATCCGACAAAACAAATAATACCTGCAACGGATACACAAATTCCTGTCAGTAAAGATGCTATAATAAATAACACTCTTATTGACAAGTCAGTATTAATTCCCAGATGTCTGGCTTTTTCTTCTCCCAGACGAAGTGCATTTAAAGGATGTATAAATAAATAAGTTATTAATAAACCTATTATAGAAGACAAAACAGATATTAATATAAGTACATGATTTTCCTCATCCAGGGATCCCATTGTCCAAAAAAGGATGCCATGCATATTTTCATTTGAAGATACAGACATTAAGAACATCATGCCGGATGAAGAAATAAAACTAATCATTATACCTGTTAAAATCATACTTCCTGTTTCCATTTTTCCATGCCTTACACTTAAATAATAAACTATTATTATTGTGGCAATAGCCCCAATAAATCCGGCAACAGGTAACATAAAAGGGCCAAGTGATAAATTTATTCCTGTAACAATAATAAAAGCCACACCCAGAGCTGCACCTCCTGATATTCCCAAAGTGTAGGGCTCTACCAGGGGATTCCTGTATATACCCTGCAGGATAACACCAGCCAGACTCAATGACCCTCCTGCGGATAATCCTATATAGATCCTTGGTAAGCGTATATTTTTTAAAATAATGTATTCCATGCTTTCTTTATGATGAAATAATATCCACGGGATTTTTATAAACGGTATATTCATTTCACCATGTGATAAGGAATATATTATGATACATAGGGTCACAACAGTCAACCCTGTTATCCATAAACACCATTTAACAATTTTAGTTATACTCATTTATAAATCAGTTTAACCATTTGATCGACAACATCTACAAAAGTTACAGGATCCGGACTGCATGTTTTATCGGCATCGATGGAAAATACCCTGTTAAATTTAGCTGCGTTGAGAAAATGGTAATTTTTCCACATTGAAATTTCTTCGTCAGTTAATATACCCATTGTTACAATAAATATTACATCCGGATTTCTTGTTAAAACACTTTCCTTTGATATCAGTCCGTTTTTCAAATCTCCTGCTATATTAACACCCCCGGCATATTTAATATAATCGTCCATGAAGGTATGTGGAATAACTGTAAATAATGGTTTAGTCCCTATTTCAAAAAATATTTTTACTTTTTTGCCTCCGGGTATTTTTTTCATTATAAGGTCCAATCTTTGTTGTTGTTTATAAATGATGTCCATGGCCAAAGAGTTTTTATTCAAAAGTTTCGCCATGTCAACAAATATATTGCTCAAATCGCTGTAGGAATCAGGTATTGCATAAACCTTAACTTTTATTCCAACTTTTTTAATTTCGTTTATTACAGTTGGTTTTGTTAAATTAGTTGTTATAACAATATCAGGCTGAAGAATTAATATTTTTTCAACATTAACTTCCATATCGTTTGCCACAATATTTTTATGGTCTTTTACAGCAATATCGCAGTAATTTGTACAACCAGCCAGGTTATTTTCTTCATCCAGCAGATAAATCATTTTAGTAATGATGGGAGCCAGGGAAATAATTTTAAGTGGTTGTTGTCCCTTTACATTAGTAGAGAAAAGAATAAAAAAGAGTATTATTACTATTCTGTAAAATACCATATAAATTATTATTAATATTATAAGCTAAGAAATAAAATTATTTTGATTTATTATTAAGATTTTCTCAACTTTACCCAAAATTTTATATTAACATTTTAAAAGTGAAACTTTTGAACAATATAAAACAAAAACTTGGAAAAAGGGTATTAAATAATAAGTTACGTAATTTTACTAGACAACGTAAAAGTTATAATTTTGATTCAGCCAAATCAGCCGGCATACTTTTTACTCCTACAGATCAGGTAAGTTTTGAACAGATAAAACAGTTTTTAAATTATCTTAGTACCTATAAGCTGCAGATATATGTACTTGGATATATAGATGCAAAAACTATTCCTGAAAGTTTTTTGTTTTGGAAAGGTATAAATCTGTTTTCACGAAAGGAACTGGGCTGGACACTGGTACCTAAAACTCACCTGGTAACAGATTTCATTGATAAGCAGTTTGATTTATTGTTTGATTTGAGTATGTCCGATTTCTTTCCTGTTGAATATATATCAAGATTATCAAAATCGAAATTTAAAATTGGAAGGTATACACTTAATCATGGAAGTTTTGATCTGATGTTCGAACTAAACAATTCAAATCAGCTGGAAGTGTTTCTGGATCATATCAAGCATTATCTGAATTTAATAAATAAGTAGGAAATTAGGAAAGTAAAATTACAAATTTTAGATACCAATATTTTATGAATTCCAAATTTGAAGGTACAGGAGTAGCCTTGATAACCCCGTTTAAAATTGATTTTAGTGTTGATCACCAGGCCCTTGAAAATATGGTCGATTATTGTATAAGCGGGAAAATCAATTATATAGTAGTACTTGGTACGACAGGCGAACCAGCTACATTAAGTAAACATGAAAAACATGAGGTAATTAATACAGTTACCGGAGCAGTTAATAAGCGAGTTCCTGTAGTGGTTGGTATTGGAGGAAACAATACAATGGAAATTGTTGAAGATATAAAAACTATTGACAATAATGTTGATGGAATATTATCAGTTGTTCCATATTACAGTAGACCAAATCAGAAAGGTATTTATGAACATTTTAAAGCAATTGCACATGTAAGCAGTCTACCTGTTATAATGTACAATGTTCCTCACAGGACAGGTGTCAATATGAATTCAGATACAACAGTTAAGCTGGCTTCTGAATTTCCAAATCTTATTGGTATTAAGGAGGCATCAGGAAATATGACTCAGATTTCTGAAATAATAAGGGATAAGCCTGAAAATTTTCTTGTAATTTCAGGAGATGATGTAGTTACCTTACCCATGATAGCCTTGGGAGCTGATGGAGTAATTTCTGTTATTGCAAATGCCTATCCTTTAAATTTTTCAACTCTGGTTGAAGAAGCTCTTGGAGGTAATTATCAGTTGGCCAGAAAAATACACCTATCAATGATAAGCGTCATTAATGGTATTTTCAGTGAAGGTAGTCCCGCAGGAGTAAAAGCAATTTTACATCAGAAAGGTATTATAGAAAATGTAGTTCGTTTACCCTTAACCTCCGTTTCTGAAAGCCTTTATAATAAACTGGCCGATCTGGATGAAAGTATTTAGCTGACACATCCGGATTGAAGTTTTTTGCGATCTTTAAATTTACGGGATGGTGTATATAAAAAAAGAAAGTGTCATCATCACGACGACACTCCTAACACAGAAACTACTACTAACTAACTAAAACTAAACTACTACTTTCTTAAATATTTTTACCTTTTAGGTTTATAATATATATAACGAATAATTTCATTATTTGTTATATATATTATAAATTATATTAGTGTAAATACAAATATTATGCCAAAATTAAATAAAATTGAGGCTATGCAAAAATAAATTTTATTATTTTAAAGTTTATTTGTCAATTTTGAATCATTGGGATTTTCAGGCTCATTTTCAGTACTAACGCCTTTATCAATAATTTCGCTTTTATCAATATTTTCAACCTGCCCTGTTGTTTCATTCTTTTCATTATTATCTTCATCTGACAATAAATCAATCATTTGTACACTGTTGAGAATATTATACCAGTTAAATATTTTTTTAATATCTGATACGTAAACTCTCTCTCTATCATAATCAGGCACAATTTCTGCAAAATATTTCTTTAGTTTATCGTTATCCGATTTATGATCAATTGTTTGGCCACCATTTTCTTTCCTGTAAATATTTTGCAATACTTCTTTTAGTGGTATTTCCTTATCATTTGTATACACCGCAATATCGTCCAAAGCACTTACCCTTGCAGAAGCCGGAGAATTTATACGTTTCTTGTCAAGCAATCCTTCTACTACAATACCGTTTCTTGATTTGGATAAAAACCGGAACAAACCGCCTGACCCTGAAATTGCTAATATATCTTTTAAGACCATGATTAGTTAATAATTAAATTTAGAATAAATATTTTAATTCTTATTGCAAATTGTATGATGTATATTTAATACCTGTTCAAGTACACTAATTTTATCGTCGTTAATAATAATAAAATCCGATTTACTGATTTTATCTTCATCTGAAAGTTGATTTTCCATCCTTTTCATAACCTGTTCCCTTGTAACACCATCACGATCCATAACTCTTTTATAGCGAATATCCAATGGTGCAATTACTGTTATCATAAAATCAACCTCTTTATCCGTGCCACTTTCAAAAAACAGTGCTGCTTCCTTTATTGCATAAGTTACATTTACAAGACTGCGGAACCATATTTCAGAGTCCCTTCCTACTGCAGGGTGCACAAGCCCGTTTACATATCTGAGGGCATCCTTGTCTGTAAAAATTATTGATGCAAGTTTTTTTCTGTCAAGTAAGAAATTATTATAAATATTATTTCCAAATTTACTAATTAATCCGTTTATAATGCTTTGATCTTTATTCATTAATAAATTTGCTCGTTCATCCGCATAATATACCGGAACTCCCAAAGCGGAAAATACCAGACTTACAATTGATTTTCCGCTACCAATTCCTCCTGTAATTCCAACTTTTATCATTTTTCTATGAGATATTCTACATTTTTTGGATAAAAAGTGATATTACTTACATTAGATGGAAACTTAACCAGGTTAATTTTTAATTTATTATGCAAAGTTTCATTAATAGATTTGTAATCAACAACCAGTCTGAATAAAAATGGAGACATTTTATCATATTCAGAAACACCTACCCAGCATGAAAGTTTGACACTTCCGGGAAACGTTCTCAGGAACAAACTGTCAGGAACATTTTCGGCCTCTATGGGTATATTGAATGTAAGTTCAGTATATTTAATAACAGGAATTATAACAGTAACTTTATCCGGTTGAAATTTTACCTTGTTTATTGGAACAAGTGACAAAGAATTAATTATAGTATCATTTACCTTTTTTTTCTTTAATTCTATGGTTTCTATAAAGTTAATAGTATCAATTATACTGTTTGGACCACTGATTAAAATACTGTCCGGTTTTACTAATTGTAAACCCTGCATGTATTGTTTTTCAAATTTAAGATTCAAATTAAGTTTAACAGGAACTTTTTTTTCAAGAACATCAGTCAAATTAAGGAATAATGTATCTGGTTTTACTTCAAGCAATTGAATTTCATAACTAAATTGAGTAGCTATGTAATCTTTAGTATATTTGGTAAGTAAATAATACTGGGTAGTATTACCTCTTTTTAAAACTTCAATCGGGTATTGATTTAACGAAATTTTAACCGGCCTGAAGTATCCTGCCAGTTTACATCTTAATATACTAAATCCAAATCCTTTAATTTTTAATCCTATCTCAGCAGGAAGTTCATTAATTAATACCTTATCTTTTGGAAAATTATCATAGGTAACAGAATATAAAATATCTGTTGTGTAGTCTTTGCTTAATGCATTAAGATACCAAAAGATAAGAGCTACCAATAAAAAAAACAGATAGATTAAGAGTTGTTTGTTAAACTTAACTTTTTCTCTATCTGGTTGATTTGCGGTCAAGGATTTGAGTTTGCTGTCCAATTCAAATTATTTCTGATTAGCAAGGTCAGAAGGATCTTTCAATACTGCACTTTTATCAACTTTAATGTGAACATTGCTATCAATTTCAAGTGTTATTGCCTGATCATTCACTTCCTGCACTTTACCATATATGCCACCTGTTGTTATTACCTTATCCCCCTTTTTAAGTTGACTGCGGTAAGTGGTTAATTCTTTTTGTCGTTTTACCTGCGGGCGAATCATGAAAAAATAAAAAACTACAATAAGTAATAACATCATTATTAACATACCGTAAGGATTTTGTGCAGCTGAATCTGCCAGCATAATGTTTAAAGAAATTGTCATTGTTATTTATATTAATTATTATTAGGTGATAATACTTCGCAACGTATATTTAAAAATTTTATATCCGGATTTGCATTTGATTTTATCTTTACCGATTTATTCTGTATTCCGGTTTTACCTTCGGAATTGAAAATCACTTCAATTATAGTTGTTTTACGCGGTGGAAGTGGTTTCTGATCCCATTTTGCAATTGTACAACCACAGCTGGCATCAATATAACTTATTATTAAATCACTTTTTCCCCGGTTTTCAAGAACGAATGAATATGAAACAGTTTCTCCCTCATTAATTTTTCCAAAGTCGTGAAAATCTTCCTTAAAATACATATAAGGGGGATCACCTTTATATTTTGGAATAGGTTGAATATTACTGGTTTCATTTGAGGAATTTGAGCAGCAATATAAAAAAAATGCTATTCCTAAAAACCAAATTTTATTCATTTAAATAATTTAAAACCTGCGCGAAATTAAGTATAAATTTTTATACAGGCAAATTGATTATTCATTCCTTACATTATCACCATTTAACCCTTGACCGGTTTTAATTATTTTATTTTCTTTTCTAAGGTCTGCAACAATTTTATCCAGAATTCCATTTACAAATTCGTTGCTTTTATTTGTAGAATACAATCTGGATATATCAATAAATTCATTTAGTGATACTTTGACCGGGATACCAGGAAATCCTAATATTTCAGCTATAGCAACTTCCATAATCAGTACATCCATGACTGCTATGCGGTCAATTTCCCAATTTTCAGTATACTTATCAATAATTTCCCTGTACTCTTTATGATTTATTATTGTTTTTCTAAGAAGATTTACAGCAAATTCCCTGTCTTCTTCATTTTTATACAGATCCATTAAAACAGGAATTGTGGTTGATTCTTTAAAACGCTGTAATGTTTTAATAATCATGCTAATGACAAATTCTATATCATCGTTCCAGTAAATATTATCTTCTTCAAGCAATTGGTAAAGAGGTTCCCAATTTTCAAGATCATTGGAAAATATGTCTATAATAATTTTTTTATCATCTTCATAATTATTTCCTTTTATGTCCATATAATTGAGAAAATGAACCGATGCTATTATTTTTAGATACAGTTTTTTTATGATTCCGGAATTTTCATGCCAGGACAAATGATTTTTTTCAATGTAATTTAACATTGATTTACAATTGTTTAACTGGGCTATTAATTTATTGTTTACGAATTTAATATTAGGATTGATATCCTCAATCGTCGGCAGAATTTTGTTTTTTGATTGATCTATGCGTTCGGCAGCATAATCTACTACATTAATTATCAATAATATTAAATAATGATATAGATCATAGGTTTTCTTAATACTATCGTGTAATTCTTTTTCTGTTTTTTCTAGAGTTGAATTTGCATCACTGCAATATGCATATAAAACCTGAACTATTTTTATCCTTATCAGTCTTCTGCTAATCATTATTTAAAGAACGGATTATATTATTTTTCAAAAGTATATGATATATTTTATACTTTATCAGAAAAAACAAATAAAGTAAAAAACTTTATAATAACAATTAATCTAAAACATCATTATTTTTTTCAGGTAAATTTATATTATTTAAAACCCCTAATATTTCGCTATAAGTTAGCTCTTTGACGTTAGTTACTATAAAATTTGAATCTAAAAATTCACCCATTTGGTTACATTCCAAAATAGTTTTTTCAAACAGGTCATTAATATGTACTTCCAATGGTATTACTGCTTTTATTGTGCAATAGACCGATGAAAAGGACATATCTTCTATATCCGCTCCTTTATTTTTAAATATATATTCTATTTCATTTTTTAGAATTTTCCTTTGAATTTCACCGAATTCTAAATTTTGTTTTGCGAGAAATACAATAAAATATCTTAGCTTTTTACCCTTTCCACCCAGACCAGTGGAAATAAATATTTGATTCTGGTCTAAAAATATGCTTTCCAGTAACATTTTGCTTTCCTGCATTGCCAGAGTTGCCCAATCCTTTAAATCAGGGTCGGCACACAATTTGTATTTCTCTATACTTCTGTAGGCTTCAACCTTGTCGATTGATGCCAGCTGAATTAATAAAGTTTTTTTTTCATCAATGGAAAGCTTATCAGAGAAAAGACTTTCCATATTATTTAAAGTCTCGTTTTTATCAAAAATTTTTTTTACATTTTTCGAAGTTTCAAAATATTCCAATTGTAAATCAATATCTATTTGTTCCTCTAAAATATTAAAATTACCTTGCAGATTGCCTAATAAATCTTGTATTTTATCGTATAAATTGTCCTGATCCATAATAATTAGGTGAACAAGAATATTTCTTACAAAGAAATCATATCCGGATGTAATATATGAAAACAAAATCTAACATCCAAAACAATGTGACAAATAATAATGGATCATTATTTCCTTAAAATCTTTGAGTATTAACTTTCAAATGTATATTTTCGTAACCTACTTTTTTGATTAAATGCGTAAGTGATGGAAACTTCTGATCTCAGTAACCCTGTTCAGGATGAACAATTCAAATCATCCGGAATAGCTGCTTCTCCCGGAAATTCTGAAAATCCGGATATTGATAACAATATCATATCTGTTGGCGAAGTATTTGAAGAAATTGAACTTAATAATGTTCCGGAATCTGAAGATGATGATGAAATCAATGTTGATCCTCATAATATTGAAGAAGATATTACAGTTTCGGAAAATGAAATTTATAACGGCGACTTTACAGAATTTTCCAAAGCTGAGCTTGTAGATAAATTGGTTGAATTATTATCTGCCAAAGATGTTGAAAAGGTAAAATCTAGCATAGAGAGTATTAAAGTTAATTTTTATAAAAAACATAAGGCTGAGATTGATAAACTGAGAAAGGAGGCTGAAGATGCCGGAATAGTTGATTTTGTTCCGGAAGTTGACCCACTGGAAGAAAAATTAAAAGAACTTCTCAAAAATTACCGCGTACTCAGGACTGAATTAAATCAATTATTAGAATCCGAAAAACACAAAAATTTAGCAGAGAAATACAGAATAATTGAAGAGATTAAAGAATTAGTTAACAGAAAAGAGTCCATAAACGATACATTCCACCAATTCAGGGAATTACAATCTCAGTGGCGTTCCATAGGAGTAGTTCCACAACAAAATATTAAAGACCTGTGGGAGAATTATCACCATTATGTGGAAATTTTTTATGATTTCATAAAAATAAACAAAGATCTCAGAGACCTGGATCTGAAAAAAAATCTTGAGATTAAAATAGAAATTTGTGAGAAAGCTGAAGAACTACTTTTAGAACCTTCCGTAGTTAAAGCTTTTAAAACTTTGCAAAAATTACATGAACAATGGCGTGAAATTGGCCCTGTTTCTCAGGAAATGAAAATTGAAATATGGGAACGTTTCAAGAATATTACTTCCAAAATAAATAAAAAGCATCAGGATTATTTTGAAAATTTAAAAGAAAGTCAAAAACAAAACCTTGAATCTAAAACTGCCCTGTGTGAGAGGGCTGAACAAATTTCCAGCCAAAATTATAACAGTGTAAAAGAATGGGAACTGTCGTACCAGGAGATGCTGGAACTTCAGAAAATGTGGAGGACAATTGGTTTTGCACCCAAAAAAGACAATAATAAAATATACAATCGTTTCAGAAACACCTGCGACGCATATTTTAACAGGAAACGCGAATTTTTTACACAAAGTAAGGAAGATCAAAACAATAATCTGCAGTTAAAAACTGATTTGTGCATTCAGGCTGAATCATTAATGGATAGTACTGAATGGAGATCTACTACGGAAGATCTTATCAAGTTGCAGAAAAAATGGAAGGAAATAGGTCCCGTACCAAGAAAACATTCGGATATAATTTGGAAAAGATTCCGGACAGCCTGCGATCACTTTTTTAAAAATAAGGCCTTACATTTTAATAATGTTGACAGCCAATATGAGGAAAATTTCAGGTTAAAAAGTGAATTGATTAATGAAATAGTGTCTTTTACAGCGAGCCCAAACCCAATGGATAACTTCCAGAAGCTAAAAGATTTTCAACGCAGGTGGAGTGAAATTGGTTTTGTTCCTTTAAAATCCAAAGATGAAATTCAGAAGAAATATAGAGATGCTATTAATAATCAGTTTGATAACCTAAAAATTGATGAAGGTCAAAAAAACTTATTAAAATTTAAAAATAAGCTTGAAAATATTTCGACTAAAGGAAAAAGTGGCAACCAGTTATATCACGAACGGGATAAATACTTAACCAAACTCAAGCAAATTGAAAATGATATCATTTTATGGGAAAATAATATTGGATTTTTTGCCAAGTCAAAAAATGCAGAATCAATGATTGCAGAAGTTGAAAGAAAAATATCATCAGGGAAAGAGGAAATGAAAGCCCTGGAAGAAAAAATCCGAATGATTGAAAAAAGCATAAATGAATGATATATTGAAAACTTAAAACTTGAGTACTACAAAATACATATTTGTAACAGGTGGGGTAACCTCTTCTTTAGGCAAAGGAATTATATCTGCGTCTTTGGCTAAGTTACTGCAATCAAGGGGTTACAGTGTAACCATTCAGAAGCTCGATCCCTATATAAACGTCGACCCGGGTACATTAAATCCGTATGAACATGGAGAATGCTATGTAACTGTGGATGGGGCTGAAACTGATCTTGATCTTGGCCATTATGAGAGGTTTCTGGGAGTTCATACCACTCAGGCCAACAATATTACCACAGGAAGGATATACCAGTCTGTAATCAGTAAGGAGCGCCGTGGTGATTATTTAGGTAAAACGGTACAGGTGATACCTCATATAACTGACGAAATAAAGAGGAGGATAAAGTTACTGGGAACTATGCACAAATACGATGTAGTAATTACAGAAATAGGAGGAACCGTAGGTGACATAGAATCATTGCCGTACATTGAAGCCGTTCGTCAATTACGTTGGGAATCAGGCATATCTAATTCATTGGTAATACATCTTACTCTTGTTCCATATCTTGCTGCCTCAGGTGAATTAAAAACAAAACCAACACAACATTCGGTAAAAACTCTGCTTGAAAATGGAGTTCAGCCTGATATTCTGGTTTTAAGAACTGAGAAAGCCCTCAGCGACGATTTACGTAAGAAGGTTGCTTTATTTTGCAATGTAGAAAGTAATGCAGTTATTGAATCAATTGATGTTTCTACCATTTATGAGGTCCCCCTGTTAATGCAAAAGGAAAAGCTGGACATAACCGTTTTGAAAAAACTTCAGTTGCCTGTAGGCGATTCACCTAAGCTTACAAACTGGAAGGAGTTTCTGAATCAGCTTCATCATCCCAAGGAACAGGTTAATATTGCATTAGTTGGAAAATATGTCGAATTGCCGGATGCATATAAATCAATAATAGAATCATTTATACATGCAGGTGCTAAAAATGAATGTAAGGTCAATCTCAACTTTATTCATTCAGAAACAATAAATGAAAAAACTTTAGATGAAACACTTAAGGATTTTCATGGAATAATTGTAGCCCCGGGTTTTGGTGAGAGAGGAATCGAAGGTAAAATATTATCTGCTGCTTATGCCAGGATCAACAAAATACCATATTTTGGAGTATGTTTAGGTATGCAGCTTGCTGTAGTTGAATTTGCAAGAAATGTACTTGGATATGCAACTGCTCATTCCACAGAAATGGTTCATACTACAATATACCCGGTTATAGATTTAATGGAACAGCAGAAAGGAGTTACCGAGAAAGGCGGCACCATGCGATTGGGGGCTTATCCATGTGTTTTGAAGGAAAATACGAGGTCTTTCGAGGCATACAAAACGATTCAGATATCAGAGCGGCACCGGCATCGTTATGAATTTAACAATGAATATTTGTGTGAATTTGAAAAAGCCGGTATGATAGCTGCAGGCACAAACCCGGATACAAATCTTGTAGAAATAGTTGAGATTCCCTCGCATCCATGGTTTGTGGGTGTGCAATTCCATCCTGAATACAGCAGTACGGTGATAAATCCCCATCCTTTATTTGTGGCATTTGTTAAAGCAGCTCTTGACCATAAAACACATCAAAATTAACTATAATAACATGCCGGCTTTAAAAATTACAAAGTACATATATGCCGGTATTAATTTGCATTTTACCGAAATCTTTTTGGCAGAATTTAAAACAGTAGTTAATTTTCAAACCTTTTTAATAGCTTTGTGGCAAAAAAATCACTTAATAATTGATTAGCAATTATAAATAAAACAGTTAGAATTATATGGATAAAAATTCAATTATTGGAATCTTATTGATATTTGTTATCATTATCGGATATTATTTTATTTCCAAACCATCCCAACAGCAGCTTGAGGCAATAAAAAGGCAACAGGATTCCCTATTAATTGTCCGTCAGCAGGAAATGCTGAGAACACAAAAAAATACCTTAACGACTGATTCATCTCTGCAAAAGGGTAAAATTGTAACTTCAGATTCTGCCGTTCAAAAATTAAATTATAACAAATACGGAGTATTTGCTTCGGCATATAAAGATACAGCCGAATATATTACAATAGAAAACAACCTTCTCAGAATTAAATTGAGTTCCCGGGGAGCCAGACCTTATTCTGTTGAATTAAAAAAATATACACGTTACGATTCATCCCCTCTGATTTTATTTAACGGTGATTCCACTATTCTGGGTTTGAACTTCTTTTCCCAAAATAAGTTGATTGAAACCAACAATTTGACATTTAAACCTTTAACTGATAAAAAAGAATATATAATAACTAATTCACCTGATTCTGTGGTATTCAGATTATATGCAGGTGATAATTCATATATTGAATATATTTATACTGTTGTACCGAATGATTATATGATCCGGTTCAGGATTAACATGGTAAATATGAATGATATTATATCTACCAATTCCAACTCCATTGATTTAAACTGGGCTGTAACAATTCCCCGTCAGGAAAATGACACTACCAATGAAAATACTTATTCCAACATTCAGTACAAGTTTATTGAGGATGACGATGAATCAATGAGTGCTGTTACCAATAAATCAGAAGAGGTAAGAACTATAAATAATAAGTTAAAATGGATTGCTTTTAAACAGCAGTTTTTTTCTTCTGTTATCATCGCAGGTGAAAGTTTTCAAAATGGTAATCTAAAATCATTAAGGTTTTTAAACAGGGAAGTAAATCTGAAAAGGTATGATGCTACTCTGGCTTTGAACTACGAAAATAAGCCCTTATTGAGCATACCCTTACAATTTTATTTCGGGCCGAACCACTATGCAACTCTTAAAAAGTATAATATTGGTTTGGAAAGGATTATATTCTGGGGTCGTAATATATTCCGACTTGTCAATGTGTACGTAATTAACCCCATTTTCGGGTTTTTAAGCAGTTTTATATTTAATGTAGGGATAATTATTTTAGTTTTGACCTTTATTATAAAAATAGGGCTTTTCCCGTTTACTTTCAGGTCATACCAGTCACAAGCCAAAATGCGTGTTCTTAAACCTGAAATTGATGAATTGAATAAGAAATTCCCAAAAGAAAAAGCGGTAGAAAAACAACAGGCTGTGATGGCTCTTTACAAAAAAGCAGGAGTAAATCCCCTTGGAGGATGTTTGCCAATGTTATTCCAAATGCCTTTCCTGATTGCAATGTTCAGGTTTTTTCCTACATCAATAGAATTACGTCATCAGCATTTTCTTTGGGCCACAGACCTTTCTACCTATGATTCTATTTTTTCGTGGTCCGCAAATATTCCATTGATTACTCAATATTATGGAAACCATATAAGTCTTTTTACTATATTAATGACAGCTGCAACCATAATAAGCATGAGGATGAGCCAGCAAACCTCATCAATGGACAACCAGATGCCCGGGATGAAGACAATGATGTATATTATGCCTGTGATGTTTATGGTTTTCCTGAATAAATATTCATCGGGCCTTACATATTATTATTTTCTTTCAACCTTGATAACTATTGGCCAGAATGAAATTTTTAAGCTAGTGACTGACGAAGAAAAATTACTAAGACAAATTCATTTAAATAAGGCAAAACCGGTTAAAAAATCATCTTTTCAGGAAAGGCTTGAAAAAATGTCCAAGCAAAGAGGTCTGAGATAATGACTGAATACTGATTACTTAATTATAATTATTTCTAATATTGACATCAGTCATTCGTAATTTGTCAGAAGTAATTATTTATCACACTATTTCAATCATTTTAAATGGTACTCTTATAATAGATTCATAATCTTCACCAGCTTCAAGCATATCCTCATCATCTTCTTCATAATACCAGTTGATAATTATATCATTACTTGCCTTATGAATTGATTCCAGTTTTTTAAAGATGTCCAAAATACATTTTGATGAACTAGTATTAAAGTATTCAAGTTGAATATTGACTTTTGTGTGAGTATTTGGTGATTTTGCATATAAATCCAACCAATCAACCAGAGGTTTATAAAACTCAATTGAATTTTCAGGAATTGAACGTCCTTTAATCTCTATTAAACCCTGCTCTGCGTCAAATTTAACAATGGGTGTTTTAGCTGTTCCTTCAATTAAAAGTGATTCCATAGTAATTCAAATAAATTAAATCTAGGAAACTAAAATTTCTAAATTAAAAAAATAATAATCTTTGTTTATTTCGCTAAAAGAATATTCAATTTTATGTCCGGTTTTCCTGGCAATATCTACCAAACCGAGTCCGCCGCCACCTTTGGCTGTTAATTTCTGGTGGTTGAGAATGAATTTGTACATATCTTTCAGCTCATTTTGAGATAATGAATTGATTTTGTCAATTTTATCTTTTAGGGTTTTTATTTTGGAAGTATTTAAAAAATTACCTGTAGTAACAAGATACCCACTTTCATTTTTTTTCACTACTACCAATCCAAACTTTTTTGTGTCATCTAAACCTTCAACTGCAACAGGAGCATCCTCAGCATGATGAAACATATTTTGAAGGCTTTCCAGCAAAACATTATAAACTTTTTTTCTAACAGTGTTGTTTACCTCTAAATCAGAAAATTTTTGTTCTGTGATTTCTAAAATATTAATTATGACTTCAGATGTAATAGTTCCCTTAAAAGAAAATACAACATCGTCTCCATTTAGTTTCGTAAAGTACTCATTAAAATTAAAGCTCATAAGAGGCTTTTATTACATTACATGTTACCAATTCTCTTTTGACACGATTAACAAATATATAAAAAACTATCTGTTATAGCCAAATTAGAATAAACTTTATTGTTTGCGATATCTCATTTACAATTTACCCAATAATTACAGATTAAATTGCTCCTTATTCATAAAGATAATAATTTTATAATTAAAATGTATGTGGTAATTGAATATTGATTTCTATTTCCCGGCTTTTTTGGTACCTGAATAAATATTAAACCGCTGAAATTTACATTCGATATTGCCATTATTAAGGCTGAACTTTTTTGAAGGATGCAGGCCAATATGATCCAGAGCCTCTTTATTACCACTCAGTATCCATATTTCATAGCCTGTATATTTTCTTTTTAACTGATTACCAATCATTTCATAAAAGGCATCCAGGTTATTTTTCTTGATTCGTTCGCCATAAGGAGGATTAAATATAACAATACCGGGTTCCTCTTTTGGGATAATACTTTCGAATGATTCAACTTTAAATGTAACTTTATTAAAAACAGATGCATTTTTAGCATTGTCTGCTGCAATTCTTATTGCCCCCGCAGAGATATCCGAACCGGTAATCCTGTAATTAAATTCTCTTTCATTTGAGTCATCATTAAATACTTTTTCCATTAAATCTCTGTCAAAATCTTTCCATTTTTCAAAAGCAAATTCTTTTCTGAAAATACCAGGAGGCACGTTATAAGCCAGTAAGGCTGCTTCAATGGGAATCGTTCCAGAACCGCACATTGGATCTAAAAAATTACATTTTCTGTTCCAACCACTTATCAATATTAATCCGGCAGCAAGAACTTCATTCAATGGTGCTATGGTTGAATTGACCCTGTAGCCTCTCTTGTGGAGCGATTCTCCGGAACTGTCTATTGCTATTTGACATTCATCTTCATATATATGAATATTTATTAAAATAGTAGGGTTTTCAGTGTCTATCGAGGGTCGTTTTCCGTAGTAATTCCTGAATTGATCAACTATTGCATCCTTTGATTTTAAAGCAACATATTGGGTATGATTAAAATAAGATGAGTTTACCGTAGTTTGTATACATAAGGTATCATCCACATTAAAATAATCGCTCCAGGTTATTTGCGAAATTCCTTTATATAAATCAATTTCATTTTTAGCTTTAAATTTACTGATTGGTTTAAGTATCTTTAAAGCTGTACGTAACCAAAGATTGGCTTTATACATCAAGGTATTATCACCTTTGAAACTAACTGCCCTGTTCAGAATATTTATATCAAAGGCTCCCAACTCCTTTAATTCATCTGCAAGTACGTCCTCAAGTCCTTTAAATGTCTTTGCAACTAATTCAAAGTTATCAGTATTTTTATTCAATTAAATTCAATTTTTAAATGATTTTCTACTATTAAATTATAAAATTATTTTTGATTTTAATTCTTTTTTCCACTCAAAATACCCAATAAAGGCAAGGATTATATAAGCTGTGAATAAACCCGTGGTTGCATAGAGTTTCATGTAAAAATACAGACATGCAGACAGTGTATCAGAAAAAATCCAGATAAGCCAGTTCTCAGAATACTTTCTGGCTAACATCCATGTAGCAATTATGCTGAGTGTTGTAGTCACCGAATCGCAAATAGGATAAGGGGAATCTGTTAAGTTCTTGAGTATCCAGAATATTGGAACTACCAACACTAATGAACTCATTGAACATATTACAGCTATTTTTATTGGTATGCTTTTGACTACTATTTCTTTCCCGTCTTTTTGATTCTTTTTATCCCCGAATTTCCAGTAATACCACCCATAAACACTTATACCCATATAATATAATTGCAAAATCATGGTGGCATAAAGTTTTGAATGTAAAAATACAATAAAGTAAATGCCTGAACTTATAAAACCTACCAGCCACAATAAAATGTTACGGCGAATAGAAAATAGTACATAAATCAAGCCGGCAACCGCTCCTGTAATTTCAATCATTCCCATTCTATTGTCGCTGGTGGCTTTGAACTTATGTCGTACACAACCCGGTTTACACCTTTTACTTTATTTATTATTTCATTAGACATCAAACTAAGGAACTCGTATGGTAATTGACACCAATCGGCTGTCATTCCATCAGTTGAAGAAACTGCTCTCAATGCAACAACATTTTCATAGGTACGTTCGTCTCCCATTACTCCAACACTCTGAATTGGTAATAAAATTGCTGCAGCCTGCCATACTGTATTATACAGCCCATAAGTAATTAAACCATTGATAAATATATCATCTACCTCCTGAAGAATTTTAACCTTATCAGAGGTAACTTCTCCTAAAATCCGTATACCTAAACCAGGGCCGGGAAAGGGATGTCTGTTAATAATATTTCCGGGTATTTCCAAAGCTTCTCCAATACGGCGGACTTCATCCTTAAACAATAATTTTAAAGGTTCAACAAGTTTAAGGTTCATTTTTTCCGGTAATCCACCAACATTATGATGCGATTTAATTGTGACTGATGGTCCGTTAACAGAAACGGATTCAATTACATCAGGATATATTGTTCCCTGACCAAGCCATTTTACATTTGGAATTTTCTTTGCTTCCTGCTCAAAAATTTCTATAAAACTATTACCTATTATTTTTCGTTTTTTTTCAGGATCGGCAATACCTTTAAGAGACGATAAAAATTTTGAACCGGCATCAATTCCAATTATGTTAAGTCCTAAATTTTTAAATGAATGTAATACTTTTTCAAATTCATTTTTACGTAATAATCCATTGTCAATGAAAATACAGGTTAACTTATTTCCAATAGCTTTATGTATTAAAAATGCAGCAACAGATGAATCTACACCACCCGAAAGACCCAGTACTACATTGTCATTTCCTGTACCCTCACGTATCATTGATATAGTTGAAGCTATAAAGGCAGCCGGAGTCCAGTTTTGGCTGCACTTACATATATTTACGACAAAATTCTTTAAAATTTTGCTTCCTTCTGTGGTATGATAAACCTCAGGATGAAATTGCAAACCATAAGTTTTTTCGTTGATTATTTGAAAAGCTCCAACATTAACATCAGATGTCCTTGCAATAATTTTATAATTGCCGGGAATTTTACTGATGGTGTCTGCATGTGACATCCATACCTGACTATTATTAGAAATACCTTCGAACAAATCATTGTTGTCAGTAACCTGTAATTTAGCCCGTCCATATTCACGGGTTGACGATGAAAGTACTTCACCTCCAAAATGATGCGATAAATATTGTGCCCCGTAACAAATTCCCAAAACAGGAATTATACCTTTTACATTAGTAAGATCAGCACCAGGTGCATTACTGTCTCTCACAGAGAAAGGACTTCCTGATAAAATAATTCCTTTTAGATCGCTATCTAATTTAAAATTTTTATTAAAAGGATGTATTTCACAAAATACATTCAATTCTCTGATTCTTCTTGCAATTAATTGGGTGTATTGCGATCCAAAATCAAGTATAATTATTTTTTCCATAGGAGGTTTTGAGAGATTTTCCAAATATACAGATTTATGTGTATACTATATTACTATTTTCATTCCGTCTTCTGCAACCAGGGTATCAGGAAATATTTTGCTGGCTTGTTCGTATAACCTGTTTATATCTTTATACCTTGAGGAAAAATGACCAATTATCAATTTTCCCGTTTTTGCTAATTTGGCAATTTTTGCAGCTTCTGACGCTGTTGAATGAAAAGTGATCCTTGCTAATTCAGATTCTTCGTCAGCAAAAGTTGCTTCATGATACAAAACATTTACACTACTTATTGTTTTAATAATATCTTCATTATAAGCAGTATCAGAACAAAAGGCATATGATTTGGCAGGTTGCGGTTCTATTGTAAGAACAGAATTTGAAACTTCAGTTCCATCCTTTGTAATAAAATCAGCCCCGTTTTTAATATTTATAATTTCCTTTACAGGTATCTGATAATATTCTATCATATCTTTTCTTATTTTTCTAAGAGGTAGTTTTTCTTTGAATAAAAATCCACAGGTAGGTATCCTGTGTTTTAAAGGAAAACTTTGTACGGTAATTGTTTTATTTTCAAAAATTAACTGAGGAGAATCAAAAATTAACGGATGTATTTCCAAAGTGAAAGAGAGGTCTGTAATAAAATGATTCAGGAATTGTCTTAACATCATTTCCAAATCATTATGGGCAAAAATATGCAGGGTTTTTTTTCTACCCAGTAAATTAAATGTAGATATAAGGCCAGGCAGACCAAAAGTATGATCCCCATGAAGGTGAGTAATAAAAATATTATCAATTCTGCTAAATGCTGCTTTAAATTTTCTAAGTTGAAGTTGTGTACCCTCACCGCAGTCAATGAGAAAAAACCGCTCATTTACATTGAGTAAATGAGCGGTCAAATTTCTTTCAGAGGTTGGCAGAGCTGAGCTGCTACCCAATATCAATACTGAAAATGCCATAACCTAGGGTTACTAACCTGGTTAATGATTTTCTTTGTTTACCATAAATACTGCTTCATCGAAAGAACTGGTAATATTAAGTACTGTGTCCAACTGAGAAATAGTAATTAATCGTTCTACTGCATCATTTAAACCTGTTAAAACAAATATACCATTACTGTTTTTACATAACCTGTTGGCCACAAGAATTGCACTTAATCCCGAAGAATCACAATAACGGCATTTGCTTAAATCAAGAATAATATTTTTTTCTCCATTACCGGAAATTAATACTAATTCTGATTTTAACGTAGGAGCAATGTGTGTGTCCAGCTTTTCTTCGAGCACTTGAATTAATGTAAAACTCTCTAGTTTTTCGATTTTAAATTCCATTGTAATGTAATTTAAATATGAAACTTAATAATTTATTGCTTATCATTTTGTTGATCTCTTTTTTGTTGTACTTCCATCTCTTCCTTTAGCGCAGCAAGTTCAGATATATCACCCAGAGTTGTCTTTTCCATATTACTCTTAGGCTTTTTGGCCGATTTCTTTATTTCCTCTGATGCAGCTTTCTTAGATGCATTTTCTTCAGCTTTTCTTGCATCTTCATATATTCTGCTATGGGACAGAATTATGCGTTTTGCCGACTTATTGAATTCAATTACTTTAAAATCAAGCTTTTCGTCAACTTTCGCTGTTGTACCATCTTCTTTTACTAAATGTTTTGGAGTAACAAAACCTTCAACTCCATATGGTAAAGCTATAACTGCACCTTTGTCAAATATTTCAATTACTGTACCTTCATGTGTAGAATCAACTGTAAATATCGTTTCAAATACATCCCATGGATTTTCTTCCAATTGCTTATGGCCTAAACTTAAACGACGATTTTCTTTATCTATTTCAAGAACAGTAACTTCAATTTCATCTCCAACCTGAGTAAATTCAGCAGGATGTTTGATTTTCTTTGTCCATGAAAGATCTGAAATATGAATCAGTCCATCAACACCTTCTTCTATTTCAACAAACACGCCAAAGTTAGTAAAGTTTCTGACTTTAGCCTTATGTTTCGATCCAATTGCGTAAATAGTTTCAATATTATCCCATGGGTCTGATTTGAGTTGTTTAATGCCAAGAGACATTTTTCTTTCTTCCCGGTCGAGTGTCAAAATTACTGCTTCCACTTCATCGCCTACCTTAAGGAATTCCTGGGCACTTCTTAAATGCTGTGACCAGGACATTTCAGAAACATGGATTAATCCTTCAACTCCGGTTGCTATTTCAACAAAAGCTCCATAATCTGCTATTACAACAACTTTGCCTTTTACTTTGTCTCCAACTTTAAGATTTGCACTTAAAGATTCCCATGGATGAGGTGTAAGTTGCTTTAAACCTAAAGCTATTCTTTTCTTGGCATCATCAAAATCAAGTATAACAACATTGAGTTTTTGATCAAGCTGAACTATTTCTTCAGGGTGGTTAACTCGTCCCCATGAAAGGTCTGTTATATGAATTAAGACCATCCACACCACCAAGGTCAATAAATACTCCGTAAGAAGTAATGTTTTTTACAGTACCTTCAAGTACCTGGCCTTTTTCAAGTTTAGCAATAATATCTTTCTTCTGTTGTTCCAGTTCGGCTTCTATAAGTGCCTTATGAGATACAACAACATTCTTGAATTCATGATTTATTTTAACAACCTTGAATTCCATTGTTTTACCAACAAATATATCGTAGTCCCTTATTGGTTTAACATCAATTTGGGAACCAGGCAGGAAGGCTTCAATGCCAAATACATCTACTATCATTCCACCTTTTGTACGGCATTTTATATATCCTTTAATTATTTCATCATTTTCCAGAGCAGCATTTACTCTGTCCCATGACCTCATTGCACGGGCTTTTTTATGTGAAAGCAGCAATTGTCCTTTTTTATCTTCCTGACTTTCAACGTAAATCTCAACCTTATCTCCAATTTTAAGATCAGGGTTATACCGGAATTCGTTCAGGCTTACAACACCTTCTGATTTGTACCCGATATTAATTACAACTTCACGTTTATTCATTGCAATAACAGTACCATCAGTAACCTCATTTTCAACTATGGTTGAAAGTGTTTTATCATACATTTCTGAAAGTTCCTGCCTTTCTTCGGTGGAATATACATCCCATTTATTATTGTATTTACTCCAATCGAAATTTTCAAGTGAAATTTTTTCACTTTTTAATTTCAGAATATCTTCTGCAATTTCATCTGCTTCAGCTTCTATTATTTCATCTTCTTCTTCAAATGCATCTACTTGTTCTTCAGCATCAACATCTTCAGTTACAGTTTCATTTTCAACTGATATATTTTTATCTATCAGCTCATTTTCCAAATTGTTATTATTATCAGTCATTTAAAATAATTAATAATTAATAAGTTAGACAATATATTAATTCAAGCTGCAAAAGTATTATTTTATTTTTAAAAAAAACCAGAAATATTAAAAAATATCTTTTACATTTACTGTGTTTTAGCTGCATTTAGTGCATTTTCAATGCGTTCAAGCAAATCAACATTCATAAAAGGTTTTACAATGTAATCTGCTGCGCCGAGCTTAATGAAATTATTTTTAATAGATTTGCTTTCCGTCCCGGATATTACAATAATTGGTACAAATCTGAACTGAGGGCTGAATTTTATTCTCCTTAATAATACTTTTCCATTAATATCAGGCATTTCCATATCAACGATTATTAAGTCAGGTATATTACCTGCATTTAACCAATCCAATGCTTCGAAGCCATCTCCTTTCAATTCAACTTCATACTTTTCATCAAGTATTTTATCTAATAAAAATCTTATTGTTGCATCATCATCAATTACCAGAATTTTTTTCTTCATAATAACATTTGAGGTATAATAATTTTGCATACTTTTTACTAAAAGCTAATTTACTTAAAAAATCCAGAAATTTTAATACTTTTGAAATGTTTTTTTATTTAATGTTAAATTAATGAATTAATGAAAATTACAGTCGTTGGTACAGGCTATGTTGGTTTAGTTTCAGGTACATGTTTTGCAGAAACTGGAATTAATGTTATTTGTGTGGATATTAATCAGGATAAAATAGAAAGTTTAAACAGGGGGGAGGTTCCTATTTATGAACCTGGTTTAGAGCAGCTTATTTTAAGAAATAAAGAAAAGGGCAGACTTGGATTTTCAACTAATCTTAGAGAAAGTATTGTAGATTCAGAAGTGGTCTTAATTGCTGTAGGAACTCCGCCTGATGAAGACGGCAGTGCAGATCTTAAATATGTATTGGGCGTAGCCTCAGAAATAGGGCAATACATAGACCATTATATGGTTATAATAAATAAAAGTACAGTACCAGTCGGCACTGCCCAAAAAGTAAAATCAGCTATTCAGCAGCAGATAGATAAGCGTGGGATAAATATTGAATTTGATGTTGCAAGTAACCCGGAGTTTTTAAAGGAAGGTAACGCTATAGACGATTTTTTAAAACCTGACAGGATAGTAGTAGGAATTGATTCAGAAAAAGCTCAGAAAATAGTAAACAGTCTCTACAAACCATTTTTGTTAAATGGTCATCCGTTGTTATTTATGGATATTCCTTCGGCAGAAATGACAAAATATGCATCCAACGCCCTGTTGGCTACCAAAATAAGTTTTATGAACGATATAGCCAATTTATGTGAAATAGTAGGAGCGGATGTAAATTATGTAAGAAAGGGAATAGGCAGCGATACAAGAATAGGAACCAAGTTTTTATATCCCGGAGTAGGTTATGGAGGCTCATGTTTCCCAAAGGATGTAAAAGCACTTATAAAAACAGGGAAGGATCATCAGTATTCTCTGGATATATTAAAAGCGGTGGAACTTGTTAATGAAAGGCAGAAAAACATATTATTTGAAAAGGTCACACAGCATTACGGTAATAATCTGGAAGGAAAACAATTTGCAATATGGGGCCTGTCATTTAAACCACATACCGATGATATGAGAGAGGCACCATCCCTGGTAATTATAGACAGCTTATTAAAGGCCAAAGCTCGTATAAAAGCCTATGATCCTGTTGCAATGAACGAAGCAAAGCATAAATTTGGTGACAGAATAGAATTTGAAAAAAATCCGTATGATATTCTTTTAGATTCCGATGGCTTGTTAGTGATAACCGAATGGCCAGAATTCAGGGTACCAAATTATAAAATAATGGAAAGGTTAATGAAGCATAAGGTAATTTTTGACGGACGTAATATTTTTGAACCTTCAGAAATGAAAGAAATGGGATTTATTTATTATAGTATTGGCAGGCAAGTTGTTAATTAAACAGAATGAAGAGAATATTAATTACGGGAGGAGCAGGATTTATAGGTTCACATTTATGTGAAAGATTATTAAATGAAGGGAATGATATAATTTGTCTTGATAACTATTTTACAGGAACAAAGGAAAATATAGTACAATTAATAGGTAATCCGCATTTTGAATTGGTCAGGCATGATGTTATATCCCCATATTTTGCGGAAATTGATGAAATATATAATCTGGCCTGTCCGGCGTCACCTATTCATTATCAGTATAATGGCATAAAAACCATAAAAACATCAGTTATGGGGGCTATAAATATGCTTGGGCTGGCAAAAAGGATCAACGCTAGGATACTTCAGGCCTCAACAAGTGAAGTATACGGAGATCCGTCAGTACATCCCCAGACTGAAGACTACTGGGGAAACGTTAATCCTATAGGTGTGCGGTCCTGTTATGATGAAGGAAAGCGATGTGCCGAATCCTTATTTATGAATTACCATAATCAAAATAATGTAAAGATTAAAATAATAAGAATATTCAATACTTATGGTTCAAGAATGAATCCAAATGACGGTCGTGTTGTATCAAATTTTATTGTACAGGCATTGCAGCATAAGGATCTGACAATATATGGAGATGGTAATCAGACGCGCAGTTTTCAGTATGTTGACGACCTTATTGAAGGCATGATAAGATGTATGGGTACCAGGGACAGTTTTATTGGTCCGGTAAATATTGGAAATCCTGTTGAGTTTACAATTATGGAACTGGCTAACCTGATAATCAGAATGACAAAATCAAAATCAAAATTAGTAACACTTCCATTGCCTATGGATGATCCTATTCAACGAAAACCAGATATCAGCCTTGCAAAATCTGAACTAGGCTGGGAACCTAAAATATCCCTTGAAGAAGGTCTTGGAAAGACTATAGATTATTTCAGGAAACTTTTAAGTTAAAAGGGATTAATGATGGTAAGTGACTGATTACTTTTGAATTAGTTTATGAAGCTGATATGGTTGATAAAGTTTATATAATTATACCACACACACTGCAATGAAAGGAATTATTCTCGCGGGCGGATCAGGAACCCGGCTTTATCCTATTACAAAAAGTATTTCAAAGCAAATTATTCCTGTTTATGATAAACCTATGATATATTATCCTCTGTCAGTGCTTATGCTTGCAGGAATAAGGGATATTCTTATTATTTCTACTCCAAAGGATATACATTTATATATAGATCTTTTAAAAGATGGTAAGCAATTCGGAATTAATTTAACTTATGAGATTCAGCCTTCTCCTGATGGATTGGCACAAGCTTTTCTGATAGGTGAAAAATTTATAGGAGATGATAACGTGTGTTTGGTACTTGGCGACAATATTTTTTATGGGTACGGATTTGGGAAAATACTTACAGAAACAGCACTAACAGAAGACGGTGCAGTCATTTTCGGTTATTATGTAAAAGATCCTGAACGCTATGGAGTGGTGGAATTTAACTCAGAGGGTCATGTGCTTAGTATTGAAGAAAAACCTCTCAAAGCTAAATCAAATTATGCAGTTACTGGTTTATATTTTTATAGTAACGATGTTATTGAAAAGGCAAAATCTCTCAGACCATCCTCTCGCGGAGAGCTTGAAATTACTGATCTTAATCGTTTGTTTCTCGAAGAAAACCGTTTAAGAATAGAATTATTGGGACGTGGTATGGCCTGGTTGGATACCGGTACGCATGAAAGTCTCCTACAGGCCTCCAACTTTATTTATACAATAGAAGAACGGCAGGGACTGAAGGTTGCATGTCTGGAAGAAATTGCTTTTAACAGAGGGTTTATTAATAAAAAACAACTTTTGGAATTGGCACAACCACTTATAAAAAATCAGTATGGGGAATATCTTCTTAAAATTGCAAATGAGGAAATTGTTACAGTTGGAAATTCCCTATAATAAATTCCGATAAACTATTTTATTAAAAATGAATATTACACAAACAGATTTACCGGGTTTATTCATTATAGAGCCTAAAGTTTATGAAGATCCCCGTGGCTATTTTTACGAAAGTTATAATGAGGCAAAAATGTCTGAAAGAGGGCTGACTGCAAAATTTATTCAGGATAACCAGTCTAAATCATCATATGGAGTCATCAGAGGTCTGCATTATCAGTTATCTCCTCATGCACAGACAAAACTTGTAAGAGTACTTGAAGGTTCAGTTTTAGATATAGTAGCTGATTTAAGGGTAGGATCACCTACCTTTGGTAAAACATTCAGTATTGAACTTACTTCGGAAAATAAAAAGCAATTATATGTACCTAAAGGATTTGCACACGGATTTTCAGTTCTGAGCAATACAGCCGTAGTCTTTTATAAATGCGATTATTTATATACCCCTTCAGCTGAGGGAGGTATACTTTACAATGATCCGGCTTTAAATTTAAACTGGAACGTTCCCTCATCTTCTGCAAATGTTTCTGAAAAAGACAATAAATTACCAACATTAAAGGATGCTTTTTTTAATTTTACATATTCGGAATATAATGACAAATGACAGATTACTAATGACTAAAAGATTTTATAAATCAATTATTAATTGTCAATTTTCAATGATACCAATTAAATCAATTAATTATCATTGGAAATCGACAATACCTTAAAAATAAATTATTAATTGTCAATTATACCTGATACTATTAAAATCAATATTTTATCAGGTGTAATCGACAATACCTTAAAAATCAATTATTAATTGTCAATTATACCTGATACTATTAAAATCAATATTTTATCAGGTGTAATCGACAATACCTTAAAAATCAATTATTAAATTGTCAATTTTCAATTAAATGAATATTCTTGTTACAGGAGCTTATGGTCAGCTTGGCAGCGAACTGAATATATTATCAAAATCTACTGAGGATTTTCATTTTTATTTTACCGACGCTGATACCCTGGACATTACTGACAAAAATGCACTCGCCGGATTTTTAAGTAAAAATAAAATTGTATACGTGGTAAATTGTGCAGCATATACAGCTGTAGACAAGGCTGAAAATGAAACAGACAAAGCCAGACTTATTAATAGTGAAGCCGTTAAAAATATAGTTACTGAAGGTGCAAAACGGAATATTAAATTTATTCATATTTCAACCGATTATGTATTTGATGGTAATGCCTTTACACCTTACTCGGAAGAAATTAATCCAAATCCACAATCAGCCTATGGTTTAACCAAACTGGAGGGGGAAAAAGTGGCACTTTCCTATGAAAATTCAATAATATTAAGAACTTCATGGCTATATTCTTCATTCGGGAATAATTTTGTTAAAACCATGCTTCGTCTTGGAAAGGAAAGGAGTGAAGTTAAAGTAGTTTTTGATCAGATAGGAACACCAACTTATGCAGGAGATCTGGCTGAAGCAATATTAAAAATTATTAATTTTACTGAAAATAAAGCATTTCTTCCCGGCATATATCATTTTTCAAATGAAGGGGTTTGCAGCTGGTACGACTTAGCTTGGGAAATAATGAATTATTCTAATTTAAATTGTAAGGTAATACCTATATTATCAAGCGAATACCCAACATTAACCAAAAGGCCATATTTCAGTGTCCTTAATAAAAATAAATTAAAAGCATGTTTTAATTTAGAAATTCCCTATTGGAAAACAAGCCTTTACAAGTGTCTGTCTATTTTAAATAATTAAAATTAAATATAATGAATAACCAGGAGTTACTAATAAAAGTTATCGAAAGAGCTAAAGTTTGGTTATCAGATAGTTATGATAAACAAACCAGGGAAGCTGTACAAAATTTACTAGACAATAATGAAAATGAACTTATTGAAAGTTTTTATCAAAATCTGGAGTTTGGAACCGGTGGTCTTCGGGGTCTTATGGGAGTTGGCACCAACAGAATGAATATATATACTGTTGGTATGGCAACTCAGGGATTGAGTAATTATTTGTTGAAGGAATTTTCACAACTTTCTGAAATAAAAGTTGCAATAGCTCACGACTGCAGGAATAACAGCCGATTATTTGCAGAAACTGCAGCCGGAATTTTTGCAGGAAATGGATTCAAAGTTTATTTGTTCGATTCATTAAGACCTACTCCTGAACTGTCTTTTGCAATCCGATACCTTAAATGTCAGAGTGGAATAGTGTTAACTGCTTCTCATAACCCAAAGGAATATAACGGATATAAAGCTTATTGGGATGATGGTGGACAGGTAGTACCTCCGCATGACGGAATGATAATTGAGTATGTTAATAAGATAAAGGGAATAGAAGAAATCAAATTCAACGGACCAAAAGATAAAATTAATATCATTGGCAGTGAAATAGATGAAATATATACAGATGAGATTAAAAAACTGTCACTTTCACCTGAGGTAATTCAGCGCAACAGCGATATGAAAATAGTTTATACACCTTTACATGGCACAGGAGTAAAACTTGTGCCCATGGTGCTTAAGAAATTCGGATTTAAAAACATAATTCATGTTCCCGAGCAGGATGTTTCTGACGGTAATTTTCCTACAATTATATCTCCCAACCCCGAGGAATCTGCAGCTCTTAATATGGCTATTATTAAAGCCAGGGAAACAGGTGCTGACCTGGTTATGGCGACGGATCCTGATGGAGACAGGGTTGGCCTTGCCTCCAGAAATAAAAATAACGAAATGGCCTTGCTGAATGGTAATCAGTCAGCTTCCATACTTATTTATTATTTGCTTACAAAGTGGAAAGAAAAGGGTAAGCTTCATGGTAAGGAATATGTTGTTAAGACAATTGTTACAACGGAGTTAATAGCTGAAATGGCAAAATCATTTGATGTAAGGATTTATGATGTACTTACAGGTTTTAAATATATAGCTGAAATTATAAAACTTAACGAAGGAAAGGCAAGCTTTATAGGAGGAGGAGAGGAGAGCTACGGTTATCTGACCGGTGAGTTTGTCCGTGACAAGGATGCAGTAATGGCTTGTGCCATGCTGGCTGAAGCTGCTGCCTGGGCAAAGGACCAGGGAAAAACAATGTTTGGACTATTGCTGGATATTTATAAAAAATACGGATTCTTCAAGGAATCTTTATTGTCTGTTACCAAAAAAGGCAAGGAAGGAGTTGAAGCAATTCAGATTATGATGGATAATTTCAGAAAAAAACCGCCCGTAAGCCTTAATAAATCAGATGTTGTTCAGATTAACGATTATGAATCAGGCATTGCACATAATCTTGAGAAAGGGACCAAAGAACATATTGATCTTCCAAAGGCAAATGTTTTACAGTTTTTTACCAGGGATGGTTCCAAAGTGTCAATAAGGCCATCCGGTACCGAACCCAAAATTAAATTTTATTTCGGGGTAAAGGAGCATTTTGAAAAGGAAGAGAATTTTGAAAATGTAAACAAACAAGCCGGTGATAAAATTCAGAATATAATTAAGGATCTTAACTTAAATTCGAATTGAAAAATTAAATTTCAAAATATCCAACCTTTTCTTTTTTTTTAGCACTTTGATATTGTATTACAATATTCAAATAAATCGGCTATATGAAAAAGAAAATATTAGTGGTTTGCTCATTAATTCTATTTTTATTAACAAATGTATCTCTATCCGGTCAGGATAGCGTTTTGGTTATAAAAAAGAATACAAGCGGGAAAGAAATTTATTTACAACACGGTACAAACCTTAACATTACTTGTAAAGATGGCCATATTTTTAATGGGTATCTTGAAGTTCATAATAATCGGGTATTCTTATTTGATAAATAAAGATGGGGTAAATTAAAAGGACTTGAAGTAACAATTTCAGTTGATAGTATTAAGCAAATTTCGTTTATAAATGAGGAGGCAAATTTTTTTAAATAATTAAAATGAAACATGAAAACTTACAGACAGGAATTATGGTTTGAAACCCCTACCCGGAGGGCATTTATAAACATAACCAATAAAGTTGAAAAATGTCTTCATGAAAGTGGAATCAAAGAAGGCTTAATACTTATAAACGCGATGCATATAAGTGCAAGTGTGTTTATAAATGATGATGAAAGCGGGCTACATCACGATTTTGAAGTATGGCTGGAGAAACTTGCACCTGAAAAGCCTTACAGTCAATATAGACATAATGGATTTGAAGATAATGCCGATGCACATTTAAAACGTCAGATAATGGGCAGGGAAGTTGTTGTCGCTGTTACTGATGGTAAATTGGACTTTGGCCCTTGGGAGCAAATTTTTTATGGAGAGTTCGATGGAATGCGTAAAAAAAGAGTATTAGTTAAAATAATTGGTGAATAACAAGCTCATTATAATTTTATTATAAATATCCGGATATTAGATAGGCAAAATCTCCTTTGTATATACAAATACCTGACTTTCTCTTTTCCACTTTCAATGAGATATTTATCCACCTGCGATTGATGTTCACATATGCCCTGCTGGTAGGCGTCTCAAACAACAATTCCTTTCAGATTGATTTTATAATGCACTAAATTTCTGTGGTATAGTAATATTGAAACAATAAATGTTTATTTTATAAAATATTTGTTGTTTTTATTAATCCTTAAATTTTTGGTTGAATCTGAATGAGTAGTATCTATAGGACTTATTTGTGAATAGTCAACATTCATCAATGCAAGATATCCGTCTCCGTTCGTACCTAAAGCAATTTTTGTCTGATCAAAAATAGTACCATTGGAATCTAACTGAATATTACCAAGTCCAAAAGGAAATAAATTTATATCAATTGCGACCGAATCATTAACGTTAACAATTGAAGATTGTAAAACTGGTGGTGATTGTGTAATATTATTCAAAAGTGAATATGCAATGGAAACATTACCTGTATTTTTAAGGTACAAGGCCGGAGATGAATTACAATTATATAAATTCATAAAACCCGAAGTATAGCCGGCACCTTCTGCACCATTTGGTTTTAACAGGTTAATTTCAGAATTTCCCTGAGACAAAGTTATATTCATTACCTTTGCAAATACGTTAATTTTGGCAATATACTTAAGGTTAATACTATCCTTACCATTGGAAGTATTTCCGGTAATAGTTATATGGCAGGTGTTATTTCCCATTGGAAGCAATCCGGTGTAACCAACCCCATTAATCCTTATTCCATGAATAACATCCAGTTCAATAACCTGAATTAAAGATGAAGTACTGTTGACAATACCAACAGCAGGTAAATTGGCAATAATAGAAGGAGTAATATTAAAATTAATATTATCACTGCTTATAGAAACATTGGTAATGTTGGTCTGGCCTGCATTAGCGAGAATAAAATAAAAAGATCTGCTGGATTTTATTGTATCTAATACAAAACTGGTTGAATCGGTTGATGGATTTACATTTGCAGATTTTAGATTATTTAACATAGAAAAAGCAAATTTACCTGAAGTATTAATTGACTGGGTATTTCCTTCCTCCGATTTTTTACAGCTAAACGCCAAAAAAGTAATTAAAATAAAATGGCAGATAGTATTTATCCGAAAATAATTTATTATTGTGCGAGGATGGAATTTGGATTCAATAGCTAAATCATTAGGTGATGCTGGTTTCATAATTTGTAATATAAGGTTCGAATTTGTATGGATTTATTAAACACAAATTTAAAATTAAATTATTCATTCTTAAAAGTCTTTAACCAAAATATATTAAGTATTTGTTATATTTATGAGGACATTAAATCTGCTTTAAATACTTGCAGACCTTAATTACAAAATAAATATTATGGCAAAGTATTTTTTTACATTTACCTTTTTGATTATTATTTCAGTTCATTTGGATGCTCAGGTCGACCAGTTGTTAAAGGCCGGTTATGAAAAACTTGTAAAAAGGAATTTTGAAAGTGCAATCCAGGATTTTAGCCGAGTAATTGCTTTGGAAAGCAATAATTCAGATGCTTATTGCGGAAGGGCAGAGGCACATATTAATCTTGGTGAATTCCCGGAAGCCATGAAAGATGCTGAAACAGCACTTAACATCAACAATTCGAATGCACGTGCACTGTCTCTTAAAGGGGAAGTATTCTATAACCAGAAAAACTATCAGGATGCTTTGAAATCCTATGAGCTGGCATTAACTGATCCTGATGCACCTTCCCAGGCATTGATCGGAAAATCAAAAGTCCTGAATCAGTTAGGTAATACCAGGGAAGCCTATAAATTACTAGATGATGCTATATCAAAACAACCTTCAAATGCAGAATTCTATTATGCACGGGGAATGCTTAACAATTCAAGGGAGAAGTACGCCAAATCACTGACTGATTTCGATAAATCATTATCTGTTAATCCGGATTTTAATGCATTTGGTAATTACCTCAACCGGGGAATAGCATACTTAAATCTCGATGAGCAGGAAAGTGCCATAAAAGATCTCACAAAGGCTATAGAAATAGATCCTAAAAGCGCTACAGCCTATCACAGCAGAGGGCTTGCACATTATCAGGCAGGTGAATATAAGGAATCGGTGGACGATTTTTTAATGTCGTCGGACCTAAGTGCAAACAACCCTGTTACATACTATAACCTGGGCATGGCTTACCTTAAATTGGGAGATAAGGAAAATGCATGTGTTTATTTCCATAAGTCCTGCCAGCTGAATAATACAAATTCATGCAAAATGATTATTCTCAACTGTTCAGAAAGAATGCATTAACGGAGGTAGCTTCTTAAATTATTTAAGGTATATATCATTCTTAGAAACTGTGTATTTGAAAAATTACACCGGCAGTTATCATTGGAAAAAGACATTATATTTTTGGTTGAGGGATAATAAAAGGCATTATTGGCATCCTTGGCTGTACCAGTATATGCACAATTTCCATTTACCAAACCTTCAAGATTGGGATCAGCTTCAGTATCACAGCACCGGTCACCAGCGGAAGAACAATTACCGGGACGTGCAACTAATTCAGCACCTAATATGGTCTCATGTGTATGAAATAAATCAAAGAAATGTCCTATTTGGTGAACAAGTGAAGAACCCGAAAGGCAGCTTTTTTCAATAAATACGGATCCGCTTTTACTTGGAGGCATATAAGTGTATCCGCATACATTGGTCTGAGTAATATCATATAATCCGGAAACAAGGTATAAATTAATTACATTATACTCAAAATAAGACGTAGTTAGTTGCAATTCGTTGCCACCCATGACTATAGTATCAAACTGAAAATCTTCTATATAGGAAATATTATCAATTTTAAAATTTAAAGCTATAGGATTAAAATATTGATTTAAAGCTGATATGGCAGCATTTATCTGGACTGTGGTAATATCAGGTTGGTTTTTGCTGTTATTAACTACAAATACTGCAATTGTAAGTGTTCTGTTTAATTGCGGAAGGTTCCCTGAAGCAGAAGCCTGTGGAACCGTAAAGGTATTTTCAAAATTTAACTGAGCCACGGAGGCCTGCGTGCCACATCTGCTTAACTGACTGTAAGCTATTGTAACATCTCCAAAAAATACTATCAGCAATAAATAAAATATTTTCTTTATCAACCTTATAAACAACATAAACCTTTTCATTAGTCATTAGTAATTAGTAATCAATAATTTGCATATTTATTTTTACTGCGTATCCGGCTCTTCCGTGTCAATATCTTCTGAAAGAGAGCTCAGTGTTCCAACTATCTGGAATTCGGTTCTTCTGTTTTTTTCCCTTCCTTCCGGATTATCTGAACCATCCGGTTTGGAATTTGGAGCAACAGGCCTTTCAGATCCATAACCCTTTGCAATCAATCGTTTTTTATCTATACCCTTGCCGATAAGATAATTAACTACATTTTCAGCTCTGGTCTGAGACAGGTTTTTATTATATTCAGGGTTACCTATACTATCCGTATGTGCTCTTACTTCAACTATAATATCAGTTGCCTTCTCCATTAGTTCAAGCAAAGTTGTATCTATGGATTTTTTGGCAATATCTGAAAGATCCGATTTATTAAATTCATAATAAATATTACTTAATACTATTGGTTTATCAATTGGCAATACATTTACCCATATAGGGGGCATTTCAATGGTATAGGTAAAATTAATTCCATCTGTTGAAATATTTACCTGTTCATTGAAATATTGACTTCCTTCCATTTCAAACTTATAGTCACGATCAGGCAGAAGGTCAAAATAATATATACCGTTTTCCTTTGTAGTATCACGGTTAATAAATATTTTTTCTTTTGTAGTCTTATCAATCATATATAAAGATATGATTGCTTTTGCCAGAGGCTTTATAGAATCTTTCATTGCCAGAAGCTGGCTCTGGTCAAGATTTCTGCCCACCTTGCCCCTTTCAGCAGGATATATGGCTCCTGTCACAGCTACTTTTATAAAATCAGTCCACCTGTACTGGAAAATATCATCACAGCATGTTTCGTTTCTAAAGCTATTACCTCCAGGCCTGTTGGAAACCAAAAACCCATCTTCCCTGCTATGACCTATGGAAAAATAAAGGTCATCATAACTTGAATTTAAGGGATACCCTAAATTTTGAACAGGTTGCCATTTTCGTAATTCCCCGAGGGACTGAAAAATATCAAATCCCCCCATTCCATTATGCTCAGTTGAACTAAAGTACAAGGTTCTGGAAGCATTATCGTAATAAGGTGTTATTTCATCCCCGGAAGTATTTATTCTGGACCCTGCATTTTTAGGAACAGAAAATTCATCCTTTTTTTTATTATATATTGAATACCATATATCATATCCGCCTTTCCCTCCGGGCCTGTCAGATACAAAATACAAAACCTCCATGTTTGATTTGGATGTATAGCCTATAGTTGGCTGTGTAGCAGTATAATTTGGATCATTGATTGAAACATCCAATTTTTCAGGTGTGTCCCAGGTATTACCTGATTTTTTGGCCAGGTATATTTCACATCGCATTTTGCCCGACCAGTTCCTCGAACACCGTGTAAAATAAAAACGCTTTCCATCCTTTGATAATGCCCCATTTCCTGTTTCAACACCAGGTATATTTATTGTGGCATCAAGGGGTTTCCCTCCAATCCAGTCGTTCCCAATTCTTTTTGCTGCATAAAACTGCCTGACAGGTGTTTTAACAGAATCACTGCGTTCAAAGTAAAATACAGAATCAAGTTTTAAAGATGAATAGTACATTAAAGAATCATTTACCGACAATGGAGAAAGTTCAATATGAGGACCGTTTATCGTTGAATTCATCCTTTCCACTTTCACTTTCACAGGGTTGGCAATCAAGGTTACTGCCATATCACATCCGGCAATTTCCTCTTTTAAATTTGTAAGTGTTACGGGCTGGTTTTTTACCAGTTTGAATTTACGCTGGAATTTTAAGTATATATCTTTCGCATCTGCATATCTCCCCTGAGATTTAATCGACCTGGCCTCGTAAAACAAAGCCTGAGGGTACAAGTCCGGCCAGTTTTTATATACTTTTGCAAATTGTTTTTCAGATTTTGGATAATCATGTGACAGATAATATAATTCAGCAAGCCTGTAATTTAATTCTTCATCATTTGGCTTTAATTTGCAATATGGTTCCAAAAAATCAATTGCAGAATAAATATCCCCTAACCTGTCAGAGTTTTTTCCATAGTTCTTTAACTGACGTGCTGATAACCCGTGCACATCTATTTTATTCTGGCAAAATGCAGGTATACAGCATATAGTTACCAGTGCAAACAAAGAAAATATTAATTTAAATTCTTTCACAGGGTATAGTAAACGTTTTTATTATTGAACTGATGTTTCTGTATATAAGTGATATTTCAAAAGCACCTTGTCCGTTTGTATAAGAACTCAGTGGTGATATGTTTATATCGTAAGAAATTGTAATGTTAAGATTATGAATCTGGGCGCCGAACATAACCATTATAGCATCGGTATTATTCAAAATTCCGTTTCTCAGGTATATTCCACTGGTAGCTTCACTCACGTTCAAACTGTTACCCTGCATAGTCCAACCTATCTGACTGCCAATCATCATGTCGTTGGATCCGCTAACCGCGAAAAGCATAATGCCGGGTTTAATGTATACATTTGGATTAATATCAGTTTTTAAAGATGCATAAATCGTTTTACGAACCGGAACGCGGGCAGTTGTCTGGTCAAAAAAGGATCCGTTAGGTCCATTTAAATGAAAAAAAGCCAAACCTACTTCGGGTTCATAGTTTTTAAACCTGCGTTTCCAGGAAACACCTGCATTGAAATCCATATATGTAACATTGTCTTTTCCAATAGCAGTGGTAGGTAATACAGGATTATAAACTGCTTCAGGGTTCTCCTCAAACTGGTCTGGAAAAGAAAGTTTGCTGTAATCAAGTCTTTTGAAAACGGCCCCTATCTGTATTCCCGCACTTAAATAGTTATTATCAAAAACATTGTGGTAGCCCAGTGAAGCATAAACACTGTTGACCAGAAGGACAGCATTGTCTGAATTATCGGAAATAACATAAAATCCAGGGCTCAGGTGAACGTTTTTTATGGTAAGTTGCTGGTCGTAACTTGCAGCTAATGTGTTATAAGGAATCCCCAAAGCACTCCATTGATTCCTGTAATTGGCTATTCCCCGCCAATCCCCTTCAAAATTACCTGTTTCAGCAGGATTAAGACTTAACGGACAATTAAAGTATTGACTATAATGCACATCCTGCCCAAGAGCAGGTAAAGTAGTAATCAGTATAGTAAAAACAGCTAAAATTTTTGCCAATGCTTGGAAAATATTTAATTTTTAGTGGTAAATTTCTTTAATTTTTCGTAGATTCAGCCTCTAATTATTTGAATTATTGAACAATTGAAAAAAATACATTGCAGTATACTTATATTATGTAAGTACAGAATGACGAGCTAATATATAAATTTTTTTTTACAATTCTGTAAATCAATTTTAAGCATATATGATTACTTACTAACAATTTTTTATGAAACTCGTCAAACTATTATTAATATCCTTATTTGTATGGTTTAATTTAACTTTTGCAAATAGTCAGGTTAAAGCAATTTTTACCGAGAATACTCTTAATGGTTGTGGCTTAACTATTCTTCAGTTTAACAGCACTTCTGTAAATGCAGATTCTATACGCTGGTATTTAGGTATAAATAATATAACAATAAAAGATTCCTCTTCTGTAAGTTTGACATATCCTCCGGGAACCTATCAGATTAAACTTATTGCATATAACCATTTGCTTTCACCCTCTTCAGATACAAGTTATGCAAAAATCAACATATATAATCCTCCAAAGGCAAATTTTAAAGTTAACAGAATAAAGGCCTGTTTACCCGATACAGCTAATTTTACTGACTTATCTGTTGCGGGAGATGGAAAAATCAATACCTGGTACTGGGATTTCCGGGACGGCACAACCAACACTTCCGAGAACCCCAGTCACATATACACCAGTGCCGGAACTTACAGTGTTTATCTGAAAATAACTGATTCAAACCAATGTATATCTGACACAACTATTCTTAATTACATCAGTGTTGCCAATGATCCTATTGTCAGTTTTAATGCTTCACCGTCAGGAGCATGTACGGCACCGCTAAATGTTCAATTTGCCAATAATTCAAATGGTCCCGGCAATCTTGTTTATTCATGGAACTTTGGGGATGGGGATGTTTCAAGCTTAAAATCCCCTTCGGAATTATATAATAAATTAGGAAATTATACTGTTTCACTTAAGGTTACCTCATCGGATTATTTATGTTCTTCGAGCCTGTCAGTCGCTTCTGCTGTTGTTATTGGCAATGTGGTTGCCAAAGGGACTATCAGTCAAAACAGCAACATTATTAGTAATAACGGAATTATTTGTCCGGGCACAATAAATTTTTCCAGTACTTCTTCAGGCGTTTCTTCTGTTTTATGGATTTTTGGAGATACAACCTCCAGTTCAGATGTAAGTGGCGTGCATAATTACACCTACCCGGGAAAGTATACCATATCCCTTGTCGCATATGCCGGTACCAGTTGCAGTGATACTTTAAAGTGGAATATCACAGTTGAAAATGTGACTGCACAGTTTTTAGAAGTTCCCGATAACTCATGTACCGGCGCTCCGGTTATTGACACATTCAAAAACCAATCTATTAATGCAGCTGCTTACTTATGGACATTTACAGATGGGAGCACAAGTTCGGCCGTTAACCCTACCTTTACTTTTATTGCTCCCGCAGATACTAATCCTTATGCGATACACACAACTCCCTACACTTATACAACAACTTTAACGGTGACCAGCCCCCATAACTGTATAAGTACAGTTTCTCATAATTTTTCTATTCTGAGACCGACAGCTTTATTTACAATCGACACTTCACAGGGTTGTGTTCCATTAAAGGTAACTCTTACAAGTACCAGTATTTCAACTTCACCGGTCAGTTTATACAGGTGGCAGTGCGGGGACGGCAAGGATACTACTACCTTATCTGATACATATACACATAGCTACACAAAATCAGGTGTTTATAAAGCACGTCTTATTATAACCAATGGTTTAAACTGTATTGATACTTCCTATTTCATAACTATAAAATCCGGAAATAAACCAGTTCCAAATTTCAGCGTGTCTCCAAATCCTTTTTGTTCTTCAAATTATGTTCAGTTTACCGATCTTACTCCGGCTGGCGATGATCTTAATTACTGGCAGTACAGTGTAGGCGGAAAAAGTTTGCCTGTTATACCAATGTCAGCTAATCCTCTGGTAAAGATACATGCTGATACAGGAAAGGTATCTGTAACTTTACTGGCCGGTTCCAACGGTTGTTATGCTACAGCAACATCTTTAATTACAAATACGGGACCAGTTGACACTATTAGTTACACTTTTAATTGTTCTGCTCCTCTGTCATATAAATTTAATGCAGTTTCATTAGGATCAACTTCTTTTATGTGGAATTTCGGAGATAATACTAAACGGTCCGATAGTTTAAGCCTGGTACATACTTTCCCGGGTCCCGGAGATTACACGGTTGTGTTTATAGCGGTTAATGGCGGTGGTTCATGTTCTGATTCTGTTATTCAAATTGTTAAAGTTCGTAATTCCCAGGCTTCCTTTACATCTCCTTCAAAGGTATGTGCAGGATCATCGTTAAGTTTTATTGCAGCAGAAGCCAGCACTGACAACGAATGCAGGGACAAGTATTTATGGAATTTCGGAGACAGTACTGCCATGGTTCTGACGGGTTACGACACTATCGCCCATTTATTTGTTAAAAGGGGCTCATTTAATGTATTATTGACCTCAATATTCGATAATGGTTGTACTGATACTGTTTCAAAAAAAATAATGGTTTATCAGCCATATGCAAAGTTTACAGCAAGCAAAACTTCAGGTTGTACACCTCTGCCTGTAAAATTTACAGACCAGTCAACCCCGGATGTTAATGCAATTAAATCCTGGAAATGGAATTACGGGGATGGTGATGCCTTTACAGATACTTTATCAGGCGATACCCACGAGGAAATTTTCACAAATGCAGGAACATTCAAGGTGCTTTTAACTGTTACTGATACAATGAATTGTACAGATACCGTATCCGATAAAATTTCTGCAGCCAGTCCATCAGCCACATTTTATGCACCTAATGGTCAGATATACTGTTCAGGGACACCTGTAGAATTTATTTATAATTTCCCCAATGCCGATAGTGTACATTGGACCTTTGGAGATGGAACAACTTCTGACAACCCCGAAAATCCTATAACACATAAGTATCTTCCTGTAAATGCCTTTTCAATGGATACTGTAAGCCTGGTAGTTTATAAAAACGGATGCGCCAGTCCCCTTGAGATTCAACCTGATTATATTACGGTACAGACAGCCAATGCTGCATTTCAGAGCGATTCTGTTGTGGATTGTGTTTCTGATCAGGTTAATTTTAAGCATCTTTATCCGTCTGCAGGTATGACAGGAAACTGGAACTTCGGGGATAAAACTTCATCCGGAACATATATTACCTCACCATCTCATCAATATCTAAGCCCCGGGGTTTATACTGTTACTTTAAACATTCAAACTACTGCAGGCTGCCGTGATTCATTTTCCAGGACAATAACTGTAAAAGGGCCGAAAGGAAGTTTTACACTTTCTAAAACAGATGTTTGCAAATCTGACACATTAACAGCAGAATTAACTGATACATCAAATGTTGTAAGTTATGAGTGGGTGTTGGGCGATGGGAGAACACTTAACGGCAATCCATTAATATTTGAATATAATAAACCTGAAGTCGTTAATTTCACTCTGGGGTTAAACGGATACAATAATTGCGACATAGTAATCCCTTCAGTAACAGTTAATGTGGATAGTCTGATAGCAAGCTTCAGCATTTCCGATTCTGTAATTTGTGCCCTTACAAGTATTAAATTTAATAATTTGTCTTATGCCAGTAGCCAGCAAACCTGGGATCTGGGGGACGGAACCATTTCTACACTGGTTGTACCACAACCACATGTTTATAATGCCGGTAATTATATAATTACTTTATATGTAACCAGTGCCAAAGGTTGTAAGGATACAGCCGAACATTCCTTATTGGTAAATCCACTTCCGTCAATATCAATTTCAACAAATAATAAATTATGTAATAATCAGGAATTGACTCTTATAGCAAATACGAATGCAGATTCTGTAGTCTGGAATCCACCTTCGGGATTAAATAAATCATTCCAGGATACAGTTATCGCCTCTCCTGCCAAAACGACAGAATATAAAATTAATACAGTAATTAAGGCAACAAAATGTTCTGCATCCGATTCCATCAAGGTATTCAAACCCTACGCGGTATTATCACCTGTAGATACAACTGTAGTTATTGGCGACAGTAATATAGTTCCTGTTATTCTGAAAGATTCCTCAGGTATAGGTACTTTTACGTGGAACCCGCTTGCCGGGCTAAGTTGTTCGAATTGTCTTAATCCGGAAATCACCCTGCCTGGAGTAAATAATTTCTATACTCTTATACTTAAGGACCCTTATGGATGTTTTACTGACACCTTAAATGTGTTAATAAAGGTCGATACCACTCATCAGGCGTTTGCTCTTCCAAAAGCTTTCAGGCCGGGTAGTGACGGAGTAAATGGTATATTTAAAGTCAGGGGACGCGGAATAAAGCAATTACTTGAATTTAATATTTACAACAGGTATGGGAACATCGTTTTTTCAACAACAGACCTGGAGCAGGGATGGGATGGAACATATAATGGGCAGATTCAACCTGTGGATGTATATATATATACAGTTAAAGTAGAGACTTACGATGGAAAAATAAGTTCAGGTAAGGGGTCTGTCGTGTTATTAAGATAATATTCAGTCTGTGTTTTTTGAAAAACGATCGAAAAGTTGTTCCAGGGCATCCAGTAATTTTTTCATTAACCTGAAGTACAGAACTAAATAAGCAATCAAAGTCATTGCGAAAATAACTGCAACATTTATCCAAAAAGTACTTAATAATCTTCCGAATAAAGGTTTTACAGGAGCATAAAAATGTGCCTTGATAAAACCGGGATCAGGTTCAAGATAAACAGGGTTTACCTTTTGATACAGGTGATGGTTATATTCAACAATACGGTCTACTTCATTGGTATTGGTAACGAATTCATTAAGTTTATCATTAAAACAGCTCATCTTTAAATCAAGAAATTTTTCCTTATCGTAAGGAGTCTTTTGAAAGCTCCGGATAATGCTGTCGCGAAGGTCGTTCGCCTTATTATATAACCTGATATAATACCTGTTTACATCATCAAGATAATTCGAGATGTCATTTATCAATTTTGGGTTTAATTTAGTATCCGTTAATTTGCTGACATCAGAAAATTTTATTAAAGGATTATTAAGGTTTTCTTTAGTAATTTCGTTTTGAAGAGTAAGAACATCACTTTTAAACTTAGACTGGTCATCCGGATGTCCAAGTTGTGAAGATAAAGACTGAGTCTTATTTTTAAGGTTACCAACCCAGAAATGTTTTTTGAATTCTGCCAGACTCATTATTTTTTCATAGGGATAAAGAATTTTTTCATAATCATTTTCCATAAACTGATATACAGCCAAAGCTTCATAGGCCCACCGTGCTGTTATTATTTCTCCATAGACAGGTATTCTGTGGGGCTCTGAAAGGGCAGGGTTAAGGCGGTCGAATTTCACAATCACGCCGCTAAGGATAATCTGAGGTATTACAAGAAAAGGAATAAGAATATATATTGTAACTACTGTTTTAAAAGAATCGGATATAACCAGTCCAACTACATTTGAAGCTGCCCATGCCGAAAAAAGCACTATCCAGTAATGAAAATACATTCCTTTAATTTCTATTATGGAATTGCCTATAACAACAAATAGAAGAGCCTGTATAGCTGAAATTGTAAATAAAACTGCGATCTTTGATAACAAATAACTGGCCCAGCTAAGATTTAAAAAAGCCTCCCTTTTTAATATTTTCCTGTCTTTTATTATTTCTTCAGCACTTACAGATAAACCTACGAATATAGCAACTATTACAGACATAAATATGTACACCGGCAGGTTGCTATTGCCGTTGAATGTGTACTTATTCTGGCTAGTAACATTATAAAATTTAATAAGATAGGATAAAATAAAGGCCAATACCGGAGCTTCCAGTAAATTTATAAGCAGGTACTGGGTATTTGATAATTTGGATAATACGTCGCGCTGAACAAAAACAGCAAATTGTTTTAATACACCGGGAATTTTGTAATGGTTGTAAGGTAATTCCTGAGGATCATTACTTTTTATACCATTGTTCGATTCAAAGTTAATAAAGTGCTGATTCCATTCTTTTGGTGATACTTTACGGGTATGTGTAATCTTACCATTTTCATCTATAACCCTTGACTCAACGATATTAAAAATCTGCTCAGGGTTTACATTCCCGCAAACATGACATTCACTTTCATTCCAGTTTGCATGGTGCATCTTGGATTTAAAATATATAATTGAATCAATAGGATCTCCATTATATATTAAATATCCCCCTGTATCCAGAAACAACAGTTTATCAAGCATTTTGAAAATATCGGACGAAGGCTGGTGTATTACAATAAAAACGAGCTTCCCTTTAAAAGTAAGCTCCTTCAGCAGATCCATTATGTTTTCCGAATCACGTGATGACAATCCAGAGGTAGGTTCATCCAGAAACAGGACACTTGGTTCCCTTATCAGTTCAAGTCCTATATTCAGCCTTTTCCTTTGTCCCCCGCTTATCTTTTTATTTAAAGGAGAACCAACCTTCATATCTTTAATATCCTGTAAGCCAAGATTTTGCAATACTTCGCTTACCATATTCTTTATCTGGTTATCGTCAATATTTCCAAAACAAAGCCTGGCATTATAGTAAAGGTTTTCAAAAACTGTAAGCTCTTCAATTAAAAGATCGTCCTGTGACACAAATCCTATAATTCCTTCAATCTGTTTACTTTCAGTATGAATGTTGATTCCATTAATCAATACTTCACCCGCTGCAGGTACTGTAATTCCGTTAAGTACATTTAAAAGGGTAGTTTTACCCGCGCCACTGCTTCCCATAATGCCAACCATGTGGCCTGATTCCTCACGGAAACTCATCGGATGAAGACCTTTTTTTCCCCCTTTAAACTGATATTCTATATTCTTAACTTCAAAAATTAATTTAGAACCATTAAATTCATTATTAAAATAGGATACCACATCACTGTAGTAAATAGGTTTGATTTGTGGATTCCTGAGGCTTGATCCTGTATTGAAGACATAAACCTTATCATTTGAAAGTAATTGTCCGTTAAGATATAATTCACTGTTGCTCATATAACGGATCAAAAACATATTTGCATATAACACATGCATGACGCGTACTTCACCTTCAAGGCCTTCACAAATAATATGCCTGTTTTTATTTGATGGCAGATCAGTTTTACTTGTAATAATAATAATTCTGGGACTTATTATAAGATGTTTAGAAGAAAATAATACGAAATCACGTATAAGCGGGTATTCTTCGTCACTAATTTTAAATATTTCTGCCACAGTAGAAATAAATTCATGTTCCTGCTTTGTGATTTCACTGTTTTCAGATATGTCGGATTTGACAAATTCAAGCAGCTGTACAAGTAATATTACCTTTTGCTTAAGAGTAAGTTCTTCATTTAATTCAGTACAAATTAACAATACTCTTACTGAACTGGAGGAGGTCCATTTTTTATTCTGATTAGATTCGTCAAGTTTACTTTGATGAATCAGGTAATATTCATCAAAAATTTTAAGGTATTCCTGAACTAATTCATTGTTTATCTGACGTTTCAAAAAGTTTTCAACAACTGTCCGACGATCAAACCGGCTGCTTTGAGGCCGGGCGATAATCGCAAATAACTGCATAAGTGCCTTAAGAATCTGCTCACTCATATACTTATTCTACAGCTAGTTTTGTAAAATAACCATTCATACTGCAAGATAATAATAATAGAAGACAAAATTGAATATTATTTAATTTTACTTGTATTTTACAGATATGTATTATATTTGTCATCTAATTATGAAAAAACTCAGTATAAATATTGATTTATTTTTTTTCTTTTATTCCCGACGTGAGGAAATTAATCTTTTAAGGCCCGGACGGGCATAAAAATATATCGTCAGAATTACATATTCTACATTCTCCCAAATAAATAATCAATCAATTATAGTTTTTAGTTCATTTTGTTAAAATTATTATGGATAAAATGATGTTTAAGATTTTATCAGCAAGTGTGGCACATATTGGATATGCAGAAGAAATATGCCGCCATATGGAGGAGTCTGCCAAGGTAAGGGGTACAGGTATTGCCAAGCGAAACCCGGAGTATATCAGAGATAAAATGGTTGAAGGAAAAGGTGTTATAGCATTTTTCGAGGATAAATTTGCAGGCTTTTGTTATATTGAAAGCTGGGGTCATGGACAATTTGTAGCAAACTCCGGTTTAATTGTTGCACCCGAATATCGTAAATCGGGTCTGGCCAGGGGCATAAAGAAAAAAGCATTTGAACTGTCCAGAAAGAAATTCCCCAATGCAAAGATATTTGGTATAACTACCAGTTTGGCTGTTATGAAAATAAATTCAGAACTTGGATACAAACCAGTAACATTTTCAGAACTTACCACTGACGATTCTTTTTGGAGCGGTTGTCAAAGTTGCGTTAATTATGAAATTCTTCAGCGTAATAACAGAAAAATGTGTCTTTGCACGGCAATGCTTTACGATCCCAAAAAGAAAGGCAAGAACTTCAACTTTAACGAAAAGTATAATGTATTGCAACGATTTATTCAATTTACTCACCGACTGTTAAACAATGGGCATTAAAATTGGAATTATTGGAGGAGCAGGCTATACTGCAGGCGAATTACTCAGGATACTGATAAATCATCCACAGGCAGAAATTAGTTATGTGCACAGCTCAAGTCATTTTGGCAAAAAAGTTACAAGTGTACATTCAGATCTGACAGGAGAAACGGAGCTGTCCTTTACAGATAAAGCAGATCCGGAAGTGAATATTTTATTTCTCTGTCTTGGTCATGGCAAGGCTGCAGAATTTTTAAATTCTGCAGTGGTGTTCGACCATACAAGGATTATAGATTTAAGTCAGGATTTCAGGGTAAAAGGTAATTTTAATTCTGAAACCGGCAAAGAGAGGAAATTCATATATGGCCTGCCTGAATTCAACAGGGATGAAATCCGAAAGGCAATAAGTGTGTCAAATCCCGGCTGCTTTGCCACTGCAATTGAATTAGCCCTGCTTCCCCTTGCAAAGGCCGGTCTGCTGAGATCAGAGGTCCATATAAATGGTATTACCGGATCCACAGGTGCCGGTCAGCAGTTAAGTGAAACTACTCATTTCAGCTGGAGAAACAATAATGTATCAGTATATAAGCCATTCAACCATCAGCATCTGCATGAGATAAGGCAAACGCTTAAAGCAGCTTCTTCAGGTGAATTACCACGGTTGAATTTTATTCCTGTAAGAGGGAATTTTACAAGAGGCATTTTTATTACTGCATATACTGATTGTGACCTTGATAAGGAAGAACTCAGGTTCCTTTATGATGATTATTACAAAGATGCTGCTTTTACCTTTATAACAGATAATGAATTAAGTGTTAAAGAGGTAATTAACACAAACAAATGTTTTTTGAAAGTTGAGAAATTTGATGGAAAGGTGTTTGTAACTTCAGTAATTGATAACCTGACTAAAGGTGCTTCCGGACAGGCAGTTCAGAATATGAATATTATGTTTGGCTTTAATGAAAAAGCCGGTTTGAATTTAAAACCCGTTAATTTTTAATTCAAGGAAAATGAAACTATTTGATGTATATCCTATAATCAGTATTGAACCTGTAAAGGGTGATGGTTGTTATGTATTTGATAATAAAGGCAATAAGTATCTTGATTTTTATGGGGGTCATGCCGTAATATCTATCGGGCACAGCAATTCAATTTATATAAAAAAAATATCAGATCAGCTTAATAAAATAGGCTTCTATTCAAATTCTGTAATAAATACATTACAAACTGAACTTGCTGATAAACTCGGACATCTTTCCGGTTACAACGATTATAATTTTTTCCTTTGTAATTCAGGGGCAGAAGCAAACGAGAATGCTCTTAAACTTGCCTCATTTTATAATGGAAAACGTAAGGTAATAAGTTTTAAAAACTCATTCCATGGAAGAACATCCGGTACCCTGGCAGTAACTGATAACCCTTCTATAAGTGCTCCCATTAATACTAATGATCATGTTACATTTATCAGATTGAATGACCTTAATGCAGTGGAGGCAGTATTACAAAACAAGGATATCTCTTCTGTCATAATAGAAGGTATACAGGGTATTGGAGGAGTTTATTGTCCGGAAGATGAATTTATAAGGTCATTAAGTACTCTGTGTGAAAAATACGGAGCTGTGCTGATATTGGATGAAATTCAGTCAGGTTATGGACGTACAGGCAAATTTTTTGCACATCAGTATCAAAATATACAACCTGATATAATTACAGTCTCAAAGGGCATGGGAAATGGTTTTCCCTTAGCCGGAGTTCTGATTAATCCAAAATTTAAAGCTAAATACGGAATGTTGGGAACAACCTTTGGCGGAAATCACCTTGCATGTTCTGCAGGGATTGCTGTTTTGGAAGTAATAGAAAAAGATCAACTTATAGAAAATGCTTATAAAGTTGGAAATTATCTGATTAAAAAATTATCTGAAATACATACAATTAAGGAAGTAAGAGGTAAAGGTTTACTTATTGGAATAGAATTTCCTTTTGCTACAGATGAACTTAGGAATTTGTTGATTGCAGAAGAAAATGTGTTTACAGGTTCATCAAAAGATAAAAATGTAATTCGTCTATTGCCACCATTGTGCATATCTATACCGGATGCTGATTTATTTATTGATAAGTTGAAGAAATGTTTAAATAAATAAGACAAGTAGAAGAGTGGAGATGAATAATCTGACTATACTAAAAATAGGTGGTAATGTCATAGATAATGAAGCATTACTTCAAAAGGTACTAAGGCAATTTGCAAGCTGGAGTGAGAAAAAAATACTGATACATGGCGGCGGAAAAATTGCGAATGAAATAATGGTGCAATTGGGCATTAAACCTGTTTTAAACAATGGCAGGAGGGTTACCGATAAACCTACCCTTGATATTGTAACTATGGTTTATGCAGGATTGATAAATAAAAATATTGTAAGTAAGCTTCAATCAATAAATTGTAACGCAATAGGGCTGTCAGGTGCTGATGGCAATGTGATTCCCGCTTATAAACGCCCTGTAAAAGATATTGATTATGGTTATGTCGGTGATATTGAAATCCCAAAAATTAACTCGGATTTTATTGCCGCATTAACAGATAATAATCTTGTACCTGTATTTTCGCCAATAACGCACGATACAAGAGGACAATTATTAAATACAAATGCAGATACCATAGCATCATCCCTTTCCGTTTCCCTTTCAAAGAGATATTATGTCAGGCTTATATATTGTTTGGAAAAGAACGGGGTACTTATGAATGCCGAGGATCCTTCCTCGGTTATATCTGAGATTACTGAAACTACTTTTCAACAATATAAGGAAAACGGAATCATTCATTCAGGTATGTTGCCAAAACTTGAAAATGCTTTTTCGGCAATAAGGATGGGAGTTTCAGAAATAATAATTTGCGGACCCGATGCTTTTTCTGAAGAAAATACTGTGGTTGGTACCAAAATTGTAAAATAGGTTTAGAATAAAAATAAATTTTTATGGAAAATATTAAATTCGCCATCATCGGTGCCGGAAATATGGGTTCTGCTATTGCAGAAGGGTTTATAAAAACAGGGAGAATAAAACCTGAAAATATATTTATAACTGATCAGAGGCAGGAGCCTCTTGATTATTTTAAGAAAAAAGGGCTAAATGCTTCAATTTATAATATTCAGGCGACTGAATTTTGTGATATTTTAATATTGGCGGTTAAACCCTTTCTTGTAAAGACCGTACTTGAAGAAATAAAAACCCGGATTCAATCGGGAAAGCATTTATTGATTTCAATTGCGGCCGGAGTCAGTATTCATGATATTCAGTCTGTTACCGGACTGATGACTATTTTCAGGGTAATACCAAACACTGCTATAGAAATTCAGGAGTCCATGACTTCAATTTCTTCAGTAAATGCAAATGATCAGCAAAAGGAACTGGTAAATGATATATTTGCCCTGTTGGGTAAAACTGTATATCTTCCCGAAGATTTAATTGATGCTGCTACTGCATTGGGTTCATGCGGCACAGGTTATGCAATGCGTTTTATAAGGGCTATGGTTGAAGGTGGAGTAGAACTGGGGGTTACTCCAGCTGTTGCTCAATTAATTACATCACAGACCTTATCAGGAGCTGCTAAATTGTTGTTAGCAAAGGGAGGACATCCTGAAGCTGAAATAGATAAAGTCACCACACCTAAAGGTTCAACAATAGCCGGATTAAATGAGATGGAACATAATGGGTTCTCATCTTCAGTTATAAAAGGTTTACTATCGTCCTATAATAAAATTAAAGGAAAATGAAGAATTAAATAAAATGTATCCTTGTTTTTCTTTTATTGTCTTTAGTATATTTATTTAACTAAAAGTTTAATTATTTTATTAATAACCAGTAAATAATCTCCAATTTTTGAATTCATGAAACCTTGTACATTTTATTTATTATTTTCTTTCCTGCTTGTTTCTTTATCATCAGGTATTTCACAAACAATTTATCAATGGCGTTACGACCGTAGCGGCAGTTACCCCGAAACGGGCCTTTTAAATCAATGGCCTGCAGCCGGACCAGGACTTAAATGGTTATGTGAAACTCTTCCCAAAGGATTTTCTTCACCTACAGTCACTGCAGATAACATTTATGTTACGGGAATTAGTGATACATCAGAAGTATTGGTTTCCCTGGATAAAAACGGGTCAGTAAGATGGACCACACCATACGGGTTGTGCTGGCAGGCTTCCTTTCCCGACAGCCGTTGTATACCAACTGTTGAAGGCGATAGGGTTTATGTATCCAGCGGAAATGGAGACATTGCCTGCATTGGTGCAAATGATGGTAAAATTTTATGGAAAGTTCAGGCCAGTAAAAAATATGACGGGTCATTTGATCGTTGGGGAATAGCTGAATCCTTACTTTTAGATGGAGAAAAGTTATTTTTCACAACAGGAGGGAACACTACTACCATGATTGCGCTGAATAAACGAACCGGCGATCTTATATGGAAATCGGAAAGTGTTCACGATAACCCTGCATATGTATCTCCAATTATGATTGAAAAACCTGGTAAAAAACTGATAATTAATATTACAGGAATGTATGTTATAGCTGTAGACCCTGATGATGGAAAAATAGTTTGGAAATTTAATCATTCTGATATTAGACCAGATATTAGTGCAGGAGTTAAATCTATTAAATGTGTTACACCACTTTACAGCAATGGAAACATATATATCACAGGAGGATATAACCATGGTGGTATAATGCTTAAATTATCCGACGATTGGAATAATGTAAGCTTAGCCTGGACTGATTCCTTACTGGATGTTCATCATGGAGGAGTGGTCCTGGTCAACGGATATATTTATGGTTCTAACTGGATTAATAACAGTGACGGTAACTGGTGTTGCATAAACTGGCAGAATGGTAAAAAAATGTTTGAGGAACATTGGAATTGCAAGGGTTCAATAATTTATGCGGATGGGAAACTTTATATATTTGATGAGAAAAAAGGGAATGTTGGACTTTTAAATGCATCGCCTGTAAAATTTGATCTGGTAAGTAGTTTTAAAATATCAAAAGGAACAGGACCTTACTGGGCCCATCCTGTTATTGCAGATGGCATATTATATATCCGTCATGGTAATGCACTGATGGCTTATGATATAAGGAAAAAATAAGATAAGAACGACACTTAAGAAATTTCGCCCTTATTTCCTTTTCCCCACCAGGAAGAAATAGTTGTAAATACAGTAATCACCAGTCAATTAACTGCACCAACCAAAATCAAACTATCCCTTCCTGAAGCAGTTATTACAACAATAACAAACGCAACTCCGGCCATAGATTTCCTGGGCATCAATTTTTTTAAGATTTCTTTCAATGCCATATTAGCAAAATTACGGAAAAATATCAAAATTTACCTGAATATAAGTACTTCCAAAAATCTTCATAAGAAAAAGTGCTAATACCGGAGCCATAAGCATGATAATATTAAAACACCAGTAAAGAAATGTTTAGTAAAAAATAAAAAATAATTTTATTTATAAGGTGGGGCGGAACGCATAAAGTCTTTGTACCTCTTTATAGCTTCCAGGAAATAGTAATCCGCAAAAATGCATGGTACATCTGTGTTTTCAGTTTTGTGAAAATATTGGGTAGAATGCAGTAAAAGGCAATTGGTATTTATGCCTTCAGAAAAATAAGGTTTTTGGCATAAAGATGTAAGAATATTTTCGGCCTCTGAAAGATAGTATTGTTTTTTCTTTTCTTCAGCCATATAACCCTGCAGTTCAAATAATGCAGATGCAACTATGGCCGTGGCAGAAGCATCCCTGTGATCCAGCCTGGATTGAAAATCCCAGTTTGATACATAATCCGCCGGTAGATGTTCAATAAAGTAATCAGCCAGTTGCATGGCATCATTCAAAAATACCGGATTTTTGGTGTACCTGTACATCATTGTAAAACCATAAACCATCCATGCATGCCCCCGTGACCAGGTGCTTGAATCTGTATCACCCTGCAAGGTACCTTTGTTGATTACTTTACATGTAAGCTTGTCGTATCTCACCACATGAAATGTACCCTTGTCGGGCCTTACAAAATCGAGGAAGGTTTTATTGGCATGTATTGCACATCTTTCTTTCATTTTGGGATCACCACCATTTTCCGCAGCCCACATCATAAGTTCCAGATCCATCATAATGTCAACAATAACCGGTATTGAGCCCGATATGCTCCGCCCATCCCAATCGGAAGGATATTCTCCCAGTAATGGTATAAAACGGCTGTCGGAGGTTGCCGCCGCTGTTAACAAAATTTGCTTATAATGTCGTGTTACTGTATCATTTGGTGCCAGCCTGTACCCATTTCCAAAGGAACATAAGAACCTGAACCCCATGTCATGTGTATTCTTATCATTCTTTTCATTTTCTATGCCAGAGGTCCATTCTTCAGCCCAATGTTTAAATTTTTCATTTTTGCTTAATTCATAGGCGTACCAAAGGGTTCCAGGGTAGAATCCACTGGTCCAGTCATGTGCACTTTGTAACTGCCATTTAAAATCCTTTGTCCCCTGGTTTGGATATAAACTCCTGTCCTTTATTTCATCCACAGATTTTTGCAGACATATCAAAGAAGTATTAACGGCAATATTAACAAGAGAATCGAGGTTTATTCCTTTCTTCTCCTGACAAACAGATGGAAATTCTTTAAATAAAGCAAATACTGTAAAAGTTACTAATAAAGACCTGGAATAATTTATTATATTTTTCAATTTGCAAATCAGTTAATTGTCAATAAAATAATCAACACATTTGAATAAATATGAATATTGATTTGAAATAAATTTAATGCAAGTTAAAATATTTAATTCAGCTTGAAAAGTTTCTTTATAATTAATAATATATATATATATCTTAGACTAAAGCTTTTAATATGAATGACAGCTATAAATTACTGGATTTATTTGATGAAATAAGGGCTATCGGACAGATGGGACTTTTTTATACGCGCGATACCTATGATAAAGTAAGGTACAATCGTCTGGTTGAATTATCCTCACAAAAATATTCAGATATTTCAGGTATTACTGCTGAAGAAATAAAACAAAGGTTTATTAATGAATTAGGTTATATAACTCCAAAACTTGGAGTTATATAACCATCCTCATACTTCGCTCCACATTCTGTATGATTGTGAACTACTGAATGGTGAAATAAAAATTTCCCATGAAAGTTTTGAAATGAAATTTTGTAAATTTGAAATTATTTCAAATTGGCATAAAGATCATAAAAAACAAGCTGCAAAGGGTATTGAATTTTGGAAATCAATACAATAATAAGGTTATAATAAAATATTTTTCATTTTAACACACTTTAACTAATCTAAAGTAATATTCGGCCGTATAAAGCGTCTAATAATTAGTATTTACTTATACGTGTTATTATGGGGCCTTCTAATATGCTTGAATTACAAAAAATGGTTTTGGAAAAAGTAAGTGATGACAAAACCTTATTTGAAAAGGAATTGAGGAAGTCGTTTAAATGGTTGGGATATTCAGATTTACAAAAGTTATATAATTGGGCGGTTGACAAATTTAATAATCGCTATGGAAAATTAATTGAATTTGTTTTCGCGGATTTTTTAATATCTGCTGCATAGTATACATGGAGGTTTATATTAATTATAAAATACATATTATTTATAACTGGTAATGTCAGTTGCTGATAATTTAAAAAATGTCATGAAAGAAATACCTCAGGGGGTAAGGCTTGTAGCAGTTTCTAAAACTAACCCTGCAGAAAGTATTTTGGAAGCTTATAATGAAGGACAAAATATATTCGGCGAAAGCAGGGTACAGGAGTTGGTTCCTAAATATCAGCTATTGCCTAAAGAAATAGATTGGCATTTAATTGGTCATTTACAGACTAATAAAGTTAAATATATAGCCCCGTTTGTTTCCCTGATCCATTCAGCAGACTCGTTACAATTACTGGAGGAAATTAACAGGCAGGCCATTAAATATAGCAGGGTAATCAATTGTTTATTACAGGTACATATTGCAGAAGAAGAAACAAAATTCGGATTTAGCGAAAGTGAATTATATCAGCTTCTTGAATCTCATTCAATTAAAGAGTTAAACAACATTAAAATCTGTGGTTTAATGGGTATGGCAACTTTGACTGAAAATAAATCACAAATTAGAAAAGAATTTAAACACCTCTACAGATTGTTTAATAGTGTTAAAACCAGCGGATTAATCAATAAACAATCATTTAATGAAATATCAATGGGAATGTCCTCTGATTATATAATAGCAATAGAGGAGGGCAGTACAATGGTAAGAATAGGAAGTAAAATATTCGGAGAAAGAATATTAAAAAATAATACTGATAATTAATATACATTAATCAGTCACCAGTAATTATTTAGTAGCCAATAAGCCAAAGGGTTCTGTCTTCAGAAATACAAGAATTTATCAATTCAATCAACTGTTGATTAATAATCACTAATTTTCCCTGGTATAATTCCCAGTTTAATCTCCAGTTTTTATCATATTTTTCTAATTCAATAACAAAATTGGATCCCAGGAATTTATCACCTGTAAAATCGATAAAGTTTTCGAAACTATCTATTTTATTAATTTTTTCTAAATGTTTGTTTAGTTCATTTAACAGAATAACTATATTCCTCGAATTAAATTTAGTGGGGCCAAAATAATCATACAGGTTACTGCTTTTTTCAAAACACTCAGAAAATAAATTATATACTTCTGTATCAATGTATTTTGAATCTTTATCACACTGACGGAATGAATCGGCATCTCCTGTAATATTTAACTCGACAAAGTTCAGATTGTTGACTCCGTATATTTCCAGTCGCATCTTATTAGCTAATTTGTGTCTTAACCAAAGTTATAAAAAATATCGAAATATCTATTAATCAACAAATGCATTTTGCATTGGAAAATACTATGAATATTCTTTTCTTTGAATAAATATTTATTATTAATGGTCGAAAATAATTTAATCAATATACAATTAAGCAGTCTTTTTAAATTATATGCAGGCGAAGACCCTGATTCTATTGTCAAACTACCTTATTCGGGATCCAACAGACAATATTACAGATTAAAAAACAATGACAACAGTTTAATTGGAGTTTACAATGAGGATTATAATGAAAACAAAGCGTTTACCTATATCACAAGACATTTTCTGGACAAAGGTTTGCCTGTACCAACTATTGTAATAGAAGATCTGGACAATAACATATACCTCCAGAAGGATTTAGGTGATATTTCCCTTTTAAATTTCCTGAATAAAAATGATTTTCCCGAGGTAATAAACGATGAAGTATTAAATGTTTACCGGAAAGTCATTAAATTACTCCCATGTTTTCAGATAAAGGGTGGCGAAGGGTTGAATTATGATAATTGCTATCCAAGGTATTCGTTTGATAAACAATCTATGTTGTGGGATTTAAATTATTTTAAATATTATTTTCTTAAATTGGCAAATGTACCTTTTAATGAACAAAACCTTGAAAATGATTTTAATACCTTTATAGATTACTTAATACAGGCAGATAGTAATTATTTTCTTTACCGGGATTTCCAGAGCAGAAATATTATGCTCGTAAATGGAGAGCCATATTTTATCGATTATCAAGGAGGAAGAAAAGGCGCATTACAATATGACATTGCATCAATATTGTTTGAAGCTAAAACAAGATTACCTGCAGAGTTGAGGGAAGAACTCCTTGATTTTTATCTTTCTGAACTGTCAACTCATATACATTTTTCACGTTCGGAATTTCTTTCTCACTATTACGGATATGTTTATATTCGTCTTATGCAGGCTATGGGTGCCTATGGTTTCCGGGGATTGTATGAACGTAAGGAATTGTTTCTGGAAAGTATACCATCAGCATTAAACAATCTCGAATGGTTGCTTGATAATACGGATCTGCCTGTTGAACTTCCCGAACTTACAAAAGTGTGGAATTATCTGGCAGAATCAGATTATATAAGGCACCTTGCCAAAAAACATTTATTATTACATATAAATATAAACAGTTTTTCCTACAGACGTGGCATACCTGCCGATGATCCGGTTAATGGGGGTGGTTTTGTATTTGATTGCAGGTGTATTCACAACCCTGGAAGATATGAACAATATAAAAATCTTACAGGGAAAGATTCTGAGGTAAAAAAATTTCTTGACAATGAGCCTGAAATGGAACAGTTTTTTACTCATGTGCTGGCCCTGGTTGAACAATCAATTAATAAATACCTGAATAAGGGTTTTACCAATTTAATGATTAATTTTGGTTGCACAGGTGGTCAGCACAGATCAGTGTATTCAGCTGAACGATTATATAATCATTTGATAAAATATAATAATAGCACCGAATTAATTGTTTCCTTAAAGCACAGGGATATCCCAAAATAATTTAAATCAATTTTCCTTGATACCATTAAAATCAATAATTTCATCATGGGAAATCGACAATACCTTAAAAATCAATTATAAATTGTCAATTATACCTGATACCTTTAAAATCAATATTTTATCAGGTGTAATCGACAATACAAATAAAATCAATTATAAATTGTCAATAATCAATAATCAATTTTCCATGATACCATTAAAATCAATAATTTCGTCATGGGAAATCGACAATAACTTAAAAATCAATAATCAATAATCAATTTTCTATGATACCATTAAAATCAATAATTTTATCAGGTGTAATCGACAATACAAATAAAATCAATTATAAATTGTCAATAATCAATAATCAATAATCAATTAACTATGTCATCTAATTTAAAAAATTTATCAGATTACAATCCGGACAATGTTCCGTCAGGAGAAGGTTTCAGATTTGGAATAGTAGTATCCGAGTGGCATTCTGAAATTACAAACGGTTTGCTTGAAGGTGCCTATGATACTCTGGTTAATAATGATGTTTTTGAAGAAGATATCATTGTGAAATCGGTACCCGGAAGCTTCGAACTTTCCATTGGAAGCCAGTTCATGGCCGAATATACAGCCGTAGATGCCATTATATGCCTGGGAGCAGTCATACGTGGTGAAACTCCTCATTTTGAATACATTTGCCAGGGTGTTACTCAGGGTATTACAAGTGTAGGACTGGAATATAATATTCCTGTAATTTACGGTTTGTTAACCACAGATGATTTTGATCAGGCTAAAGAACGATCCGGAGGAAAATTAGGAAACAAAGGAATAGAAGCTGCTGTCACTGCTCTTAAAATGGCTGCCTTACATGATGAAATGATTGAAGAGGAAGAAGATGATGAATTTGAAGAAGAAGAAGAAGAGGAAGAAACCATATAAAATTATAAAGCTTTAAATTTTATATTGGCTCGTCAAAATCCTTTGCCTTTTCCCAGAAAATATTCATCTCATCAAGCGACATTTCCTGAAGTGACCTTCCTTTTTTAATGGTTTGCTCTTCAAGATAATTGAATCGTTTTATAAATTTCTTGTTGGTGCGTTCCAGGGCCATTTCGGGATCTATATTGTACAGTCGCGCTGCATTTACAAGTGAAAAAAGTACATCACCAAATTCCGATTCCATCCTTTTAATATTATTTTTATCCATTTCATTCTGAAGTTCTGATATTTCTTCTTTAACCTTGTCCCAAATCTGATTAGGCTGATCCCAGTCAAATCCTACAGATCTCACCTTGTCCTGAATCCTCAATGACTTAGCCAAAGGAGGTAAGGATTTGGGTACTCCGGAGAGAACGGAACGGTTTCCTTCCTTGATTTTTAAGCTTTCCCAGTTATTTTTAACTTCCTGATCATCTTTTACCTGTATATCTCCAAAAACATGAGGATGACGGAATATTAATTTCTCACATAAAGAATTAATCACATCTGACATATCAAAATCCATGTTTTCTGATGCTATCTTTGAATAAAAAACTATATGTAACAATAAATCACCCAATTCCTTCTTAATATCTGTCATGTTATTGTCTGCTATAGCTTCTGCCAGTTCATATGTTTCCTCAATTGTTAGCTGGCGGAGACTTTCAATGGTTTGTTTTCTATCCCAGGGACATTTTTCTCTCAACTGGTCCATAATGTTAAGCAGTCGTTCAAAAGCTTTCAGTTTTTCTTCCATAAGTTATTAGTTACTTGGGGCTTAGTACTTAGTTAATATTTATTTTGTTAATTCTCCAAAGTTAATTTTATTTTTACTTTTAATAAATTAATAATAATTCATTGTCAGGTTTAACTATTTACAGAGCCTCAGCTGGTTCAGGCAAAACATTTACCATAACCAGGGAATATATAAATTTATTATTTTCTGATGCTGACAACTATCGTCGTATTCTTGGAGTTACTTTTACAAACAAGGCAACTGCAGAAATGAAGGGACGTATATTGTCCGAACTTGATAAACTTGCAAAAGATAAATATACAGACTACACTGATGAGCTAATGGTAAGGTTTAAACTTACCAAAACCGAACTGAGAGAACGGGCTTCATTTATTCTGACCAGCATTATACATGATTATTCCCATTTTTCGATTCTTACAATTGATAGTTTTTTTCAACGCATATTAAAGGCATTTGCAAGAGAAGCAGGTTTTTACAGAGGTTTTGAAATTGAGCTGGATCAGAAAAAAATATTGAATATGTCAATAGATCAGATGATTTATGATCTCGACTCTAATTTAACATTAAAAAATTGGCTTGTAAAATTTGCTGAATTGCGTATAGTTGAAGGGTCAGGATGGAACATAAAGCATGACATTGAATTTATTGGCAATGAGGTTTTTAAAGAAAAATTTAACGAATTGGGAAGTCAGTTAATTGAAAAAATGACCAATAAGGAGTTCCTTGATAATTTTAATAAAAAGTTGTCGTACATCACCGGTAAATTTGAATTTGAATTAAACAGCAGAGGTAAGCAAGCCTTAGAAATTATAAATGAATACAATCTAATTACAGAAGATTTTAAAGGAAGATCAAGATCAATCGGGAAATTTTTTGAGAATATTTCCCAAAAAGAAAAATTTAATGGACTGGATATTTCCAAAACTATATATAACCACCACAATAACATTGATCAGTGGCTTGGTTCAGACAAATTAAAACATAAGGATATTGAATCCGCCTATAATAGTGGATTAAATAATATATTGGGTGCGATTACAAATCTTTATATTAATAATTATCCTGTTTACCAGACTGCCCTTGAAGTTCAAAAAAATATTTATATACTGGGAGTTGTATCAGATTTATTACAAAGTATACGAACGTATTCAAATGAAAAAAATATTTTTGTTTTATCAGATGCTTCCCGCTTTCTTAACCTTCTGATAGGCAATTCTGATGCCCCTTTTCTTTATGAAAAAACAGGTACCTTTATAAGGCATTTTATGATTGACGAATTTCAGGATACCTCTAAACTGCAATGGGAAAATTTTAAACCATTAGTGCTGAATAGTCTGGGTGAGGGCAATTCAAACTGGATTGTAGGTGATGTAAAACAATCTATATACAGATGGAGGAATAGTGACTGGACTATTCTTTCAGGTAAAATTTTTGAGGATGTACATCCTTTCCCTGTTAAGGAAATTCCACTGTATTATAATTGGAGAAGCAGTTACCCGGTAGTGAGTTTTAACAATACTTTTTTCAGGAACGCTGTAGATATATTATTAAATCAGTTCAGATCGGACAATGAAGACAATGTATTGAACGGGACCGATGACTTTGAACAATTGCTGTCAGAGGCATATAACAACTTTAAGCAGATGGTACCTGAGAATAAATCAAAACCTGAGGGGATGGTCAGGATTGATTTTATTAATGATGAAAAAGATAATGACCTGAAATTCGATGAAATATCGATGTCGAGAGTAGCACTTATGATAAAACAGCTTCAGGAAAAAGGCTACCTCCTTAGTGATATGGCCATTCTTGTTCGGACGCGCAGTGAAGCCAATAAAATATCCGAATATCTTTCCAGGTGCCAGAAAGAACAAAAAAATGTACGTTATGATGTTATCTCCAATGATTCTTTATTATTAAGAAACTCCGAAATTGTTAAGTGGATTATATCTGTATTTAAATTTATATTAGCCCCGATTGATCATTTGAACAGGATATTTTTATTCTATGAGTATATTGAATATATCAATGCAGCTGACTATGGTAATAAGTTTTCAAATGACTGCTTTATTAATAAAGGGAACATTTTTGGTTTGCTGGAACTGGATGATTTTTTTAAAAATAAACAGTTAAGAAAATATGCCGTTTATGAGCTTGCGAATAAAGTTATAGATCATTTCAGGCTAACAGAATTAGAAGGTGAATTAACCTTTATTCTTGCATTTCAGGACATGTTACAGGAATATTCACGTAAGGAACCACCTGATATATGCTCCTTCCTGCTTTGGTGGGATGAAAATAAGGATAAACAGGTAATAAATATGCCACAGTCGCAGGATGCCATCAGGTTAATGACTTTTCATACTGCCAAGGGATTGGAATTCAGAATAGTTTTTATTCCATTTGCAGACTGGGCTATTATGAAATCAGGGTATAACAGCGATATTCTATGGTGCAGCACTAAGGTCCAACCATTTAATGATTTGGAAATTATTCCTGTCAGTATATCAAAAGGTCTTCAAAATACTGTTTTTTATAAGGATTATTTTAAAGAAAAAGCTCTTTCTTTGATTGACAACCTTAATCTTTTATATGTTGCATTTACAAGGGCAATAGAAGGCATGTATATATTAGTTCCTGAATCGTCCAAAGATTCAGTAAGTAACAATGCAGGAAAGTTAATAAACCTTTCACTTAAAGCTGTTAACAATATTGAAGGCCAAAAGGGTTATCCGTTAATATCCTTTAGTGATTTTTGGGACGAAACAACAAAAACATTTATTTACGGGAACCTTATACATAAATCAAGTGTTAATACCCAGGTAACACACAACATAAATATTGACAAGACTGATTATATTTCAGGCGATATTTCCAGAGTGGCGCATCAGGTTATTCAGGCTGAAGAGTATTTTATTGATGATAATATAAGGCTTATTTCAAAAATTAATGCAGGTAAGGTAATGCATGAAATTTTTCAGCGTATTAATTATACCACAGATATAGATTTTGCATTACATGATATGCTTTATGAAGGTAAAATTTCAGAGGGTGATATTAAGCCGCTGACAGTTTTGATTAGGAGGGCATTAAATAATGATAATATTAAACAATGGTTTTCTGAGGATTGGGATATATTAAAGGAAGCAGGTATACTTTTGGAAAACGGTTCTACATTACGGCCCGACAGAGTTCTGATCAAAAATAATAAAGCAGTGGTTATAGATTATAAATTTGGTACTGTTGAAAATGACTCTCATAAAAAGCAGGTTTTAAATTATATGAAATATCTCCGGCTAATGAATTATGAAAAAGTTGAAGGTTTTATATGGTACGTAAATCTTGATAAAGTGGTGGAAGTAAATCAATAGTAAATAATCAATAGTCAATAGTCAATTATATGTATCACTGGGGACATAACAGACGATTTAACAGTTATACAGAATATTTTCGAAAAGCTTATGGGGATCGTGTGCAAAAAGTTACGATAGATGCGGGCTTTACTTGTCCAAACCGTGATGGTACAAAAGGAAAGGGAGGCTGTACATATTGTAATAACGATGCATTCAATCCTTCCTATAACCAGCCATATAAAGGAATTAAGAAACAAATAGAGGAAGGTATTGAATTTCATGCAAACCGTTACAGACGGGCAACTAAATTTCTGGCATACTTTCAGCCATATTCAAATACTTATGCTCCTTTACATAAGCTGAAATCATTTTATTCTGAAGCACTTTCGGTACCTGGAATAATAGGGTTGGTGATAGGTACAAGGCCCGATTGTGTTGATGAGGAAAAACTGGAATATTTCAGGGAATTATCCAAAAATTATTACATCATTATTGAATATGGAGTAGAGACCTGTAATAATGTTACATTGAAAAATATAAACAGGGGACACACCTTTGAGGATAGTGTAAGGTTAATAAAGGAAACTTCTGACAGAGGTATAAAAACAGGGGCACATTTCATTTTCGGACTACCGGGTGAAACCCGGCAGGAAATGCTTGACCAGGTAACAATTATTAACCAGTTACCATTAAACAATATAAAATTTCACCAGTTGCAGATAATCAAAAATACTTTAATGGCTGAGCAATACAAGCAAAATCCAAATTATTTCCAGCTTTTTACCCTTGAAGAATATATAGAATTTTTTATATCTTTTCTTGAAAAACTTAATCCTGAATTTGTAATTGAAAGGTTCACTGCAGAGGTACCACCCCGTTTTCTTGCAGGTCCCGGATGGGGTTTATTAAGAACGAACCATCTTCTCGATAAACTTGAAAAACGCCTTGAAGAGAAAGACACCTGGCAAGGTAAATATTATAATGCTTAATTTAACAATTGCTTAATATAAAGCGCTTTAATGGCTACCTGCATTTCAAATTATTTTTGTTCATTTGTATATAAGTATGTAAGTAAGAAATCAGGTGAGCAGAAAAGGATAATTATAGAAAATTAAAAGCTTTAATTTAAATGCCAAACTATGGGAAGAGTATTAATTATTGGAGCCGGTGGTGTAAGTACAGTTGTGGTGCATAAGATAGCCCAGCATACTGATATTTTTAAAGATATTATGTTGGCAAGCCGAACAAAGGCAAAATGTGATAAAATAGCACAATCGATTGGTAATAACCTCGTAAAAACAGCATCGGTTGATGCAGACAATGTACCTGAACTTATAAATCTCATCAATAATTTTAAACCGGATATTGTAGTAAATGTTGCATTGCCCTATCAGGACCTTACCATTATGGATGCCTGTCTTGCTACCGGGGTAAGTTACCTCGATACTGCCAATTATGAACCAAAAGATGAAGCGAAGTTTCAGTACAAATGGCAATGGGATTATCACAAACGTTTCTCGGAGGCAGGAATAACAGCTATCCTTGGTTGTGGCTTTGATCCCGGGGTGTCAGGAATATATACTGCATATGCCGCAAAACATCATTTTGATGAAATTAAATATCTGGATATTGTGGATTGCAATGCGGGAGATCATGGTAAGGCCTTTGCAACAAACTTTAATCCTGAAATCAATATCCGGGAAGTAACTCAAAAGGGTAAATACTGGGAAAATGGTCGATGGATAGAAACCCAGCCCCATCAGATTCATCAGCCTGTTAACTACCCGGAAATAGGGCCCAAAGAATCATATTTAATTTACCACGAAGAGCTGGAATCGCTTGTAAAACATTTTCCTTCGCTGGTGAGAGCACGATTCTGGATGACCTTTGGACAGGAATATCTTACTCATCTGAGGGTTATACAAAATATAGGGATGGCCCGGATTGATCCGGTTTTATATAATGGGACGGAAATAATTCCAATCCAGTTTTTAAAAGCAGTTTTGCCTGACCCTGGTGATTTAGGTGAGAATTATAAGGGTTTAACTTCAATAGGATGCAGAATAAGAGGGCTTAAAAATGGTAAGGAAAAAACCTATTATGTTTACAATAACTGCAGTCACGAAGCGGCTTACAAGGAGACCGGCACTCAGGCAGTAAGTTATACAACAGGTGTTCCGGCTATGATAGGAGCAATGATGTATTTAAAAGGATTATGGAAGAAACCCGGTGTATTTAATGTTGAGGAATTTGATCCTGATCCGTTTATGGAAGCTTTAAATTTGTATGGACTTCCATGGAACGAACTGCATGACATAAACCTGGAATTGTAATCATAGATATCAGGTTTTCAACCCTAAAATATATCTGTATATCCCTTTTATTTGGATAATAATTGATTAGGAAATAATTTTACTCCCTCATTTCAAATGTGTTTTTAAACCACTTTTGTTAAAATTATTTCCAGATGAATGTTTTATTAGTTTATCCTAAATATCCTGATACTTATTGGAGTTTTAAGTACGCTTTAAAATTTATTTCAAAGAAAGCGGCAATAATACCCTTGGGTTTGGTTACTGTATCTTCCTTGCTACCTGAAAACTGGTGTAAAAATCTAATTGATCTTAATGTTTCAAATTTGAATGACAGGGATATTCTTTGGGCCGATCTTGTTTTTATAAGTGCAATGGCAGTTCAGAGAAAATCAGTCGATGAAATTTTACTGAGGTGCAAAAACCTGCAAAAGGTAACAGTTGCCGGCGGACCATTATTTACCGAGGAATATGAACATTTTACCGGGGTTGACCACCTTATACTGAATGAAGCAGAACTTACCCTTCCTTTGTTTATAGAAGATTTGAAAAATGGCATTGCAAAAAAAATATATAAATCGGACAAGTTTGCAGAAATAACATCTACGCCTATTCCTGATTATTCACTTTTAAAGCTTAATAAATATGCATCTGTTGCAATCCAGTATTCAAGAGGTTGCCCTTTTGACTGCGAATTTTGCGATATTATTGCTTTATTTGGGCATAAGGTTCGTACAAAAACAGCTGATCAATTAATTTCTGAGCTGGACAAATTGTTAAAATTAGGTTGGAAGGGAAGTGTATTTTTTGTGGATGATAATTTTATAGGACATAAAAATAAACTTAAAACTGAGATATTACCTAGAATAGTCATGTGGATGAAAGATAATGGTTATCCTTTTGTTTTTTGTACCGAAGCCTCCATCAACCTGTCTGACGATGAAGAGTTAATGGATATGATGGTAAATGCAGGTTTTAATAAGGTTTTTGTTGGGATAGAGACACCAGACGAAAATTGCCTTACAGAATGTAATAAAGTTCAAAACAATAACCGTGACCTTATAAGTTGTGTTAATTCTATACAGCAGCATGGCATGGAAGTTACGGCTGGGTTTATTGTAGGGTTCGACAGCGATCCTGAGAATATTTTTCAGCGGCAAATTGATTTTATTCAAAAAAGTGGTATTATTTCAGCTATGGTGGGTTTGCTTAATGCCCCGCGATTATCAAAATTGTACCAGCGCTTAAATAAAGAAGGCAGAATTATTGATAAATCCTCAGGGGACAATACCGACTATTCTTTAAATTTTGTACCGGTGATGGACAAAGGAACATTACTGAAAGGTTACCAGAAAATAATTCACGATATTTATTCCAGTAAATCATACTATACGAGAGTTAAATTATTTTTAAAACAATACAATCCCCCATACAGGGCAATTAAACTACCTGATTTTACTGAGGTTATTGCCTTGATTAAAACTATTTTATATTTAGGAATATTAATGAAAAACCGTAAATATTACTGGAAACTTTTATTCTGGAGTTTATTCAACAAGCCACAGTCATTTATACTGGCCGTAACATACAGCATTTATGGCTACCACTACAGGAAAATATTCAGGGATGTGTATTAGTACATATTTCTTAAGTGCTGCAATAACAAGTGATCTGAAATCAGAAATTTATATTATTTATTTCATCTTCCTTACTATGAATACAGGGATGTTTACCCTGTGACGTACCTTGTCAACCGTAGTCCCAAAAATAATGTCTTTTAACATTGCATGTCCGTGTGCCCCCATAACCAGTAAGTCGGCTTTATACTCATTAACAATTTTAGGGATGCTGTTTTTCGCATTTCCAAAACCAAGTTCAACCGTTGTATCAAAACCCTGTTCCTGAATAAATGACTGATATTTATCTAAAATTGTTTTATCAAGGTGAGTTTCAAAATCATCTATTTCGTTCCCCAGTATTAAAGCACCTGCTGTTTCTACAATATGAATTATAAGGATATTGCTTCCTGTTTTGCTTATAGAGAGTGCGTGACGTATAACTTCACTGTCCACATTACTGAAATCAAGAGCTATGGCTATACGGGAATAAACAGTCTTGGTAGTGATATCTCCAAGTTCAGGAGCTCTGTGTGGAGAACGTATAGTCCTGGTTATCAGTTTTTGCATAAACGGTCGGAAAGTTATCAGGATTAAAAGCAGGCCTGCTCCCAATGCTGCAGGAATAACTGTTAACCAAATAATAAGGGGGTTTTTGGATGTGCCGAGCCAGTCACCGATAACCTGCTGCACCAACCTGACATTCAGGACCACTATTATAGCAGCAACTAACCAGGCCCCTGCTTTTAAATATTTTCCGATTACAAATTTTCCCATCTTTTGCTTATCACTTACAAAATGTATAAGTGGTATAACAGCAAAACCAAGTTGCATACTTAAAATCACCTGGCTTAAAACCAGTAATTTGCCGGTATATTGTTCCCCAAGAAAAACTATAGTCAAAACAGCAGGTATGATAGCCAGCAGACGGGTCATCATCCTTCTTATCCAGGGTTGTATTCTCAGGTTCAGATACCCCTCCATAACAATTTGTCCAGCCAGGGTACCGGTCAATGTAGAACTTTGCCCGGAGGCAATAAGTGCTATGGCAAATAAAATTGGTGCCCACCTTGTGCCTAGTAAGGGTTGTAAGAACTTATAAGCATCATTTATTTCAGATACCCCGTACATGCCAATCTTATAAAAGGTAGCTGCGGTAAGAATCAATATAGACACATTTACAAAAAAAGCAATGTTGAGGGCAACCATTGAATCCATAAAATTATAACGTATAGCTTCCAGTATTTTTGTTTCTGTTTTTTTGAATTTTCGGCTTTGTACAAGCGAAGAGTGCAGGTAAAGATTATGAGGCATCACCGTAGCACCAATTATGCCTATTGAAATATACAAGGCAGAAAGGTTAGGTATGCCTGGGATAAAACCCGTTAAAATTTCACTCATATGTGGTTTAGCCAGGATTACTTCTATAAGAAACGCTAATCCGATTATTGCAATAAGAGCCAGAATAAATGCCTCCATAAGACGCATGCCCTTATTTATTAACAGTAATAATAAAAAGGTATCAAGGAAGGTGAGACAAACACCCCATACCAGTGGAATACCAAATAACAACTGCAGACCAATTGCCATACCAAGCACTTCGGCAAGATCGCATGCGGCAATAGCAATTTCGGCCAGAATATATAAAATTAAATTGACAAATGGAGGATAGGATTCTTTTGAGGCCTGGGCTAAATCGAGTCCGCGCACAATACCAAGCCTGGCGCTCAGACTTTGTAATAAAATTGCCATTATGTTGGACATAAGCAGCACCCATATAAGCTTATAGCCAAACTCACTGCCACCGGCTATGTCTGTTGCCCAGTTCCCGGGATCCATATAGCCTACGCTAACCATATATGCCGGTCCGAAAAAGGCAAGCATTTTTTTCCATATGCTCCCATTATGTGGGATTCTGACAGATGAAAATACTTCGGGTAATGATTTTCTTAAACTTGAACTGCCTGACATTTAAATTAAAGTTGTTTGATTATAAACTCTGTAAGCTGTTAATTGTTTTAAACAAAATTACAAACAATTGGTTTTTGTTAAATTTATTCCAATAATAACAACTTTAAATATTATTATTCAATTAGTGACACAGAATTATTTCAATATCTGTTAATTTAATAAAAACATTATGTACCTTGCGCCAAATTAATTAATATAACAATGAATAAAGGTAAAGTAAAATTTTTTAATGAATCCAAAGGTTTTGGATTTATAAAGGACGGTTCCACAGAAAAAGAATATTTTGTGCATGTATCCGGACTCAATGATGAAATAAGAGAAGATGATGAAGTAACTTTTGATCTTCAGGAAGGTAAAAGAGGGTTAAATGCCGTAAATGTAAAACTGGTTTAGTATTTATTTTATATAGGACATTTATTACAAAGGCCGCACTTTTATTTAGTGCGGCCTTTTTTAAGTTTGGTGAGCCTTTTATTTCAATGTTATTTTATTTCTGAATGGATAGTTTCCTGAAACTTATCATCTGACGGTTTACCTCATCCCATAGATTCAGGTGTAAGGTTCTAAAGGTCGAAAACAATTTAATTGGTTTTACATCTTTGAACATATCGTTTTCGTAATGACATTTTGATAAATTATAATTGGGAATCCTTGAACTCAGGTGATGAACATGGTGAAACCCAATATTACCTGTAAACCATTGAAAAATAACCGGCAGCTTAAGAAATGAACTTCCATTGATTGCAGCATTTTTATAATCCCAACCATTAGTCCGCTCCCAGGAAACTTCATCAAATTGGTGCTGAACATAAAATAACCATAATCCCATTGAATGTGCCATTAAAATTAAAGGTACCTGAATAAGAAGATATGCTTTTACCCCAATTATAAGACTCATAATTACAGAAATTAAAAGAATCATAATGTTAGTGAAATAAACATTATTCTTTTCCCCTGACGACATGGTAGGCTTAGTGACCCTGTTTTGATAAAATACAATAAGTATTGGTCCTAATGTAAACATCAGGAAAGGATTGCGGAATGACCTGTATAATAATTTGTTCCATTTTGAAGAATTCAAATATTCATCCACTGTTAATGTCCATACATCACCTATGCCCCGTTTATCAAGGTTGCCCGATGTTGCATGATGTATTTTATGTTCATGATGCCATTTGGTATATGGTGTAAATGCAAAAATCCCCATAATCATTCCAACAATTTCATTTGCACTTTTATTCTTAAAAAATGACCCGTGACCGCAATCATGAAAAATAATAAACATGCGTATAAGAAAGCCACATGCCACTATTGCCAGCGCAAGAGTTAACAAATAGGAATACTGTAAACTCTTGTACATTAAAAACCACAGTATAAGATATGGTATTAATGAATTACATATTTGCCATATACTTTTTCTTAAACTGGGTTGGTTATAATTCATTACTATTTTTTCCCAGGATCTGTCTGTTGTTGATGAATTTTCCATATTATTTTTAATCATTAAGGATGTTTTATTTATAATTATATTTAAATATTTGATTAACTGATGCATTGGCATCAATTTCTTCCAGGTTGTACTCTCTCACCAACTCATTTATCAATTCGGCAACCGATTGGATTCTTGTAGCTTTAAATGCATTGGCACCTGCAAAAGCAAAACCGTCGGACATAATTCCTTTGGCCGAATTATGTAAAACCTTAGCAATACAATATGGTGCCTCCTTATAATTACAAGGCGACAAACAATTCCAGACACATTTAAATGGTTTAGTGTTACCCGCCATGATTTGGTCTACAAAACCGTTTCTTACTACTCTTCCGGGTAAACCTACAGGACTGTTAATTATAACAATATCTTCATTCTTACAATTAATATAGGATTCTTTATATTCTATGGAAGCATCACATTCATATGTTGTAACAAACCTGGTTCCTAATTTCACTGCTTTAGCCCCTGACTGCATTATATTGTAAATATCCTTACCTGTATATATACCTCCGGCTGCAATAACGGGCACTTCTTTATCTAATTTTTCTTCAAAAACTTTTATTTCATTTACCGTTTCTACAATTAATTTATCCAGAGGTACAAGTTCTCCGATAAGCTCATCTCTTTTAAAACCCAGATGTCCGCCAGCCAATGGACCTTCCACAACCACTGCATCAGGAATAATATTATACTTGTTAAGCCAGTACTGGAAAATAAGCTTGGCGGCTTTGCCGGAAGATACCTTCACAACCAGTTTTGTATTGTGATTTTTATAACCGGCATCATTTATCATAGCAGGTATTTTAAGTGGCAGGCCTGCACCCATAATTATAAGATCAATTTTTTCTTCAAGTGCTACTTTTATAAGATCTTCATGATCTGTAAGAGCCATCATTATATTAACTCCTATTATACCATTGGAAAGAAGTCTTGCATTTATTATTTCTTTCTTTAAAGCTCTTTTATTTGCTTCCCGGAAATTCTTATTATAATCCGGTTCATTCATGCCGATTCCTGCTGCAGAAATAACACCTATTCCACCTTCGTTAGCAACTGCAGAGGCCAATCCTGATAAAGAAACACCCACTCCCATGCCTCCCTGTACTATTGGTAACCGGGACCGGAGGTCTCCTATTTTAAAAGTTTCCATAATTATTATATTATATATATATATATAAAATTACAGTAAACTTTTACCAACTGTAGAAATTAGGTTTAAGGATGGTAATAAAGGTGCAGAAATATCTTTTAGGGACCAAATTAATCTATTTAGGTGCCCAGGCATTTAAAGAGTGGCTTAAAATTTTGAGAAATTGTACAGGATAAGAACTAAATAAGTTCCTGTAACCTGACAACTGAATTTTTTGATACCGGAACCGGGAAATTTATATTATCAAAGAATATCTTGTAACCCTGGAGGTTACCCTCAATTCTTTCTACATAATTTACATTAATAAGATATGAACGGTGACATTTAAAAATGAATTTATACTCCTTGAGGATTTCTTCTGCATGAATCATACTGCATCTTACCATTTTGTTTTTAATTGTATCGCCTTCTTTCCAGAAAACTTCTATATAATTGTTTGCTGAACGGATGAACATCAGTAAGCTTAATTTTATTGCCAAACTATCTTTTTGGTAATCCGAATCAAAATATACTACCTTTTCCTGGATTAACTTATTATCTTTTAGTTTCTTACTTAATTCATCAGCTAATTTTAAGTGCGACCGTAAAATTTTATTATGATTAACAATTATTAATACGGTTATTGGTATAACTGCTGTTAATACCAACTTTATTACCAGGTTAAAACCAAATTTCATTACACCTAAATTATTATTAAGGAAAAAATAACCGGCAAGTATTGTAAACAGTATCCATAAATTCCAGATTATTTCTTTTTTTATGTTCCATTTAGCAGAATAAAAAATTTTGGGGAATAAACTTGGAAATATTAATAAGTTTAAGCTTAACGCCAAAAAAGTTACTAATGCAAATCCTATTATTAGCTGGAATTTTGGTTTAACAGCAAGGGTATTTATGTCAAATGGCTGAAAAAGAAGTAGAAAGAGAAAAACTCCTATGCTTGTAAAAAATATTATTTTGGTACTATGCTTTAAGTCATCATTAAATGGATAAGGTTTATTAAATATATTAAACATAATGAAGATGTTATGTCTTTTCAGAACATTAAATAAAGTTACAATTCTTATGGAATAAATCCAATTATTCCCTGTCGATTTTTACATTTACTGCATTGGGTCCTTTAGGCCCCTTTACAATTTCAAAGGTAACTTTATTGTTTTCTTTGATTGTTTCTGTCAACCCGTTAATATGAACAAAGAAGTCTTCATGGGTAACAGAATCTTTAATAAAACCAAAACCTTTTGAATCATTAAAAAACGTAACTATTCCTTTCCTCACGGGGTCGTTACTGTCATCGTTTACATTTCTGGGGATACTTGTTTCTATGTCTTCGGGATTTATAATTTTTTTTCTTGACAAGTCCGGTGGTGTAGCAGTGATATTCCCATACTCATCCACATAAGCAATCATATCATCAAAACTGTTGGAAACCTTGCCGTCTTTTCTTGTTAATCTTTTCTTTTCTTTTTCCTGCCTTTTCTTTTCTTTTTTTATTCGTACTTCTTTTTTATTTGATGTTTCGTGAGCTTTACCCATTTTGTCTAATATGTTAATTTAAGTTTATGGAAGGCGGCAGGCAGGAAAATACTTTGCAAATCCCTTTGCTTAATTTTGTGCAAAAGTATATTAATTCTTTGAGTTTATTATTAAAATTTAACTTCTTTTAATCAGGGAGAACATTAAGCCTGTATTATTACCGTACATTTTTCCCATGTCAATACCTGCACTGACTTCTATTATTAATTTCCATGGAAGTAAATTTGAAAATGTTGTTTTTAGTAAAAACGAATTTTGTGTCCTGGGCGGGTTAAATGAATTGATAGGAATACCATTTACTCCGGGAGAGGTAGTATTTACTCCATAATTAATAATGTAAGTATATAAAAGTTTATAATTGAAATATTTATATTCACCTTCAATACCTATGTGGTTTGCCTGTATTTTATTATTTATTATATAACTGCTTAAACCTCCGTTTGCTATCAGCGGAGAAGTTACCAGCGGGGTTCCTATGCACATCTGATGGTAGGTCCATCCATTATGATAAACTCCGTTAAAATAGTTATCGTTTCCACCTGATTCGTGATAATTATGGGAAGTATCAGGATTTGTCAAACCTGGGGGAGGATTATAATATTTTACTCCGTTAATTAGCCAGAATGAATCATATGTGCCACTCTGGTTAGTGGTTTTGATATATTCATATACAAACCTGTTAATGAAGTGTTTTTTTTCATCACTATGAATAGATATGCCCCACAACCCGTCGCTTATATTTACAAAAGCTATTCCTGTACCGTCTTCTATGAGGGTTTGCCAGTACATATCCACTTTGATGTTGCCAAAATTTAAATTTGCGCCAAAATTTCGCGAACCACGGCTCTTTTCAGTAAGCTTGTTCAAATGTCTTAGTAATATTACATTGACAAAAGCCTGCAGATTGTGAGGCATTGTTTCTCCTGTTATTTTGTCCGTACCTCCCCATTGTGTGAACTGATGAAGTCCATAATGTATATTCACAGGAAAATCTCCCCCAAATTGTACGTACACATATTTCTGATGCAGGAATGTATTTTTATTAAACACATTATTATCAAACCATCCGTGTGCAATTCCACCTTTAAACTCAACATATCCATCGGTATACGGGACCGGTGTATAATCCGGTACCTGAATCATAACCTTAGGCATAGGCCTGGCATTTCCTGACCAGTATAAACCTCCGCTCGATAAGCTGTTGTCCTGATTTCCATATTGTTCTTTTATAACTCCTGCCTGCAGGTTTAAAAAATAAAACTTCAGCCTGCCATAACCTTGTTGAATGTATGAAAATCCATTTTGAAGAATTAAATTATTATTATTTGAATATCTGTTTACCAATTCCAAGCCATAATCATAATCTATTTTTTTTTGTGGATCAATACAGGTTTGTGTACCTGCTATAATCCATTGGTTTGGGCTATAAGGTGTTATCAGCCCGTACTGGTTTGACATAAGCCAGAATGGAACCTGCTGTCCGGAATAAACAGCTGTACCCGTCTCAACAGAATATTCCGGAATTTTTACCTGCCCTTCTATGCTGTTTGTGGAAAAAGCATATAAAAGCATAATAATTAAACTTACTGATCCTCGCATTATTTTTACTCCGGAGTAAAGCCAGTTATTTAAAATGAATTTTATCTTCAAGGTGAAAAGGTAATATATAATCATAATTGCCGGCAATAATTCTTGAATTTCTTATTTTAACAACTACAGATTTATAATTTTTGTCTGAGGAGATAAATTTAACGATATAGGTTTTATCCGCATCAATTCTGCCGGTTATGAATTTTTCAGCACCAATTATTAAAGGATATACAAATGGAGTGCTTAATACCGCAACATCAAAATTGAAAAATGTTAAGGGTAATACAGAAAACGGGTATTGTGCCAAATATGGTAAAATACTGTTCTTTTGAGGCTTACCTTCAGAAAGTATTTTCCATATTTTCCATATGTCTATGCTGTCATCGCTTTCATATAGGTTTTTAAAAATTAAATGGTCCTTGCGTATTTTAACATTTGCAAAATGCCTGGTAATTTGTTTTGAGGTATAAATATTATATAATGAATCGAATATCTGATTATATTGATTCCAGAATAAAGCAGGGTCAGGGGAAAAACAATCCTTTATAAACAGTCGGTTAGTATCATCAAAATTTAAACAAGTCCATCCTAAACATTTAAACAGATTATCATTTAAATATCTTGTATAAAATAATTTAAAACATCTTAAATCCGTTGAATCTGGTTCACCTTGTTTTAATTTAATATTTCCAGGGGAAAGTATATAAGAATTATTTTTTTTTGTTAATTCCGAATATTTTCCTTTATACTTATTGTTTAAATTTATTAAAGTGTCGTATTTACATTGGGTAATATGTCTGCGGTCCGCTGAAGCATATTTAACAACGGCATTTTTTGGATTTATTTCAACTACCAGAAAAGAATTTTGATTTCTGCCTATTCTGTAATAAAAATTAATATTATTCCCGGCATTGGAATTAACAATAAAAAATAAACAAATAAAACCTGATATTATTCTTTGAATCAATAGTGTATTCTTAGTTATTAAATGCTTTTCGACTTACAACAATACTCTCTTTAATTCTGCATCCGGGGCAACCTTCGCATTTGGAAGCTTTTTTCAATAAAAGCCCGGATATTACCTGGTGTATTGTGTATGCCAAAGCCAAAAATACTATAATTAATGTAATTATGTTTTGTATCATTTTTAATTTTTTAAATCAATAATCAATTTTCCATGATACCATTAAAATCAATAATCAATAATCAATAATCAATTAACAATAAGGCTGCCAATCTGGTAGGTTGCAAATGATACCAGCCATGCTATTGCAGTGGTATAAACCATAGTAAAAACAGCCCATTTCCAGTTCGACTCTTTTTTAATTGCTGCAATTACTGCAACACATGGGAAATATATAAGCACAAACAACATAAATGTAAAGGCAACCAGCTGGGTGAAAACCTTATGTCCTTTATTAATTCCAAACTGATAATCCTGATTCCGGAGTTTATTAATTAATCCTTCAGCATTTTTTTCAGTTTTGACATCTACCTGGTAAAGTATTCCCATCGTACTTATTACGATTTCCTTTGCTGCAAGTCCGGAAAGAATGCTCAGCCCAATTTTCCAGTCAAAACCCAAAGGTTTAATGGCAGGTTCAATAAAATGACCTAAATGGCCAATATAAGTATTTTCCTGCCTTTTTGCTTCTTTCTCAAGATTTATCTGAAATACCTGTGCGTTTTTCACTGAATCGCTGAGCTGCGTGTTAGCCATTGCCTTCTGAATTTTAGAGTCGTATACTGCAAGATATTTGGAATGTCTGGGGTAGTAGCTTAACGACCAAATTAATATGGAAGCAACAAGAATAACACTTCCCATTTTCTGTATGTATTGAACTGCCTTATGCCACATATGTACGGTGGTATTCCTAAAAGTTGGTATCCTGTAGGGAGGAAGTTCCATAACAAATGGTACTTCCTTTTTTGAAAAAACAGTTTTTTTCAATACTATGGCTACAAGAACAGCAATTATAATGCCAATTATATATATCGAGAATAGTACTAAACCCTGGTTTTTAGGGAAGAATGCCGAAATAAGCAAAACATAAACAGGTAAACGTGCGCTGCACGACATAAATGGGGCTATAAGCATCGTAAGCATCCTGTCCTTCCTGTTTTCGAGTGTACGTGTTGCCATAATCGCAGGTACATTGCAGCCGAATCCCATAAGTAAGGGAATGAAAGATTTACCATGGAGGCCTATCGTGTGCATCAGCCTGTCCATAATAAAGGAAACTCTGGCCATATATCCGGTATCTTCCATCAGTGATATAAAGAAAAAAAGAATCAGGATATTCGGCAGAAAAACAATTACCCCCCCAACGCCGGCAATTATACCATTTATTAATAAATCGTGAAGAGCTCCTGCAGGCAATACGTTCCCAATTATATTTCCAATGATAGCAACCCCTGTATTTATCCATTTCATAGGATAAGATCCAATGGTAAATGTTGCCTGAAACATAATCCACATAAACAGGATAAAAACAGGGAACCCTAAATACTTATGAGTAATTATATCATCAATTTGAAATTTTTTATTAAGGCCCGGTTCTTTATTTTCAATCATGGTTTCTTTAAGAGCTCCGGCAATGAATCCATACTTTGCATCTGCTATAATTGTTTCCGATTTTTCATCGTATTCTTTTTCAAGTTTTTGTATTTCCGTTTGGTTCTTATAAACTATCTGATCATAATTTTTCAGATGTTTTAGCTGATTTAATGTTGTACGGTCATTTTCCAATAATTTTAAAGCAAGATATCGTGATGAAGCATAATGACTTATCTCAACATCTTCTTCTATTAATTTTTGTAATCCTTTTATAGCCTTTTCTATGGAGCTTCCATAATTTATGTGTATTGATCTTACAAATGGATCCTTATCTTCAAAGACATCAATGATTTCCTGTTTTAATTCATTAATACCCTTACCTTTCACTGCAATTGTGGGTATAATGGGAATGCCTGTCATCTGGCCCAGTTCTTTATATTTAAGAACAGTACCCTTGGCTGTCAGCTCGTCAAACATATTTAAGGCAATTATTACCTTAATATTCATATCAATGAGCTGAGTGGTCAAAAATAAATTACGTTCAAGATTTGATGCATCCAGCACATTTATTACAATATCCGGCTTTTCATTAAGGATATGTGATCTTACAAACAGTTCTTCAGGCGTATATTCTGTTATTGAATATGTTCCAGGTAAATCTACAATGTTTATAGAATAACCATTGAAATTTATACCTGCTTCTTTAGCATCAATAGTAACACCGCCATAATTACCTACCTTTTCATGTAAACCTGACGCATAATTAAATAATGTTGTCTTACCACTATTTGGGTTTCCCACAAGGGCCACTTTAATAGTTTTATCTTTAACAGGAGCAGGTTTTTTTATAATATTTTCAATAAAAGTAACCGGGTAGGCTGTTGTTTCAGGGATATTATGTCCATTAACAGGAGTTATATTTATAAGTCTTGCTTCATTTCTTCTTAAAGAGACATTATATCCCATTACTTCATATTCTATTGGATCCTGTAATGGAGCATTTTTAATTACCTTAACGGTTTTTCCTTTAACAAATCCCATTTCGGTGATCCTTTTGCGAAAGGCACCGTGACCGCCAACCTTTTCTATTACACCTGACTGTCCGCTTGCAAGACCGGAGAGTTGTCCGTCATCACTTCCGGGATTATTACTTATCATTATTTTATATTAATTAATAAGAACAAATTTACTAATAACATTAAAAGTCTGAAATCCCTAAAAGATATGATTAGAACAGTTGTTTATCCTAATTAATAATGATTTTTTCAATCTATTGTGATGATTTTTTGCACAACGGCATATATGGTTAATCCAGAAACAGATTTAATGCCTGTTTTTTCAGTTATACGTTTTCTGTGGCTTATAACTGTATTGATGCTTATATTTAGCCTGTCCGCTATTTCTTTATTTGACATACCTTTAGCCAGCAGTTTAAGCACATCTGTTTCCCTGTCACTTAAAACATCGGCCTGGGCGGTCTGTAAATGTTGAACATCTGTATTATTAAGCCTGGTTAATGTTGATCTTATAGTTTCAGATGAGTCTGAAATGGTAATTATTGCATCAAAGACAGACAACAAATTCTGATCGAAATAATTATAAATCAGGCCTAACCATTTTATTCTCCCGAAATTATTCTTTAAGGAATTGAATTTTTTTATATTGTTCTGAATCAGAACAGGATTTATAATTACCAAGTCAATTTTCCCTTTAAGACAAATTTCTTCTGCTTCATCCAGAGATTCAGCAAAGGTGAGGGTAGGGATTAATCCTGATTTATGAAAAATTGAAATTAACCCTTCAATTACAATTGAAGAATTTTCAATAATAAGAATATTGGTATTTTTATTCAATTTATCCCGGATAGTTGAGATTCTGCTCTGGCAACCAAAGGTATAAGTATCAGATCCTCTATTTGTGAATGAATATTTAAATCAAATTCAAGTTCATACAGACTTAGCAAAAGTCTTCTTCTCTGGCTTTGATCATTATGGTTCGACAGGTATTTAATAATCAGATTTCTCAAATCATCCAGTTTTTCTTCTATATCGTCGTGTTGGTCTTTGTAATGTTTTACAGAATATATGTTTTGTTTTGTTTTTGCAGAGGCATTGTATATTTCATTGTATAAATCCATCATATATGGGAATACAATTGTGTTTTCATATTCAAGATGCTCTTTGACTTCATTAAAATATGTATCGAAGAATTCTCTTACCAAACTCATTTCCTTACTATTATTGGAATTTCCCATTAGTCTTATATTTTCCATTATAGCAGGATAAATCTCATCCATATAATATTTGTGATTATGCTTCAGGTAATTTATTATAGAATAAATATCACTGAACGAGAATTGGGCAGATGGTGAATAGCTATTTCCATTATAAAGGTTTGCGAAGGTAAGAAACAGCTCGGTATTGATCGATCTTTCATTACAAATTTCTGATATAGTTTTTTCCTGAATTGGAAATTCTATTCCAAAATGCTCCAACATCAGAATCAGATAAGGATTGGCCAATATTATTTCTGACAGCTTAGAACCGGCAGTTATATAAAAATTTTCCGTGTGAAACACTATTAATTGATTATTAATCACGCTTATGTTCGCGTTTTTCTTTCTTGGCTGCTCTTTTTTCTTTTAAAGTTTTTTCGGGTTCTTTTTTGTTTTTTTCTTTGGTTGGACTTTTATCTTTTGCCATAGCATTTAATATTTAGTTCAGGTTAAAAATATATTATTTTTTTTGAATAAGAAATATTTTTTTGGGTTTTAATAAAATTTAAAAGGTACCTAAAAATCGTTGTATAAATTCACCAGCGAAGTGCTAAAAGCAAAGTATAAATAATTCATCGTCGTAAATGACCCTGGCAAATCTTCCTTGCGAAATGTATATCCTAATGAAAAGTTCATCAATGTTTTAGGATTCAGGTATAAGTTAAGTTGAATGTTTTCCCAATAAAGTTTCTGTCCGCCTGAATAATACGGAATTCCAGGAATTTTCCCGGTTGTAGTTGGGTATTTATCTTCGGCATTATTGGATAATTGTTTTACTAAATTTGTTTGGCTGGATAATTTCCATCTGTGCCAGGAATATGTCAGGAATACCACTTCTTCTTTAAAATTATCTCCATATGGATGAGCCAAAGATTCGCCATAATGATTCCAGTTTAATAATTGATTCGAAGATTTATATGTGTTAGGTTGTACCTGGTTAAATTCGGCCTGCGCAAACAATCCTTTGACTCCCAGTACATCAAAATATTTGAATCCGGCCTGTACGGATGAATAAACTGGTTCTCCTGATGCTAAGTTGTCAAATGCCCATTGATTATATATTAATAATTTATTTGTCAGGTTAAATTTTACGTTTGTACCCCATAATGTATGAATCTTATTGTCGGGACTGTATAACATCATGACAGGATTGAATAATTTCCAGTCGGATCTGAAAATTCCAAACGTATCAGGATTATTGTGCATCTCTGATTCTATAAGTGAAATTTGAAGTTTACGGAATAAATTAACTGAAATTAAATGAGTGGAAAATGTTTTTCTGAAGAATAAATCATTCATTTCCACCTTACTTGTATCATACTCCTGCAATAAAGATAACATCCATGAATACATAAAATTCTTAAAGGATAAGGTTATTTTAGCATATGGATAATAAAAAGATGCATCTGAAAGAATAAGGGACCTGTATCCATCTCCTATAAATTGTTTCCCGTATCCGGCCTGTACGTTTAAAACCATAACAGGAGAGAAGGATATGTACCCGGAAGAACTTGAATAATCCCACCCTTTAGTTCCGTATGGTTTTGCAAGACCCTGACCGGGAATAATATGGGAGTTCCGGATATGATTTTCAATAGCACTGTTAAATACTGCCTGATTTTCATAAAACTCTGTTTCAAAAGCAAACAATTCTCCTATTCTGCCTCCGGCTCTGAAACCTCTTGTATTTATCCAGGTCACAGGCCCGGACTTCTCCTTGCCTAATCCAAAATTAAACAAAGGGTCAGCAAACAGAAAATACTTTAAACTATCGGATAGTAGCAATGATTCCCTGAAAATTTTACGGACCAAATATGTATTATTCCCCTGATAAACCGGAGTCAATAAGTCCAGTGAATCCTGTCTTGCCTTTCCTGATAACTGAGAATCGTAAAAAGGCTTTGAAACGGTAAACGGATATTCTCCTTTATCAAGCAGGTATTTCTCAACCAATAGGTTCAATTCCCTTGAAACAGGTGTAAGTAACTGCGCATTTGAAATATTTGATGTAAAAATCAGTAGGTAAAATATAACATTCAGTTTCCGTATTAATATAATGTTATGTTTTGCAACTTTCATAATTTTATGCTTTCCAACCTATTCAATATTCAATTTTCAATAATCGATTATACCATGGGTTCTTGCTGACTCAGGCAATGAAAACTTCCTAAACCGCAAATTATATCTTTTGAATTTATACCTGTTACCTGCCTGCCGGGAAAAACGGAGGCAATTATTTCTAAAGCAACTTCATCCTGTAAACAGTCGAATAAAGGTACAATCACTGATTTATTTGTTATATAAAAGTTAGCATATGAAGCCGGTAATCTGTTTCCTTTAAAATACAATGGTTTAGGCATAGGTAATTCTATTATATTAAGTTGTTTATTATTCAATAGTCTGAAGGTTTTTAATATTTGAAGGTTATCCTGTAAAATTTCAAAGTTTTCATCGAGTTCATCGGTTTCTATTACAGTAATTACTGAATCTGAATTTATAAACCTGGTTATATCATCTATATGACCATCAGTGTCATCACCTGCTATTCCATTTTTTAGCCATAAAACCTGCTGCACACCGTAAAAATCAAATAAATAATTTTCCAATTCATTTAAGTTTAGTTTTGGATTTCTGTTTTTATTTAACAGGCATGAGGTTGTTGAAAGTATTGTGCCATTACCATTAGTTTCGATGGAACCGCCTTCCATAACTATTCCCGGGCTAAATAATGGTAAATTATAAAATTCTGCAATTTTTTCCGGAATAAGATTATCCAAATCACATGGATATTTATTTCCCCATGCATTAAATTCCCAGTTAACTATGGCTTTCTTTTCAATTGCCTGATGGTTCACAACAAAAGCAGGGCCATGATCACGGCACCAGACATCATTAGAAGGATGTATAAATGTTTCAACCATGCTTTTGTCAATACCTTCGCGAAGAAGTAATGTAATTAATTTATTAAGCTCACTTTCATCCGGGACATTTATTCTGACTTTTTCTCCAAGAGAGATATGCTTAATAAATTGAATATATGGCGTATATATATTATTTAATATTCCGGGGAAAGAATCATCAAGATATGGCCAGGTCAGCCATGTTGCTTCATGTTTTTCCCATTCTGCAGGAAAGTAGTAGCCAAGCTCCTTTGGGTTCATTGATATTGTATTATCAGTCATTTTTTTTATCTACCCACCGTTGTAAAATAGGCTCATATGTATCGACCCTCCTGTCTCTGATAAATGGCCATACAGTACGGTAATGATCAGTTTGGGCAAGATCTATTCTTTGTACAAATGTCTCTTCTCTATCAAAGGGAGCCTGATAAAGTATAGTGCCGAAGGGATTTGTCACAAACGAGCCTCCCCAGAAAATGGTATCTGCTTCTCTTCCTACACGGTTCACAGAAACAACCGGTACACAATTGGCTATCGCGTGACTGCGCTGAATAGTTTGCCATGCCTGGAATTGTTCAGCTTTAACCTCATCTTTTTCATGAGGTTCCCAGCCTATGGCAGTAGGATAAAAAATTATTTCAGCGCCCATGATACTTATTATTCTGGCTGCTTCAGGATACCATTGATCCCAGCAAATCAGCACTCCAATATTTGCATATTTGGTATTAAAAACCTTATAACCTGTATCGCCCTGGGCAAAATAATATTTCTCATAAAATCCCGGATCATCCGGAATATGGTTTTTACGGTAATAGCCTAAAACGCTGCCATCATCATTAATTACCACAGTAGTATTATGGAAAAGTCCGGGAGCCCTTTTTTCAAATATGGAAGCTATTATTACTACTGAAGTTTCAATTGCAACTTGTTGCATATATTCAATAGTATATCCGTTTAATGTTTCTGCCATTAAAAAATTTGCAGAATCTTCCTTATCACAAAAATACATGGTAGCAAATAATTCCTGCAAACATACTATATTGGCACCATTGGCTGCAGCAATACGGATTTGTTCAGTAGCCTTTTTAATATTTACTTCTTTATTATTGGTCCCTGACATTTGTACCAATCCGATGTTAACTTTTCTAGTTGATGGCATAAATATTTTTTAATAATATATTAATTTTCCAAAGCCTATAAATTAAAATGAAGGTTTTCCAGGCCATAAATCCCAAACTCTTTAAAATACCTGTCTGCAATAGTATTTTTTTCTCTTAATATTTCATCACCAGTCATACATAAAATCTGTGCCTGATCATATTTTCTAAGAAAATCCCTTTCTGCGAGCCGCCAGGACAATTCTTCCCAAAATACATAGTCATCATATTCCTGAACAGGTGTTTCCATTTCTTCTTCAAAATCTGATGCAGGAAGGAATTTATTCATAGACTTGTCATATTCGACAATGTTCCCGGCAGAAAATAAAGAAGAATAGGAATATATATGCTGCTCAATATCATCTATAACCGGATCGGTTTCATCTTTATGTGCCGTCGACATCCAATATCCCAGATAAATTAATTTGGTTAATTGAAGATATTGTGCATCTGTTAATTCTATCTTTTTTGTTGTCATAATAGTAATATAATGTTTATTTCTAACTTAATAAAGGATTATAATAATATCATTTTGAAATAACCTTAAACTCAGTTCTGCGGTTGAGTGCTCTTCCTTCTTCTGTATTATTATCTGCAATAGGCTGAGTATTACCATAACCTGTACTGGTAATTCTTTTTGCATCTATTCCATTATTAATTAAATAATTAGCTACTGTAAAGGCACGATTGTCTGATAATTTTTTATTATATTCTACTGAACCCGTGTTATCTGTATGTCCGCTTATTTCAATTGACAATGTAGGATTATCATTCAGGAAACCTATTAATTTTGTAAGTTCTGATTTAGATTCCTGCTTTAAATCATATGAATCATAATCAAAGAAAATATTCCTCATTACAACCTTTTCACCAATTTTAATGGCCTGAAGAGGCACATCCTTTAATAATGGTTGTGTAAAATCTCCCGAAGTCATTGTGAAGTGTCCTGAATAAAATAAATATCCTTTTCTGTTCACATTCAGGGCATAGTCCCTGCCTGACGGGATACATATTAAAAACGAACCGTCCACTTCGTCGGACCATGCATCCATCACAGTTACATTTGATTTAAGGTCTATTAATTCAAAATGAGCTTTCAGAGGAAATTGTGATTCAGCGTCATATACTTTCCCTTTCATGTAAGAAACAGGATCGGGCCTTACTTCATTGTATAAATCAAAAGAATACAAATCACGACCACCTTCTCCTGCACGGTTTGACGAAAAATAAGCTTTATCCCCTTTTGCATTTACAATTAAACCTTCTTCGGAATAATGAGTATTTATAGGATACCCTAAATTTTCTGGAGTAGTCCAGGTTGAATCGTTCTTTTTACGCGATACGAATAAATCGAATCTGCCTAAACCTGGCCATCCGTTTGAAGAAAAATACAAAGTTTTATTGTCGGGATGAATAAATGGCGATTCTTCATCAAAAGGGGTATTTATACTATCTCCCAAATTAACTGGTTCACTCCAGCTACCATCATTATTTAATGTACTTTTCCATATATCAAGACCTCCTTTTCCATTAGGCCTGTTGCTTGAAAAATAAAGTGTTTTTCCATCAGCAGATAATGAAGGCTGGGTTTCCTTGGCAGAAGTATTAATTGGAGGACCCATATTCTGAGGAACAGACCAGTTTTCGCCTGATTTTTTTGAAAAATATAAATCACAACTTCCATATCCGTCCCTTCGGTCACAACCTGTAAATATCATAAATTTACCATCCGCAGATAAGGTCTGGGCACCTTCATTTCCCGGAGTATTAATAGGATAACCAACAGGCTGGGCCATAGTCCATTGCCCATTTTCAAAGGTTGAAAAGAAAAAGTCTTCCTGTCTGTTTCTTATTATTTCAGGGTTATTGGGATTTATAGGTAAAAGCCTTGTAAATACCAAGGTTTGTTCGTCAGCGGATAAACTGGGCCAATATTCATCATATTCGGTATTAATATTCGGTCCAAGGTTTACAGGATTAAATTTAACCGGATTTTTTACTGCTTTGATGGAAAATTCACAACTCTTTAAAAGTATTTCAGCCGATTTTTTTGACGATTCAGGTAATTTTGAATATGAGAGATATTTGCTCACATGCAATAACGCATCTTCGTAGAAACCATTGTTAAATTCCAGATTTCCAAGGTTTGAATAGATAGGAGGGAAAAAATCAGGATTAAGTTTTATGCTCTCATTAAAATATTTTATAGCTTCAAGCTCCTCACCGTTATCAATTGAAATTTCACCAGCAAGAATATATGCTTCAATAAATTTTTTATCAGTTTCAATAGCCAAATTAAGTTTTTTTATAGCCTGGTCATAATACCTAAGATTATCATAGGCCTGTGCTTCCTGATATAATTTAATTGCTTTTTGGGATTTAGTACTTAATTCATTCTGGGAATATAATGACCCTAACGAAATACCGGATAATATGAATAATAACAGTGCATTTCTGAACATAATGTATATTTTAAAATATAAATTTACTATATTACTTCTATAACATTTCATACTGCAATAATTTATTTTTAAGATAGTATTTAATTTGCTGGTTCAGATTAGATAGTTAATTTTGCCTCCTTACGTTAATTTTACATATATGCTTGAATTCCTTCAGACAATTATCTCATGGTATATGCAACATATGAGTTACATGACTATATTGCTGTTAATGACTATTGAAAGTACGTTTTTGCCTTTGCCTTCAGAACTTATTATTCCTCCGGCTGCCTGGAAAGCAGCAAGTGGTGATATGAATATCTTTCTGATTATAATATTTGGCACTCTGGGTGCTATAATAGGTTCAATCATTAATTACAGCCTGTCATATTTTCTGGGAAGGAAAATAGTATATGCATTTGCAAATACCAAATTTGCAAGAATGTGTCTGTTAACTCCTGAAAAAGTTGAAAAAGCTGAACATTATTTTGTCAGACACGGTAAAAGCTCAACATTTATTGGTCGTCTTGTGCCTGGTATAAGACATCTCATTTCAATACCTGCCGGTCTGGCTAAAATGCCAGTCAGGGATTTTATATTATATACTGTACTCGGAGCCGGAATTTGGAATATAATTCTCGGTTCTCTCGGATACTTTTTATATTCTCAACAGCAACTGCTGAATAAATACTTTAAGGAAATATCCTATGCACTTTTAGTTCTGGGTGTGATTTTTGTATTATATCTTATATTCCAGGGAACCAGAAAAAAATGATTATTGATAATTGAATATTCTATAATCAATAATCAATAACTTTTGCTTTTGCAGTTTTAAAAGAAAAATGTTTTTGAGAAAAATAACTGTAAATAATTACAATAATTGTTGTAAAGATCTTAGATACAGTAGGGTAGAGCCCACAATATTCCACAAAAAATTTAAGTAAAATATAATTAAGCAATATACAAATAGATACTGTGACACCGTATCTGAATAACTGTATTCTGCTTCTCAAAAATGACTGAGTGAATGTTATATATTTTGATAATAAAAAACCTGTTGTAAATGTAATAGGGAACACCAGAAGAAAAGCTGCAATATAAGGACTAACAGAAATAAAATGCAAATTAAAGATTTCCTTTTTAAGGATATAATTATAACATACAAAATATAAGAATATATCCAGTGAAGTATTTGCACCTCCGCAAACCGCGTATCTGAAAGTAACTGAAGGAATGAACTTTTGGAATGGATAATAAAACCAATCTATAATACTTATAATGCCTGTTTGGGATTTGCGCAGATACTTATTCATCAATAAACTATACAATAAATAATAATAAATTAATCAGATAATACTTTGTTGTCAAAAAATAAAGTCTCAAAATTAATTTTTATTATATTTTTCCAGCAATATTCTTTTCTTTTCTTTATCACTTAATTTTTTATATTCATATAAAGCGGGATTTTTAAATATATTTTTTTTATACTCGTCCACAGTAGTGACTATTTTTCCGGGATTACCAATAACAACTGAATTGTCCGGAATTTTGCCCCTGACAACCGACCCGGAACCTATGATACAGTTACTGCCTATAGTAGTATTGGGTAATATCAGGCAATGCATTCCTATAAAAGTATTACTGCCAATAGTGATTTTACCAAACAAATCAATATTGGGGTTTTCATTATGAAACACACACACTGACCCCTCATGAGTTATTAAATATGAATATTCGGCAATTATAACATTGTCACCTAATTCTATCAGGTAGGATTCCGGTGAAAATGACATACAGCTGATTCTGCACCCTTTACCCATTTTAACTCCCATCCTTTTCCAAACAAATACTCTGAATTTATTATTAAGATGTTGAAAAAAGAATTTTACTATAGCTCTTCTTATCCTTTTAAATACTCCTTTAATAGTCATATATTTCTAATTCTTATAATTAAGTTCTTTCAGGACTTTTTAAAAACCGGATGTCCAGTTATAATACCATCTCCCGGTTTACTGTAAATCATAAATCCTTCTTTCCTATTTATCTGCAAATGTATCAAAACGTATTGTATTTATGCATGACGGAATTAAAGTATTCATGTATGAATGTTGTTTTACATGTATCTGAAACAGATATCCCCCTTCAACAGCTTTATAATATAATCCTGAAATTAAATCTGGCTTGGCAGATATTTTTTCAGGGGTAATTTTATAAATTTTATTTTCCGTATGAATCATAAGTTTGTTTAATAAAAATGGAATAAAAATCTGCCGATAAAACAAATAGCAATGAAGTTTGTTTTCAACCACATCTGTAACATTAGAGTGGTTAAATTTGCTTTTAATTGCATGTAATGTTTATCAGGCAATAAAATTCCTATATTCCCCTGTATTTTTATCTAAAAACCTTGAAAAGTAATGATTTGGAAATGTTTTCCAAATAAATTTGAGGTAAAATTGTTCCGAAATTATTTTAAAATAATGATTTTAAGAATTTATTAATATGAAGCTAAAGCAATAACAAATAAACCAACTATAATACCGATTAAAATAAAAGCTTTTTCCCTGATGTTACGTTCATGAAAAATCAGTGCACCCAGAAAAAATGATACTATTACACCTGAACGCCGGGCTGTTGATATCACTGATATGAGGGATCCGGGTCGCGAAAGTGCGAGAAAATAAATTAAATCCGATATAGTTAATGTTAGGCCAATACATATTATACTGTAACGCCATTTAAATATATCGTTCTTAAGTTTTCCTGTTAAGCCTGCAAATAATAACATTAGTCCTGTTAAAGGCACCATATAAATGGAGTACCAGCACTGCATAGCCAAACGATCATAATGACGTATAAGATATTTGTCGAATAGTCCGCTTGCTGAACCTATCAATGTGGCCAGCGTCATAAATAGAACCCATTTATTTGATTTGAAAGAAATACCTTCTTTTCTGCCGGCTAAAGAAAACCAATAATAAAAGACTATAGTAATTGTTAATCCAATCCATTGCAAATAATTCATTGATTCTCCATAGATTACTATTGCTCCGGCAAGAGTCCATAAAGGACCGGATGAACTGATTGGTGATGCAATTGTTACAGGGAGGTTTTTCATGGCGTAGTATGCTAAAAGCCATGAGGAGCTAACAATAACTGATTTAATGAAAAAATAAAAATGAGCTTCGGCAGATTGAGGTTTAATATAAAATATACTCTCTGAAAATCCCGGATTCAGATGAGAATAAACTAAAAAAGGTATAAATATAATTGCACCGGTAAGGGTACTGAAGAAAAGCACCGGAATGACTGCATTGTCATTTAAGGACCATTTTTTAAAAATATCATAAATACCTAGTAATAAAGCTGAAAGTATAGCCAGTAAAACCCACATGACCAGTAATTAATTTTTAGAGGCTATAATAATGAAATCAATCAGTTTCATATACTTTTTGAAACATAATGGAAGTGTGGTCCATATCTTTCAAATGCAGCTTTATCAAGTTCTTCCCTGTAATCCGGATGAGCAATACTGATTATCAACCTGGATCGTTCCTGAAGCGATTTGCCATAAAGATTTACTGATCCGTATTCTGTTACGAACCAATGCATATTGGCACGTGTTGTATTCACCCCGGCTCCTGGAGATAGGACAGGACTTATTTTTGTCAGTCCTTTTGTTGTCACTGAAGGCATTGCAATGATTGGTTTGCCTCCTTTAGACATCGAAGCGCCACGGATAAAGTCTATTTGTCCGCCTACACCTGAATAAAACAAGGTGCCGATTGAATCGGCACAAACCTGACCTGTTAAATCTACCTGTAATGCAGAATTTATTGCCGTTACCTTGGGGTTTTTGGAAATTACACATATATCATTGGTGTAACCGACATCCATCATCAATACACCAGGGTTATCATCTATAAAATCATAAACTTTCCTTGAACCCATTAAAAATGTTGAAACTATTTTCCCTTTATCTATATATTTTTCAGATCCGTTAATTACACCTGATTCTACGAGGGCAAGAACGCCATCAGCAAACATTTCTGTATGAACGCCCAGATTTTTATGATTTCCAAGTTGTGATAATACTGCATTTGGAATTGCACCTATGCCCATTTGTAATGTGGCTCCATCTTCTACAAGTTCTGCAACATTTTTTCCTATTTGTTTTTCAATTTCAGAAGGCGCTGCAAAATGAGCTTCCTCAAGAGGCGTATCATCTTCAACCCAAATATCTATCATATTCATTCGGATCATTGCATCACCCAGAGACCTGGGAACATTCGGATTGGCAACAGCAATTACAGTATCAGCTGTTTCAATGGCTGCAAGAGTTACATCGACTGAAGTGCCAAGTGATACAAATCCATGTTTGTCTGGGGGACTCACCTGAATCATGGCTACATTTATCTTTAAATACCCATCTCTGTACAAACGTTGGGTTTCATTAAGAAATACAGGTATATAGTCTGCATATCCTGCCTGAGTCTGACATCTGACATTGGCTCCCACAAAAAAAGAGTCGAGCTGAAAGATTCCTTCATATTCAGGATCAGCATATGGAGCCTTGCCTTCAGTGTGAAGGTGATGGATTTTAATATCACGTATTTCACCTGCCTTACCTCTTCTGCACATAGCCTCAAATAAAATTCGCGGTACTGTTGAAACACTGCTTAGGTGAATGCGGTCACCGGATTTGATAACCTTTACTGCCTCATCGGCTGAAACGGCTTTATATGTTTTATTTATCATGTGACAATAATTGATAGTAGATTTGTATAAAAGGCACAAAAATAAAATCTTTTTTGATATATAAGTTTACCGTTTTTGTATTAAGAATTATTCTTAATAATTTTTTTTTATACATACAGAACATTTTACATTAAAATTCATTTATAAAAGTGAAAATCTATTAAAAACTTAATGTAATTTTGTTTTAAATCATTCTTATAGTCTTCTGTTAATAATAGCCTAATAAAAACAAATTTTATGAGTAAAGTAAAAGATGTGCTGGATAGGAAAGGGTATGAATATTTTTATTTAAATCCTGAAAATACCGTTTACGAGGCTCTGCAAACTATGGCGGATAATAATATAGGAGCGGTTATGGTTGTCGAAAATAATAAACTTGTAGGTATGTTTACCGAAAGGGATTATGCAAGAAAAATAGTTTTACATGGCCTGGCTTCTAGAAATTCTAAAATCGGAGATTTCATGACCAGGGAAATATTCAGTGTACACCCGGAAACAAGTATCAATGATTGTATGGCGATCATGTCAAGCAGGCACATAAGACATCTTCCGGTAGTTGATGAAGACAAGATTATTGGCCTGATTTCAATAGGAGATGTAGTAAATTCTGTAATTCAGCAGCAGAACATTATTATTAATGACCTGGAGAGTTATATCTATGGGTTCAGAAGCAAATAATATATTTATGTAAATATTACTTATAATAGTTTTTAAGCTTTTCTTCAAAAATTTTTTGGTTGGCAAGGTTTATTGACCGGATAGTTAATTCAATTTTGTTTTGACGTTCAGCTTTTTCTGATTCTGATAATTGCAAATTATTTTTAAATACTACTTTTTCAAGGTTATAACCAGTCTCATTCAGGGACATCACGACTGCCGCATCCAAATCGTCGAATAATATCACATTAGGAAGTTGATTATATGAATATTGCAATACAGCTTTCTGGACCATAGTTTTAATATATATGATCTGTGTTTCCCCAAGGTAATTTGCCCCGAGTAAAAGCTTTACAAGATCGATTCTGGATTTCTTCACTTTATTTTTAGAATCAGTAATTTTTTTGTATTCCCTGTTGTTAGTAGTTTGAAAAAGTTTAATAAATTCTTCCGGCACATCATTAAGATTGCCTAATTGGTTTTCTTTTTTCTTTATTAAATATTCTTTTTGAGCTTGTTTCTGATCTACAGGAACATAATATTTCCATTTATGCGTGCGAAGGTAGGTTGTAGTTACAGGCTTTGGTTTCCATACTGATTTGGGACGTTCCATTAGTGGTGCCTGAATATTTAAATAGCCGGTTTCCAGGGAATATAACAAACAATTAATAAAGTGTACCCAGCCTCCTCCGATTGACTCATGTAATGAGGACCACAATGTAAATGATCTACCCTGTTTATTTATATTATTATCAGAAATTGATGCTGTTGTGTCTTTTTTATCTGAGGCTTTTAATTTGTCAACAAAATCACGGGCCAGCATAACCGGATAATATACAAATTCTTTTGAACCTGAATCTGATGAAAATGTTTTAGAATGTATAAGATCTTGAACATTAATTGTATAGCTTGAATCATTGAAAAGTGTAAGATGAATCTTATAATCAATACCCCACTGCATATCTTTGATGTAATTATTATATGATGGTAATTGTGCACTAACATTACATAATTTAATAATGAGGCAAAATATAATACTCAATCTTTTCATTTTAAAATATTTTAAAGTTTTAGTAATTCGTAGGTAAGTTAAATAAAAGAAAGATGCATCCTTTAAGTTTTTATTAAAAATATCAGATCTAATTTTGCCCTGAAAGATTTTAAAGTTTAAATTTGCGCATTACAAACAATATACTGTTTATAAATTTATATCTAAAATATGCCGAACGACAATCCTGAAATTCGCAAAATGAAATATGATATAAAACAATTTATATCATCAATAGGATACATGGAAGCCACAATGATTAAAGATGATACATTGATTTTTCAGGAATGTCTTATTGAATCCATCGGACTCATTCAGCTTGTGACATTTCTTGAAGAAAGATTTGGAATACACGCAAATGACAGTGACTTGGTTGAAGAGAATTTCGAATCAGTTAATGCTATACTAAAACTAATTCAGGATAAATTAACAGAACAATAATATGAATTTATCAAATATTTTCAAATGAAAAATCTACTTATAATAGCTTTTATATTTTCAGGATATTCGGTTTATGCCCAGAAAATAGTGGTATTTGGTAAGGAAGAGCTATGCGATGTTACTTCCGGCTCCAATACCTGTGTACCAGCCATCAGGGAAAAACAGGATTTTCTGAATATCTTTAACGTATCCGATTTCAGCGATACCAGCCAGGTAAAAAAAATGGATTTTATAACTCCTCCTATGCAATGGGGTAAAAGAGTTATGGATTCTGTAAAATATGGCGGTTTTGAATTTTACAAGGCAACGGATAAAGGTTTTATTTTCAATTTAAAGGTTATGAACATGTTATCTAATCACAAGTATGTAATATGTCTCAATGGCAACCCTTCTCTTGAAGGGAATACTTTATTGCCTGATCCTGTACCAGGAAATCCGGCAGAAAAGTATTATGATTTCTTAACAATAAGAACTAATGCTGCAGGTGCTTATCAGGGAAAAATAGGAGTATACCTTAATAAGGGTGATTATAATTTAAGAATGTATATTAAGGATCAAACCGATCATATTATAGTACTTTACCATGATTTTTTTAAATTTAAAATCAGGTAATTTATTATATAGCCTGTGATTTCTATCGCGTCAGGCTATCTTTTTTTAACATCTTTTGTCTGCATCTGATTTACGAAGAAACTTCCGCAACCAGTCAATTTAAAGGTATCCCAGGACTCTATCATATTAGGTCCCCATTCAGGGTCAACTACCCAGGCAAGCCAGCTTATACCTCTTGATTCCAGATAATTAATTATAGATGGTCCATAATTGCTGAAATTTATTTCATCTTCCTTGCTAAATCCTATTTCCGTTGCAACAACCGGATACTGGGAAGCAGCAAAACCAAAATCTTCTTCCCATTTTCCTTCCCATGGTTTTGATCTTTTATTAGGGTAAGGATGTGTAACATAGCAAATGCCCTGAGCATTAATAGGAGTGGAATGCAGGGGCGTAAGATCATATGCCCAGTCAAAACCTGCAACCATAGGAATAACATTTTTATCAAAAGCTCTTATGATAGTGATCATCTGTTCATTGATTTCTTTCCATTCATCCCAGGAAATATGACCTAATTGATTATTATACAAGGTAGGTTCATTAAATAATTCAAAAAATGCTACTGTATTGTTATCCTGAAAATGTTTGGCTATGGTTCTCCAAAATTCATAGGTTTCTGTAAGTGATGTGTTGTACATAGGATCCTGAAATAATCCTGTTTTAAGGTTGCCAATTGAATGCCAGTCAATATCAAGATAAATACCCTGTTCAGTTGCCCATTCCACTGCCTGGTCAAGTAATAATAGGTATCCTTCAGGGGTCCTGCTGCGCCATGATACAGGATGCACAGGTATTCGCACAAGTTTAACGCCAAATTCCTTTAATTTGACAAATAAATTCCGGTTCCAGTATCCCTGGTGTTCAATTTTATCAGGATCGGAAATGGATACCCCTCTAAAAAGAACAGTGTTACCCTGGGGATCTGTAAAATGATTTCCTGAGACCTGTATAAGAGGCAATTTTTTATTATTTTCAGATTTATAAACATCTCCGGGGTTTCTCTCATTCCACCATTCCCTGTAGGTTTTACTACCTGAGGTCTGACTAAAGCATAATTGAATAGATAATAACGATACAAACAATAAAACTTTATTTTTCATTTTATTAGATAATTTAAAATTGTTAGTAATAGTAGTATGTTTATTTTATTTATAATTTTTTTATTTTAATATTTCTAAAGCTAACCATACCGCCATGTTCCTGTAATAATATATGACCACTGGCAGCTTCTCCAAAATTTTCCCATTTCTTGTATTTACTTATTGCAACAAGCTTTCTGAATTCTTCGCTGCCACGTTCATATTCAAGAACCTTGATACCATTCAGCCAGTGTTCAACATGATGTTGCCTGGAAACAATACGTGCAGTATTCCATTCACCTATAGGATTTACTTTTTTATTTTTGGCAGTTATCAGATCATAAAGTGAAGCCAAAGTCCTGTTTCCATCGCGTCCAAGTTTTGCATCCTCATTATTAGCATCATCCAGAATCTGATATTCCAAACCAATTGCTGACCCTTTAGTATGTTCTTTCTCTGTTACATAATATTTAATGCCACTGTTGGCTCCTTTTGTAATCTTAAAGTCTACAGTGAGCTCAAAATCAGCAAATTCACCAAGAGTAACTATATCCCCACCACCTGCCGCCTCTTTTCCATTGCTTTGCAAAACAGTTAATTCTCCGTCTTTTATTTCCCATCCTTTTTTAGGAAATGTTTTTTTATGCGCCCCTCGCCATCCTCTGGAAGTTTTGCCATCAAACAATAATATCCAGCCGGCTTTCTTTTCTTCAGGTGTAAGTGTATTATTAATATTATCAGTTGTCTGTTTATTAATAGTATCGCCAGTTCCTGTCTTTACATTGTTAGCACCATGATTGCATGCCTGAAGCAAATATAATAATGTAAAGAACATTAATACATTTAAATAATTAATCTTTTTAGTTTGCATATTACGTTTAGTTAATATTGTTTTTAAAATAATCAGGATTTTGAAATACTTCTTTTAAATTCAGGAGTTTGTGAAACATTATGCATTGCAAAATCAGTTTCATTTGGAATAGTAAATAAAAAAGTTGTTCCTTCACCCGGAACCGACTCAAGTCTTATGTTTCCACCCAATAAATCGACCAAACCCCGGACTATGGATAATCCTAAGCCTGTTCCACTGTATAACCTTTCTGAACTATGTTCCAGCTGATGAAACCGGTCAAATATAACAGTGTGAAATTTAGGATCTATACCAATACCAGTATCACTTACATAAAATTCCAAATAATTTTGATTGATGTACTTAAGACCTATTTCAATAATACCTTTATCTGTAAATTTAAATGCATTACTTATAAGGTTAATAAATATCTGTTTTAGTTTAACGATGTCTGTAATAAATAATAAATTATCGGGATATCCTGACTGTTGAACTCTAAAATTAATTTGACCCTTACCAATACGAATCTGATATTCCTGAAAAAAAACTCTCAATTCTGAGAATAATAAATTAAGACTGCAATTTTTTTTATTTACCTGAAGTGATCCGGATTCAATTTTAGCAATATCTAAAATGCTGTTCACTATATCAAGCAAGTCATTACAACGTTTATGAATAATTTCAATATAACTTTCCAGTTTTTTTTCGTTATTATATTCTTTTTTAATTAGTTCTGAAAATCCCATGATTGCATTCATAGGAGTTCTTATCTCGTGGCTCATATTTTGCAAAAAAGCAGTTTTAAGACGACCGCTCTCCTCGGCCTTTTCCTTTGCCTGGATTAATTCAATATTTTTTATTTCCAAAGCATTTTCTATTTCTTTACGTTGAGTTATATCTGTGGTGATTAATAAAAAACATTCCTTGTTCTTAATAATAATTTTTTCAGCATTAAGTAAACCGTACAATACCTTGCCATTTTTTGATTTCAGTGAAAGTTCCAACCCCTCAATGTTCCCATTCTCGTTTAATAGTTGAACCAACTGCTTTCTTGTAGGTTCATCAATCCAACCAATTTCTATGGCTGTGTGGCCTATTACTTCTTCGCGTGAAAATCCGGAGTATTTTAAAGCATAATTATTTACTTCAATAAACTTACCAGTTTTTATTTCTGAAATGCTAATCAGAACGGGTGCACTGTCAAATATTTTCAAAAACTTTTCCTTGCTTTCCCTAACAGTTACTTCTTCAAATTTATAATTAGTAATATTTTCAATAGTGGCAATTAAAGATAAGGGATATATTCCTTCTTCCGGAATAAGGGTTACATAAAGTCTTACCCATATAGTTGATTTGTCCTTTCTTATATATCTTTTTTCAAGGGTGTAATTATTTATTTTCCCTTCAATAAGTGCTTTAATATTATCTAAATCATTATTAAAATCATCAGGATGAGTAATTTGCTGAAATGACATAGTTAACAGTTCTTCACGGTCATATCCTGTTAACCTGCACAGGAATTCATTAACATCAAGAAAATAACAATCTGTGCCACATATTCCTATTCCAATTGATACATGTTCAAAAACATCCTTGTATCTTTTGAAATGATTTTTCACACCGGAATTATAATCGGACATGATATATTAATCTTTAGGAAAAGATTATTTAAGTTACAAATATTAATAATAAATTTTATAAAATGTTTAAACAATATTATCAACAAAACACAAATAATAATTAAACCCGCAGTCATTTTTCCAATCTGATTGAATATATACATTTTTGCTTATGTATTGTTTTGGCATATCAAAGAAATAAAACCATCTAATTAATTGGTATGCCAAATATCATAATTTCAGTTCCCGATGCTACCCTGTCAACACCTGCTTCTTCAGCTTTGGATGAGACTAACGATATAATTTAAAAGCATCTTTAAATCTTGTGGGTTATCTTTTTTTATCTTGTTATATTTGATAAAATTTTTTATTTCAGATTCTTTGCCTGGAAAAGAGGATAATAGATTTTTGAAATTGTCAAGTATAATTAATTTATCTCCAACTTCAAAAATAAAAACAGGATCTTGCCATTCAAAACTTGCAGGTTTAAAATCGACAAGATAATTTGGTTTGACTTCTGGTTTAAATTCAACCGATCTGTATAAATAAATAGCATTCTTACCTGCACGGTCAATTACTTTGACCACCCTGTACAGAGTTTCTCCATTAATCTTCAAAAACCGGTAAACATAAGTTGCGCTATCTACCAAAACACTATCAATGGCCTTAGAAGTAGCAATATAGATTTTACCATTGGTTATAAATTCAAAACTGCCACAATAATAGTTAAGTCGTGTAGGGGTCTTCACCACATTATTATTCATATAGAAATATCCCATTGAGCTTTCTTCTTTAGTGTAAGGTGTACCTGCAATTTGGGGATAAGTAGTCTTATTAAAACCGACTTTACCTGAAATATATGAAAGAGTTGTTATCCCATCTATACTAACCTTTACGTTATTAATCTCAGTTCCAAGATCAGAAAGTTTTGAAAAGTTTTGAACCTGTGCTGCCAATCGACCAGTTACCAATAATAAAAAGAATGGTAAAACTAAATTTTTCATATGTTTATTTTATATTTATTTAATCCCAAAAATTCCTGTCATTTTACAAAAATAAATTTTTTGATGAAAGTATTACCGTAAATAGTTACCCGCATAGTATACAAGCCGGAATCAAGAGAAGACAGGTCGAAGTTAGTATGGTTTGATTTGCGGTTACATTTACAATCATCAAAAATAATAAGCGAAAAGCAAAACTTATTTTAACAGGCGAACAGAACTTCCGGGAATACATGTTTAATTACTTTATTACATATTCTTATATTATAATTTTACTTTCCAATACAAAATTTGCTAAATATATTGCCTAAAATTTCATCATTTGTAATTTCTCCTGTTATTTCACCTAAATAATGTAGTATTGCATGTATATCCATTGCAATAAAATCGGTTGACACATTAATTCTTAAACCCTCCAGCACTCTGACAATAGCGTCCCTGGCCCGGCACAATGCTTCATAATGTCGTACGTTGGAGACAATAATATCAGGCTGGTGGCTTGTGCTGACGCATTCAAGTATGGTTTTTATAAGTATATCGGTATTGATATGTTTTTTAGCAGACAAAAACAGGGTGGGGAAGGGGTCAAATCCATTTGTACCATTAAATTTTTTATGAACTTCATTTTCGTCTTCAAGATCAATTTTATTAAGTACAACAATTATTTTTTGTTCTTTGGCTGGGTTTATACCATTTATTTGATCGATGATCTCATCATAAGTCTGGCTGGCTACTGTGACCAATATAATAATCCGGGCCTGGTTAATTTTTGTATGGGTACGTTCAATGCCCAGTAATTCAATCTTATCTGTTGTTTCTCTTAAGCCTGCAGTATCTATAAACCGGAAGCGAATACCTTCAATTGTTATTTCATCCTCAATGGCGTCGCGCGTGGTACCTGCAATTTCTGAAACTATTGCTTTTTCATCATTTAAAAGGGTATTCAAAAGGGTGGATTTGCCAACGTTTGGTTTTCCGACTATAGCAACAGGTACGCCATTTTTAATTACGTTACCATAATCAAACGACATAATAAGATTATCCAAAACGTTATAAATTTCATTTATTAACCTTATCAGATCATTTCTATTGGCAAATTCAACATCTTCCTCGCTGAAATCCAGCTCGAGTTCAATGAGGGAACTTATGTCAAGCAGTTGTTTGCGAAGGCTGGAGATTTGTTCTGAGAACCCGCCCCTCATCTGTTTTATAGCCATATTATGAGCGGCAGATGACTCAGAAGCGATCAGATCGGCAACAGCTTCAGCCTGTGACAAATCAATTTTTCCATTTAAGAAGGCTCTCATTGTAAACTCCCCAGGAGTAGCCAGTCTGGCACCATTTAAAGTAAGGATTTTAAGGATTTGTTTTTGGATAAATACAGATCCATGACACGATATCTCTACCAAATCTTCACCGGTGTACGAATGAGGATTTCTGAAAATAGTAACTAACACTTCGTCTATTATTGCATTCTGATAATCAATTCTTCCAAAGTGAACAGTATGAGAATTACATTCAGTTAACCTAAGGTTTTTTTTGGAGGATTTAAATACAGACTCAGCAATGTTTAATGCTTCAGTTCCTGACAGCCTTATTAAAGCAATGGCAGCATTTCCGGGAGCGGTAGATATCGCACAGATAGTTGAATCGTCAAGCATTGGTATTCATTGATTGTAGATTATTTGTTTATTCTTTTATTAACTCCATAACAGTAATTTCAGGAGGCATCCCTACCCTTCCCGGATAACCTATGTATCCAAACCCGCGGTTTACATACAGATATTGTGAACCTTCCTTGTATAGACCTCCCCAATGTGGATATTTAAAACTGGCCGGACTCCAGCGGTGATTACCCAAATTAATACCAAACTGCATTCCATGTGTATGACCTGACAGCGTAAGTCTTACATCTGTTTTGCCTGAAATTTTTTTGTCCCAGTGTGTAGGATCGTGTGTCATAAGAATTTTAAAGGGAATATCCTGAACATTTTTTGAAGCTTTTTCATAATCAGCCAATTGTGGAAACGGACGGCGTCCCCAGTTTTCTACTCCTATAATTGCTATTGAATCATTTCCTTTTGTTATTATGACCGATTCGTTTTTAAGAAGTTTAAAACCTATTTTTGCATGTGCATTTACAATATTCTGAAAATTAACTTTCTTCTCGTCTTCTGATTTCCAGTCATAATAGTTTCCATAATCGTGATTGCCCAAAATAGAATATTTCCCGTATTTAGCTTTTAACTTTGAAAGTATATTTAACCAGCCACCTTCAAGTTCATCATAAAAGTTATTTACCAAATCACCTGTAAATAAAAGATAATCCGCATCCTGGTTATTTACTAAAGTTATTGCCTCTTCCACATGATGCTCCAAACCTTTAAAGCTTCCAATGTGTAAATCGGATATCTGAACTATTTTAAGTCCGTCAAATGATTTGGGAAGATCTGAAAACTTAAATTTTACATGCTCAACTTTAAAGTTAAAACGTCCCTTCACTATCCCCCATATTAAGGAAACAAATGGCACCGCTGCAACAAGCAATCCAACCTGTGAAATAAATTTAGACCTGGTAATTTTAATTCCGTATTCATATTTTGGTTTCTTGCTTCCAAGGAATTTTTTAAATGTCCAATTAATAAAATACACCAGGTCTTCAATGAAATGAAAAGTAATAAACAGTAATTTAGGAATGTAAATTATAAGAAACGCTCCAAAAAGGTAAAAATACAGAATATATATATTGCCATTTCTGGTATAGGATCTAAACAGGTAACCGGCCACAAGCAACATTATCATAAAGCCTGTTAATATCCAGTATATAAAACTTATCAATCGACTGATCCAGGTTTGTAAAGAACCTGGCAGCAATAATTTTATTGCCTTGTATGTATATAAATCAATGGCAAGTATTATCACTATAATTATAACCATTACCATATAAGCCTTTTTAAAATTCAGTGAATTTAAAAACTATATTTAAGTTAAAAAAAATTACTTTTGCCATCCGGAATTTTGGAATAAATGGATTTTATACAGGAAATAAACAGACGGCGAACATTTGCAATTATAAGTCACCCCGATGCAGGTAAAACAACATTGACAGAAAAATTGTTGCTTTTTGGCGGAGCTATTCATATTGCAGGAGCGGTTAAATCAAATAAGATTAAGAAAACTGCTACCTCGGATTTCATGGAAATAGAAAAACAAAGAGGAATATCTGTTGCCACATCGGTTATGGGTTTTGAATATAACGATATAAAAATAAATATTCTGGATACCCCCGGTCACCAGGATTTTGCTGAAGATACCTACCGTACACTCACTGCAGTGGACAGTGTAATAATAGTGATTGATTGCGCAAAAGGGGTAGAATCCCAGACCCGTAAACTCATGGAAGTATGCAGGATGCGTAATACACCGGTTATGGTTTTTATAAATAAAATGGACCGTAACGGAAAAGACCCATTCGATTTATTGGATGAAATTGAATCGGAACTTAAAATAAAAGTCAGGCCCCTGAGCTGGCCAATTAGCATGGGTCCTACTTTCAAAGGGGTCTATAATATGTATGAGTCTAATCTTCAGCTTTTTACTGAAGTTGAAAAACAAACTATCGGAGAAAGTATTAAACTTAATGATATACAAAATGAGGAACTTGAAAGGTTTATCGGCAAGTATGCGGATAAGCTTCGTGAAGACCTGGAACTTATACATGGGGTATATCCCGATTTTATTTTAAACGATTACTTAAAGGCATCAGTTGCGCCTGTTTTTTTTGGGAGTGCGCTTAATAACTTTGGAATCAGAGAATTGCTAAATTGTTTTATTGAAATAGCACCTAAACCTAAAAGTTTTTCTACAATAGAACGTGTTATTATACCGGAGGAAACTAAATTTTCAGGTTTTGTATTTAAGATTCACGCAAATATGGACCCTAATCACAGGGATAGGATAGCCTTTGTAAGAATAGTTTCCGGAAAATTTGAGCGAAATACCAATTATCTTCATGTTCGTCTGGCTAAACAACTCAAATTTGCAAATCCAACGTCATTTATGGCCGATAAAAAATCAGTTATAGATGAAGCATATCCCGGAGATATTGTTGGTTTACACGATACAGGTAATTTTAAAATAGGGGATACATTAACTGAAGGTGAAGTCATTCATTTTAAAGGAATTCCAAGTTTTTCTCCCGAACTCTTCCGTTATGTTGAAAATGCTGATCCTATGAAATACAAGCAATTGGCTAAAGGTTTGGATCAGTTGATGGATGAAGGTGTTGCCCAGTTATTCACAAATAAAGCCAGTAACCGTAAAATAATTGGTACAGTTGGTGCCCTGCAGTTTGAAGTAATTCAGTACAGGCTGGAACATGAATATAATGCCTCCTGCAGATACGAACCTATACAGTTATACAAAGCCTGCTGGATAGAAAGTTTGGATAAAAATGAACTTGAAGATTTCAAAAAAAGAAAATACCAGTATATGGCTGAAGATAAACACGGCAGGGATGTATTTCTGGCCGATTCGGCATACAGTCTTCAAATGGCTCAGGAGAAGTTTGGCAATATCAGGTTTTACTTTACCTCGGAATTTTAATAATGGCTTATTCGTATTCCAATTACTTGCCAAAATCTAAAATTTAAAATATAAAATTTCAATACATTAGTTTATCAGAATTTAACAGAAATTTTGAGATTAGGCCTTATTGAGGTTAAGTAATTGGGAACTGCATAGGTATTAGGCTGATTATATTGAGATGAAACAGTATGCACCCACAAATAGGAGGCTGTATTATAAATGTTCAGCAAGTTAAAAACATCAAAATCCACCACTAACTCTTTACAGTTTTTTAAAAACTTAGTGTTGTTTTTCACCATTTCGCTTTTAATTATTTTAGATATTCCAAGATCTACTCTTTTGTAGGTACCAAGTGAAAAAGTCTGATAAAACAACCTGGAATCCGGAACGGTCACAGGCATGCCACTTCCATAAGCCAGCACTGTGTGAATTTGAAAGGTAGGATTTGTAGGCAAATAATCCTGAAAAAAGAGATTAAAGGTTATGTTTTGATCGGTCGGCCTTGGATAGTAAAATGGACTTATTACATTCCCGCTATTGTCATAATAAGTTTCAAATCTTTTTTCCTGAGTATTTAAAAATGATAAACTGGCCCAGGACTGAATTCCTGGAACAAACTCTCCGTTAAGTTTAATATCAAGCCCTTCAGCATAACCAACGGCGTCATTTTTTGCTGTGTATTTAATTTCAACATCGTCAATTATATATGGTATCAAATTATATATGTATTTATAATATACTTCAGTTGTTAAATTAAAAGGCCTGTTCCAGATTTTAAAATTATAATCGCTTCCCAAAACAAGGTGGTAACTTTCCTGGGCCTTTATATCAGGATTGATTGTTCCGGTGAAATCGCGCATTTCCTTATAAAATGGAGGTTGGAAATAAAGCCCGGCGGCGATAAAAAACATAAAATCATTTTTCCAGTATGGTTTTATTGAAAATCTGAGTCTGGGTGTAAGCAGGAATTGACGGTTAAAGCTCCAGTAATTGAAACGCAGGCCTCCATTCAGAAAATATTTTATCTGATCACCGGGAATCTGGTAATTGTCCTGAAGATAACCCTGAAACCTGTTATTATTTAAATTGTTATTTGCAATTGCCACATCTGTTAAATTTATAGAATTTGGGTTTGAAGGATAAAAGTAACCTGCCGAATCCACAAAAGACCATTCATTTAACTTATCATCAATGATTTCTTTTTTATATTCTGCCGACCATCTTATCTGATGCGACCCTGTATTAAAATAACCTATGTGTGAAAGTGAATAAACATTGATGTCAAGATAATTACGGGCATGGTTGAACATTGTTCCCGCTCCCAGGTTAAGAGTGCTGTCCTCATTGGAGCCGGGTACGTATCCCAATACATTTAAAGAATACTGCCCTAAAATATCATAGGTTTCCTGTTCAATTGAAGAATAAGCCGATGTAATAAATTTTAATATAATATCAGGCACCGGTCTATAATTTAAAGTAAGCGCTCCCAGTGCTGTCTGGTACTCATCCAGTTCGTGTCCCTGATAATATATATAAAGATTAAATGCTTGCTGAATAGTTCCAAATGTAGTTTGCCGGGATACAGGAGTGAAATCATATGAATTGAGGGTAAAATTTCCAAGAAAGCTTAATTCGGTCTTATCAGAAATTTTATAATTTATAAATGTCTGAATATCAACGAATGTAGGATTATAAGTACCTTGGGTTTGCAAAGATGATACCAGGTACTTTGATGTCTTGTACCTTATTCCCGTTATATGCGTTAATTTTTTGTTCCGGGAAATACCTTCAAAGGTTATATCTCCACCTAAAAGACTGGCACTGGCCTGAGTAAGATAGGAAACAGGTTTTTGATATGTAACGTCAAGTACTGATGACATTTTATCGCCATAGCGGGCTTCAAAGCCTCCGGCAGAAAATTTAACCGATGAAACCAGCTGCGGGTTAATAAAACTCAAACCTTCCTGTTGCCCAGTCTGAATGAGATAAGGACGTGGTACTTCTATGTCATTTACATAAACAAGGTTTTCATCAAAATTTCCACCTCTTACTGAATACTGTGAACTCAGTTCATTGTTAGAGGCTACTCCTGGCATTGTTTTAAGCAGGGATTCGAAATTACCGCTTGGGTTTGGTATGGAGCTGAATTCTTTATTATTCAGCCTGTTTATTCCGGAAGCCCTCTCCTGGATATTGGTAATATCAATTTCGTTAATATTTTTTATATCAGGTGTTAATACAATATTTTGAATGTTTGTATTACCGGGTTTAATATCTATTGTTAACGAAAGAGGCTTATAACCCAGTAGTGATATATCTATAGTTAAGGGTTTATCATAAGGCACTGATATTTGAAAATAACCACTGTCGTTACTTACGGTCTGTGAATTAGATTCCCTTGTTTTTATATTGACAAGTGCTAATCCATTACCGCTTTCATCAATGACAAAACCTCTGAATGTTCCGCTTGCCTGTGACCAGGATATTGGAGTCTGGAAGATCAGAAATAAAAAGAAAAAGAATTTAAAAATACGCCAGATCATTATCGTTTTTCCGGAAAAATACGAAAATAAGTATAAATTTGCTTTCGGTATAAAATAGTTAATATTTAAGATAATAATTCTCATGCAACAATTATTACTGGGTGATGAAGCTATTGCACAAGGAGCTATTGATGCCGGAATATCAGGTGTTTATGCTTACCCGGGAACACCATCAACCGAAATAATGGAATTTATCCAGCTTAAAGAAAGAACTGAAAAAAATGGAATTCATTGTGTTTGGTCTTCAAACGAAAAAACAGCCCTGGAAACAGCCCTGGGAATGTCTTATGCAGGTAAGCGTACAATAGTAAGTATGAAACATGTGGGTTTAAATGTAGCAGCCGATCCTTTTATGAATTCTGCGATGACAGGTGTTAACGGGGGTTTGATTGTTGTTTCTGCAGACGACCCATCCATGCATTCTTCACAAAACGAACAGGATTCAAGATATTTTGGAAAATTTGCCCTTATTCCTTGTCTTGAGCCATCAACCCAGCAGGAAGCCTATGATATGGTTCATTATGGCCTGGATTTATCTGAAAGCCTTAAAGTTCCTGTATTATTGCGTATTACTACACGGTTGGCTCATTCAAGGACAGGAATTGTAAGAAAGGATAAAAAAACTCAGAATAAAATATCAACTCCGGAGAATAAATCACAGTTTATCCTTTTACCCGAGAACGCACGTCTTAAATATAAACATTTACTGGAATTACAATCAGATTTTGAGGAGCAGTCATTTAGTTCCGGTTTTAATAAATTCACTGATAGTGAAGATCATTCTGAAGGAATTATTGCTTGTGGCATAGCAAATAACTATATAATGGAACACGCCGTTGACGGTAAATTAAGATATCCTGTTCTTAAAATAACTCAATATCCGGTTTCAAAAAAAACAATAAATCAAATAACCTCAATATGTAAAACCTTATTGGTATTTGAAGAAGGGTATCCTTTTCTGGAAGAGCAACTTAATGGATTAATTGACAATAATGTAAGAGTTAAAGGACGTTTAACAGGTGATTTACCCCGGGATGGAGAATTAAACCCTTCCATAGCAGGTAAGGCATTGGGCATTGTATCGTCAAAACTGATGAAAGTTCCGGATATAGTTGTTAAAAGACCGCCTTCACTTTGTAAAGGATGCAGTCATATTGATACATTCAATGCTTTAAATGCCTCCTTAGAAAAATATACTCCTGACAAGGTGTTTTCTGATATAGGCTGCTACACACTTGGAGCACTTCCTCCATATAATGCAATAAATACCTGCGTAGACATGGGTGCATCTATTACTATGGCCAAAGGAGCTGCAGATGCAGGATTATTTCCATGTGTAGCTGTAATAGGTGATTCTACCTTTACTCATTCAGGAATGACAGGATTATTGGATGCTGTAATTGACAATTCTTCAATTACAGTTATTATCTGTGATAATGAAACTACCGGAATGACAGGAGGTCAGGATTCCGCAGCAACAGGGAGGCTGGAACAAATTTGTCTCGGACTGGGGGTTATGAGAGAACATCTTAAAGTAATTGTTCCGCTGAGGAAAAACCATAATGATAATGTTAATATTATGAAAAGTGAAATAGAATATAATGGTCTGTCGGTTATAATTTCACAAAGGGAATGTATTCAGACAGCATCCAGGAAATAATATAAACAAATCAAATAATATTCACTGGCAAATTAAAATGAAGACAGATATAATACTGGCAGGTGTAGGAGGGCAGGGGATACTGACTATAGCAGCCGTAATTGGACAGGCAGCACTTGCCAATAATTTAAATATTAAACAATCTGAAGTACATGGAATGAGTCAGAGAGGTGGTGCGGTAATGTCTCATTTAAGAATTTCTTCAATTCCTGTTTCATCAGATTTAATACCATATGGAATGGCTGACATAATAATTTCCATGGAACCAATGGAATGTCTCCGTTATTTGGATTATCTGTCCCCTGAAGGCTGGGTAATTACAAACACCAAAATATTTGATAATATAGACAATTATCCTGATTTTGACAAGATTATACAAACAATAAGCAAGCTTCCAAACAGAATTTTCGTAGATGCCGATCAGATTGCTCATGAGTCAGGATCAGTAAAAGCTTCCAATATTGTTTTACTGGGAGCAGCTTTGCCGTTTTTGCAACTTCCGGAAGATACAGTAACAGAAGCTATTAAAACTGTTTTTCTTTCCAAGGGTGAAAAGATAGTAGAGTTGAATCTGAAAGCCCTGTTTGCAGGGCGAGAGTAATTCATTATCAGATAACAAAAATTTTATAATATGTTCTCACAAACAGACATTGATCAAATTAAACGTAAAGGGATGACTGTTGATCAAATTAATCAACAAATTGAGTTTTTTAAACATGGCATTCCTTTACTTGATATTGAAAAACCGGCTATCATAGGCGATGGTATTCTGGTGCCGGATGAAATTAAACTGAATGAATATATTCATG
>CAVYAE010000017.1:0-4739 GCA_963766305.1 uncultured Bacteroidota bacterium
ACGACAAACGGTGCGGAGTTTATTTTTTAAACAACAATGGAACGAATTGGACAGCTTTAAACAATGGATTACTTGTTGAGGGTTATGATATTGATATAAACACTTTAGCGTTCCAAGGGAATAACATTTATACTGGAACAGCTGACTATGGAATTTATTTTTCAAATAATGGTGGAAACAGTTGGACTGCATTGAATAACGGGTTACCTACCCCTATTAATTATTTTGTTAATACGATTGTGGTCCAAGGAAATAATGTTTTTGCTGGTACTGGTATTGGCGTTTATAAGTGGCAAATTACCGGTCAATAAAAGTAAGAAGTGTAACTTCTAAGCCGACAAACTAAATAATTATCTTGAATGTAATGTATTGGTAAATTGTTTTATAAATGTTTATAATTGATTTTTGGCCCGGATCTGGAATGACAACTAGAGGTGTATAACTTATTGATTTTTATGAATCGAGTAACTACTAACGTAAAAAAGATACGGGGGTGATGTGTAAGGTAAGAAAAACACCAAAAATATACACTGGATAATATTAGAGTTGAGCTTTTATGTTTAAGCAAAAATCAGATCACAGATATAATTTTTGTATTGATTGGTGCCAATAGTTATTAAGACATACAATTATGAATATTTACCTTTTCGAGGGGATGGGCAAAAATAGCCATTTATTGGCATGTCGAAAAAAAATCAGTCTGCATTTATTCTCAACTCAAGGCATGTTCATCCTCTGAAGTATCGGCAATGATTGATGGATTATTAAAACATTGTACTGATATGGAAGTCAAAAAGAATTTTGTTGACTCTCATGGTCAAAGCGAAGTTGCCTTTGCTTTCTGCCATTTACTTGGTTTTAACCTAATGCCCAGGCTTAAAGCCATTCATTCACAAAAACTTTACCGTCCTGAAACAGGGATTAGTGAGGCCTTCCCTAATTTGCAGCCAATATTAACCCGACCAATTAATTGGGAGCTTATCCGGCAACAGTATGATCAAATGGTTAAATATGCGACAGCATTGCGTCTTGGAACTGCCGAAACAGAGGCCATTATGAAACGGTTTACCCGTAATAATTTAATCCATCCAACATATCAAGCGTTAGCAGAGCTGGGGAAAGCCATTAAAACAATATTTCTTTGTGATTATTTGGCCCAATACCAGCATCCCTGTCATGAAGTGCAAAGTAATACTATAACAATCAGAATATGTGTTAAATATAGTGTTTATTCGACAAATCAAATAATTTGGCAAAAATAGAATGTAACTATCAGTTTGTTAAGACTTAATAAATTTTGTATAAATTAGTTTTCTAATTTATCAACAAACTTTGTAATATTTTAATATACATGTAAATATGATGCTACTTTGCGTTTGAGAGCACGGATGCTGGTACTACCCCAAATCATGTGTATGCTTGCTGAACATGAACGAAATATCATAAGAGAACGAACCCTGGCCGGACTTAAAGCTGCCAGGGCAAGAGGCCGGAGAAGGGGGACAACCCAATGGTTTATCTGAGCATTATCAGCTCATAGCTCCAGAAGTTAAGGAAATGTATGAAAAAGGTATTAGAACAACGGAAGAAATCCGGAATATATTCAAAATAAAAAGTCAACCAACACTTTATAAAATCTTGATATTTTCAGGAGTCAATGTCAAAGGATTTATTAAACAGAGAAGGATCGAAAGCTAGAGGGAATAAGATCATCAAACTCTTAGAATATGTAATATATTTGATATATAAGAGGTTCCTGTGCGGATTGAAGTTTGGATACTGGTACCATTCCTATATCCCTGACTTTATAAGAGAAATTATCATCCCTGTATTGTCACCATACATTTTACCCCTATCTATGCCTACACTAATGCATGCAATTATTTTCCACGGAAGGAAATTGGAAAAACTAGTTTTTAATAACAATGAATTCTGTGTCTTTCGGGGATTAAATGTATTAGTTGGTATACCATTAATACCTGATGTAGTTGTATTAATACCGTAATTAATACTATATGTATATAAAAGTTTGTAGTTAAAGTTCTTATATAAACCTTCCATCCCAACATGGTTCGCTTGAATTTTGTTGTTAATTATATAATTGCCTCCCTGAATTAATGGAGAGGTTACAAGAGGTGTACCAATACTCATTTGATAGTAGGTCCACCCATTACCGTACCATGGTGCAGGTCCGTTGAAATAATTGTCATTTCCACCTGCTTCATGATATTCCGGGGTATGAAAGGGATCATTTGGATTTGTTAAATTCGGAGGAGGATTATAATACTTTATTCCACCTACAATCCAATAAGAATCGTAAGGACCACTTTGGTTTGTTGTCTTGATATATTCATAAACAAACTTGTTAATCAGTCGATTTTTGTTTTTTGAATGGATGGAAATCCCCCAAAGTCCATCGCTTATATTTCTATAAGCTATACCCGTTCCATCCTCGATCAGCGTTTGCCAATATGCATCAACTTTAATATCACCAAAATCGTAATCTGCACCAAAATTTCGTGATCCCCGGCTTTTTTCCCAAAGTTGATTCATACCCTTCAAGAGAAAGACTTTAATAAAGGTATATAAACTATGAGGCATGACCTCACCTGTACTATTTACAATGCCTCCCCACTGAGAAAATTGATGGAGCCCAAAATGGATATGGACAGGTAAACTGCCACCAAGTTGAACATATACAAATTTATGGTGGAGCCATACATTTCTATTAAAGGCATTATTTTCAAACCAACCGTGTGAAATACCACCTTTAAACTCTACATAACCATCAGAATAAGGTACAACGGTATAATGAGGTACCATGATTGATATTTTTGGCATGGGACGAGCATTGCCCGACCAATATAAACCACCACTGGATAAACTACTATCCTGGTTACCGAATTTTTCTTTTAAAATACCCGCCTGGAAATTTAAAAAATAACACTTTAAACGTATAAATGCCTGTTGAGGATAGATACTATTGTTATTGGAATAATGGTTTAACAAATCTAGACCATAATCATAATCAATTTTCCTGGAAGGATCCAAATGAGTGCGATATCCTACTATAAGCCATTGATTGGAATTATACGGAGTCATCAATCCGTACTGATTAGAGATCAACCAGAATGGTATTTCCTGACCCTTATATATTGAGGTATCCGTTTCTATATAATAATCCGGTGATTTTATTTTGTGCTGATACTGTTTGTATGATTAAAATCAATACAAATGTACTTATCAGTAAATTAAATTGTTTCATTATTGATGCAGTACTTTATTTGCAAAATTAAATGGTAGAGTATAATGATATTTGTCACATATTATGATTGATTTTCTGACCTTTACAACACATGTTTTTGTTTTTCCGTCCTTGGGATAAAAGATAATCTTGTAGGTTTTTCTTGCGTCTACCCTTGATTTGATTAGATTTTCTGAAAAAATAATTGCAGGGTAAATGAATGGGGTACTTAATACTGCTACATCAAAATTAAAAAAGGCTAATGGCAATAGTGCCAGAGGGTATTGGATTAATTAGGAAATAAACTAACTTTTTCAGGATTACCTGTAGCCAAAAGTCGCCAGATTCGATATATTTCTGTACTATCTTTACTTTCAACATATTTTTTTGAACAATGCTACAGTTGTGTATCGTTACTTTTGAATAAAATCCGGTAATTATTTTTGAAGTATATATTTGATAAATTGAATCATACTTCATCCCAATTTCTTTTCTAAACTCCGTTGGGTTCAAAGAGGATCGTCCTTTCCAGTCCTTTTCGTTAATTTCAATTGTGTGCAAACCGGTCCAGCCAAAATCTGTTTTTATCTTTACATTTTTATAATAAATAATAGTTATATTTAATAATTTTGAAATGAAATGTATCATATATATAATTAAAATTTCCAGGTTGGGTACGGGTAACATGCTTCTCCTTGGAAGAGGTTTGAAATTTATATGTATTACAACATGTGTAAAATGAACATATTGAATTTCCTGTGGCATTGAACGGTTATATGGTGTTGGAGTGGTTGGGCAAGGCAATGCAGACTGCTTGATGTCTTCACAATTACAATACGGTTAATGTTTATGCACAGCTCTCTAGGAAATGTTTAAAAGCGGTCATTGAAAATAAGGTAAATGAAAGAAATAGCCCAAAAATAATTAACAACAATTTTTTCCACATCATATACTCTTCATCATAATTCTGCAACAATAATTATAGTTTCAAAAAATTTAAGTAAAAATATTATATAATCATTATTTTATAGAATTAAAAAAAAATGAATATTTATCATAGTTCTACAGTCTCTATATCAATGCGTTAAGTTTATGATTTCGAATCCTAATCTCATTTTAATCTGATTTTTAAGTCATTTTAATATCTGGACTCTATATTTGGACAATATACAAATAAAAAATGCATGTAATGGTCCAAAAAATACATTTATTACAGTTATGGATGTTAAAAATTAGGGGGTATGTTTCAATAAACAAAACAATTAAGTTTTGCTTAATTGATATGTTATGTTCATTATTTTATCTGAACACAGCAAATTCACAAACCCCCAAAACCGACACATTAAACTTACCATTACAAAAAGCAGAAGAACTATTTGTAAAAAACAATTTACAGTTATTGGCTCAACGATTGAATGTGGACGCTACCCAGGCTCTGATCATTCAGGCACGGTTATCCCCTAAACCCGGGAATCAATGGTACCCTGGGGGCCTA
>CAVYAE010000018.1:0-29463 GCA_963766305.1 uncultured Bacteroidota bacterium
GTTTTTGTCATTGTACTTGGTTCAGTTGCATCTGATAATACTGTACAAAAAGTATCAATAAAATTATTTTGTATCAAACCAGTGTCGGTATAAAATGATATGGCATTAAATCCATTATTTAAAATAGTATTATTCTTTATTATCAAGCTTGCTAGGTAACCTCTAGCTGAAATACCGCAATTAGGTGGCAATTGGCCGTTAAATTCGCCATTATTCATTCCAAACAATTGTCCAATATGATTTAAATAATTGTTATTAATATTAATATCGCTAGCGCTATTACTTACATCTATTCCACAATTATTTGTCTCATAAATACTATCATTAGATATTGTAAGATAGCTGCTACCTCTCAAATTTACAGCGCATACCCCAATATATTTCATTGTACAATTATTAATATTTATGTGACTTTGGTTATATCCCCAAAAAACAGCGCTATTTGCTCCTGTAAATGTTAAATTTTGATATGTTATATAACTATTATTTCCAACTAAAAATTCTATCGAGGATAATTGAATATTGTTTGGCTGAGATGTGCTATATATGTAAAAATAACCTGTATTTGAGTTATAAAACCAGGCATTTTGATAAGTTAAAGTGGATATACTATTTTCTAAAATAAATCCATATCCTTGCGGAGGCGCTGCACCTCCCGTAGAACTAAAATAAAGTGTACTTCCTGACTGAGAAGTAACAATACATCTTCCAATAGTATAATGGCTAGTTCTAATTGCAGCTTGTGCTCCTGTCCAGTTTGGAGTGCCCGTTAGAGTTGTACATGAGATTGAAGTCAAAGTTGCAGAGTTCATAGTTAAAAATCCTGATTGAGGATAACAGCCCATGGGAGTATTAATGCCATTAATTAATACCATATTACAACCAGAAAGAGTTGACACTGGTGATGAGCTTTCCCAAATATTACTTCCCAGATTTTTCCAACTCGATATAGTAGTAAAACCTGTTATTACTGGGTTTGAACCGGAACCATAAGCGCCAATTACGATTGGATTTGAAAGAGTGCCTGCAACACCAAATTGTAGATTTATTTGACCATACCATGTGCCTCCTCTTTGAAAAAGGATTTGTGTGCCAGGAGTAAAATTTATTGAATTTACTTTACTAAGTGAAGCCCAAGGAGTTGCTATATTTGTTCCATTATTATTGTCGTTTCCTGAATTGCTGACATAATAAGTGTTAGCCATACCTTTAAAGGCATAAAATAAAATAAACAATGACATAAATATTTTAATCTTTACTTTTATTATTTTCATAGTTATTTGTAATTACTTGATCATTAGGTCACTAAAATTTAATAAATTTAAAATTACTGAAATGATCATTTATCTTATATATATTTTAGATTATGAATCTCCAAAACAATTACTTTTATTTAGCAAAAAATTGACTTTATTAAGATAATTGACAAAATTTATAATATTGTTGACGAATACTAATATTTAAGTGACCAATAGTAATATTTCGGCGACTAAGTTACAATTTTAAACGGATATTATTAAAATAAAGTTGCATTACAGACAAAACTTTATTATCTAACTACAATACTAATAATATTTTGAAGGTATTAAAGGATTTTTAGTGATAATAATAAATTGTATAACCATGATTTAAAAATCATAATAAATTGAATTTAAAATAGCTTATTTTAAAAATTATGTGCGGATTCGTTAGCATCATTAACAAAAACAACCAAATTGATAAATTTGTTTTAAAATCTATGGCGGATTCTATATCACACCGTGGTCCTGATCAGGAAGGAAATTATATAGGTAAAAATATTGGATTTTATCATAAAAGATTATCTATTATTGATTTGACAACTGGAATTCAGCCAATGATCAGTAATAATTACATTATTGTATTTAATGGTGAGATCTATAATTATATAGAATTAAAAGAAAATCTTAAACAAAAAGGGCATGAATTTAAAACAACCTCTGATACAGAAGTCATACTTAAAATGTATGAAGAATATGGGATAGATTGCATTGCCAAATTTAATGGAATGTTCGCGTTTCTTATTTATGATAAATTACGAGAACAAGTTATTGCTGTGCGAGACCATTTTGGAATTAAACCATTATATTTCTTTAAAAATGAACAAAATTTATTATTTGCATCTGAGATAAAGGCTTTGCTTAAACACCCAGAAGTCAATGCTAGTTTAAATAATGAAGGATTATATGACTATTTAACTTTTCAATTTACACTAGGAGAATGCACATTATTTAAAAACATTAATAAATTATTACCAGGACATTATTTAATAATTGATGTTAACACCCTAAATTTTAACTTAATTAAATATTGGACTCCAAATTTTAGCATTGATAAGTTTCATACTGAAGAATACTTTGTTTTTGAGTTACGTCGTTTAATTGAAGATACAATCAAAATCCAATTAAGAACTGATGTCCCTTTAGGAACTTATTTAAGCGGAGGGCTTGATTCAAGCATTGTTACTATGATTGCTTCGAGATTATTATCAAATCAAATATTTACTTTCTCAGGTTCCTTTAATGAAGGAAATGAATATAATGAAATGGAATATGTTCATGAGGTCGTAAATGCAATTAATGCAAAATCTTATGAAATATATCCAACTGTATTTGAATTTATAGATTTATTACCTAAATTAATTTACTATTTAGATGAGCCAGTAGCTGGACCCGGCTTATATCCGCAATACATGGTATCGAAACTTGCATCAGAACATGTAAAGGTTGTTTTAGGAGGACAGGGTGGGGATGAAATTTTTGGTGGATACGCAAGGTATGTAATTGCTTATCTTGAACAGGCAATAAAAGGTTCAATTATGGAAACTACTGATGAAGGTGAGCATATAGTTTCATTAAAATCCATTCTTCCTAATCTACCTTATATAAAGAGGTACATGCCAATGCTTAAGACTTTTCTTGGAAAAGAGACATTTGAACCTATGGATAAAAGGTACTTTTATTTAATAGATAGAATGGAGGGGTCATCTGAATATTATACCAGTAATTTTAATAAAACCTATAACAGGGAAATTATTTTCAACAGGTTCAAAATTCTTTTTAATAACCCCAACACGCACTCTTATTTTAATAAAATGACTCATTTTGATATGTTTGGAAGCCTGCCTGCCTTATTACAAGTGGAAGACCGAATGAGTATGGCCGCATCAATTGAATCAAGGGTTCCTCTATTGGATCACAGGATTGTAGATTTAGTTGCAACTATGCCTCCTGCAATGAAATTTAAAGGTGCTGAAATGAAATATATATTGAAAAAGTCGGTTGGAGACTATCTTCCTCACAAAATTCTAAATCGCAAGGATAAAATGGGTTTTCCAGTACCTCTTCATATCTGGGCACAGAAGGAAGCAAAACATTTCATTGCCGACACTTTGCTTTCACAAAGAAGTAAAAACAGAGGTATCTTTGATACAGGGAAAATTGAAAAAATAATAACTTCAACACAACCATTCAGCAGGCAGTTATGGGGTATGTTAAGTTTAGAGTTGTGGTTTAATAATTTTATTGATAAATAATATGAAAATTACTTTAAAAGGCGGACTAGAGCGAGAATGGAAAGTTTATAAAATAGGAGTTATCGGACCAGGAATTGTTGGGATGCCAATGGCTGCTTTGTTAGCTGACGCAAATATAAAAATTGGTACTGACCAACCTGCTAAAGTTATTGTTGTTCAGCGTAATTCGGAAAATTCAGGCTGGAAAGTTGAATCAATTAATAAAGGGAAATCAGTTATAGGAGGCATTGAACCTGGTTTAAATGATATAGTTGAAAAAAACGTCAAAGATGGTTACCTAAGTGCCAGCTGGGATTATGGTTCATTAATTGATGCTGATGTTATTCTTGTATCTATTCAAACTGACAAGGATGGGTTAGCACCTGATTATGGACCATTATTTGGAGGTTTGACTAATCTTGCTGAAGCACTTCAAAAAAAACCTGATCATATTGTCCCATTAATAATTTTCGAATCAACACTTGCACCTTCATCAATGGCTACTGTTATTAAAGAACATTTCGCAAAATATAACCTTATTGATGGTGAAAATATTTTGCTGGGTAATAGTCCAAACCGGGTTATGCCGGGAAGGTTGGTTGAACGTGTCACAGATTCTGATAAACTTGTGGCAGGTTTAAATGTAATCACGCCCCAATTGATAAAACATTTGTACAGTAATATTGTAAAAAGAGGAACTTTATATGCTACCAACAGTTTAACAGCCGAAGTAGTTAAAACACTTGAAAATGCATACAGGGATGTAAGAATAGCATTTTCTGCCGAGATAGTTAGATATTGCGATGAAAATAATATAGATTTTTATAAAGTCAGAGACCAAGTAAATGTTAGACTTGCCCAAACAGATAATGCATCAACAGATTCTAATACTGTTCCCAGTGGTGGACTTTTAATTCCAACTGTAGGTGTAGGTGGTCATTGCCTGCCTAAAGATGGTATATTACTTTGGTGGAGAAAAATTGAAAGCGGCGCAGTTACAAAAAACAGTTTGATATTAAAATCCAGGATAATTAACGATGAATCACCTGCAGAAACTATAAAATTATTTGAAAGAAATTTTGGACCTATAGCTGGTAAAAAAATAACTATTCTTGGCACTGCATACAGGTTTAATTCGGAGGATACCAGAAATTCACCTTCAATACAACTGGCATTGTTATTGTTAAATTTGGGATGTAAAGTTATTCTTCACGATCCTTATGTTAAACAGGATGATCAGAATTTATCCAAATTTAAACTTAACCATTATTTTACTAATAATCTAGAAATGGCTGTTAATGATACCGATTATATTTTTATTGGTACTGCACATAAAATTTATATTGAAAAACAATCTCAAATTGTTAATAGTTTAGGTTCCCTTAAAGGTATATTAGATGCTTGCAATATTTATAAAATAGATGATCTTAAAGATCTTAAAATAAAATATACTGGCATTGGTAGAGGTTTGAATACTCCAGATAAGGATTTTATAGATTTTGTTTTTGAATCATTTCATGTATTTGAAAAAGGTTTGGCAAATGAGGTATCTCTATTGTGTGATTTTCTAAATGGAAATTATGCAGATGGAGATTTTAATAGGGTACTTTTTACTGAAGTACAAAAACTGGCAGGTAGCTGCTCAACAGGTTGTGTAATTGCAGATACAGGTAAGATAACAGAAATACCTGTTTATAAAGGATTTTCTTCAAGGTTGGTAATAGATGCTTATAATTCACAATTTAGTAAGTAATAATTTCAATTTTTAAATGAACGAAGAAAAATGGGGAATTATAGGAGGCGGAATTATGGGTATTACACTTGCCCATCGTCTCGCACAGGAAGGTTTTAAAGTTACAGTTTTTGAAGCTGCACCTTCAATTGGAGGATTAACAGGTACATGGAAAATTAATAATACGGTATGGGATAAGTTTTATCATGTAATTTTATTATCCGATTCTTATACAAGGAACATTTTAAAAGAAATTGACCTTGACAACAAGGTTGATTGGGTTGAAACAAAAACAGGATTTTATACTGATGGAAAATTATATTCTATGTCAAATACTTTTGAGTTTCTGTCATTTCCTCCGCTTAACCTTATTGATAAATTTCGTCTTGGCTTAACCATTTTTGTTGCATCTAAATTAAAAAACTGGAAAAGGTTAGAACGAACAACAGTAGAATCCTGGTTAAAAAGATGGTCAGGTAAAAATACCTTTAACAAAATATGGTTACCTCTTCTAAGAGCCAAACTTGGTGAAAACTATAAACAAACATCATCTGCTTTTATCTGGGCCACTATTCAAAGAATGTATGCCGCAAGGAAGAGCGGACTTAAAAAAGAAATGTTCGGGTATGTCAAAGGGGGATATTATGAAATATTAAAAAAATTTGAAGAAAAATTAATTGCTGAAGGCGTTGAAATAAAAACAAATCATTCGGCAATTGAAATTTTATCCGGTAACAACTCTTCACCAATTATAAGATTTAAAAATGGAGATGAAGCTCAGTTCGATAAAGTAATATCTACCTTGCCATCCAAAATTTCCGCTCAAATATGTAATGGTTTAAATGAAATTGAAATAATTAAACATAACAATATTCAATACTTAGGTGTAATTTGCGCATCTGTAGTATTAAATAAATCAATAAGTCCATATTATGTTACAAATATAACCGATTCATGGGTGCCTTTTACAGGCATTATCGAAATGACTGCTTTGGTCGATAAGACAAATTTTGGAGGTGATACATTAATATATTTACCCAAATATTTAAAATCTGACGACTCAATGTTCGAAATTCCGGACAATGAAATTGAATTATTATTCCTTGAAGCTTTATTTAAAATGTACCCTTTTATTTCAAAAAGTAATATTAAATATACAGGCATCGCAAGGGCAAGGAATGTTTTTGCATTATCAACCCTTAAATATTCTGAGAATCTTCCAAATATTCAAACTTCCATTAATGGTGTATATATTATAAATTCAGCTCATATTACAAATGGAACACTTAACGTAAATGAAACCATTCAAATTGCTGAAGCTAAATTAAAGGAAATTTTGTACTGAAATAAAAGAAACAGGTTAATAGCTTATAACAAATGCCTAAAAGTAAACCTATAGCAAGTATTTCGCTTGATCTTGACAACCAATGGTCTTATATGAAAATTCATGGAGACAAAGGTTGGGAATTATACCCAAGTTATTTTAACATTTTTGTGCCTCATATATTAAAGGTGTTGGATGAACTGGAATTAAAAATAACTTTCTTTATTGTCGGTAAAGATGCAGAAATTGAGGAAAATAAAAAATACTTAGAAATGATTGTAGATCATGGTCATGATATTGGAAATCATTCATTTCATCATGAATCTTGGTTGCAAACATATTCAAAGGAAAAAATTGAAGAAGAGATAACACTTGCTGAGGAAGCAATCTATAAAGCTACCGGTAAAAAAACGACAGGTTTTCGCGGACCAGGTTTTAGCTGGAGTGCTGATCTTCTTTCAGTATTGCAAAAAAGAGGCTATCATTATGATGCTTCCACCTTACCATCTTATATCGGGCCATTAGCCAGAATGTATTATTTTTGGACATCCGGACTATCAAAAGTTGAACAAAGAGAAAGAAAAGAATTATTTGGTAGTTTTAAGGATGGATTAAGACCTTTAAAACCATATTATTGGAAACTGGATAATGGTAATAGTATAATTGAAATACCAGTCACAACCATACCAATCGTAAAAATACCTTTTCATCTTAGTTATTTATTATATATAAGTAGTTATTCTATAATACTTATGAAATTATATCTTTATTTTGCAATTACATTATGTAAAGTTACTAAAACACGTCCGAGTTTTCTTTTACATCCACTTGACCTAATAGGAGGAGATCAGATCACCGATTTAACTTTTTTCCCGGGAATGAACATCAAAAGTGAACAAAAAGTAAATACGTTTAAAATTGTTATTAATACATTGAATGCCAATTATAAAATGACTAATATGGAAAATTTTACTAAATCACTAAACATTAAAAAATATAAAAATCCATAATACCATGAGATTATTATTACCTGACAAAACATTATTGCAAAAAACAGGCGAAGTAGATTATTTTGATTGGAATTATAAATTTCCAATAAATATTATTCAAAAATATCGTTTCAGAAGAATTGTTAAGTTACTTGGCAATAAAAAATACATAACCTTATTGGAAGCAGGCACTGGTAGTGGTATATTTTTACCTGAACTGTCAAAACATTGTGATTACCTATATGCCTGTGATATTCATAATAATTATGATCATATTCAAACATTGTGTAAAAGGTATAATATTATTAATTGTGTTGTAAATCAACAAAATATTGAATCAACTTCATATTCTGATGAATTTTTTGATGTTGTTGTAGCAGTAAGTGTACTTGAATTTGTTAAAGATATCCAGGTTGCCATAAATGAAATAAAACGAATTTTAAAACCGAATGGAATATTCATTACTATTTGTCCAATGCAAAGTAATTTCCTTGATACTATTTTATCATTATATTCTAAGAAAAAGCCTAAAGAAGAATTTGGTAATTCAAGAAGAATAGTAACCAAAATGCTTGAAAATAATTTTAAAATCATTACAAAAGGGTATGCGCTTCCTATAATTGGGAATTTTTTCCCAATTTATACCCATTACTCTTTAAGTAAATAAATTAACCTTAATAATTTTTAATAAAATAATATAAATCTCAAATGCATTCCGAAATAAAACCAATAATCAGCATTGTTGTTCCTTGTTATAATGAAGAAGCCATACTTAAGACAAATATTAATTTTATAATTAATTTTTTAGAAAGTAAAGATCAAAAATATTTATGGGAAATATTAATTATAAATGATGGTAGTAAGGACAAAACTGGTGAAATTGCAAATGAAATTAGTAAAAATAATAAAAGGGTTAGAGTTATACATCATCCAGTCAATTTAAACCTTGGTAATGCTTTAAAAACAGGTTTTTGGAATTCAATTGGAGAAGTAATAGTAGTTATGGATATTGATTTGAGTTATTCTGAAAAATATATTGAAAGATTAGTAGATACACTCATTTCAGAATCTGCTGATATTGTAATAGCTTCTCCATACATGCAAGGAGGTAAAGTTATTGCCGTACCTTATTTTAGAAAAATAATGAGTAAATGGGTAAATAAATTTATGCGTTTTGCAGCCCAGGATAAATATTACACTTTTACGGGCATGGTAAGAGCATACCGGACATCTTTCATCAGAAGTGTAAATTTAAAGACTAAAGATTATGAGGTTAATCCGGAAATAATGTATAAAGCAATGATACTTAGGGCACGGATTATTGAAATTCCTGCAAATTTGGATTGGACTGATCAAAATAAATATGGTGAAAAAAGATCATCAAGTATTCGGGTATTAAGAGGATTTTTATCAGGACTTATGTCTGCATTTATTTTTAGACCTTATATTTTTTTTATAGGTATAGGATGTTTCCTTATGTTGCTGTCACTTTATGAAATAATATGGTTACTATTTGATACATTATCAGATCTTAATCATTGTTTATATAATAATGGATTATCTAATTGCTCTTTTTCAATAAGTTTAGCAAAACAATTTGTCAAGAATCCACAATCATTTATAGTAGGGGGGATAACTTTTTTAGCAGCTATTCAAATATTAAGTCTTGGATTTTTATCACTTCAAAGTAAACGATATTTTGAAGAACTATTTCATTTAGGCACATCATTAAAAAAACAAAAAGAAAATTAATGATATATTTCAAATAGAATATTATGTTTAAAATATTTTATCAATTTGTTTTATCAAATTTAAGTTTTTATAAATACGAAATATAGTTTTTCAAAATTTATCATCACTTTATGAAAAAAATTGGAATATTACACAATCCATTTATTCTATTTATTCCTATACTTATTGGGCTGATTATATATGTATTCTTTGTTCCAACTAATGGTCTTAGAGGTGATGAGCCTAGATATTTAAATTATGCATACAATTTAATTCATGGTTATTATTCTCCTCCTTCACCAAATATTGTTTTGTTGAATGGTCCAGGATATCCATTAGTATTAATACCTTTTTTATTGTTAAAACTTCCACTTATAAGTTTGACTATATTAAATGCAATTTTCTTTTATTTATCAATAATATTCTTATATATTACATTAAAACAAATTGTTACATATACTCACACTTTATTATTTAGTTTTGCATGGGCTTTGTATTACCTTGCATATCAAAATGTCCCGTATATTATGACAGAACCTTTTACTTATTTATTAATAACAATATTTATTTATTCAACATTTATGGCTTTTCAGTCTGGTAATAAAATTTTAAAGAATAAATATTTAATAATTGCTGGATTCATTTTTGGTTATATTGTATTAACAAAATTAATATTTGGTTATGTGCTAATTATAATGTTAATAGGTAGTGGACTGATTTGGATTTTAAAAAGGAGAAATTCGGATTTTAAAAAAGTTTTTTTTATAACAACATTAGCTTTTTTAACAACATGCCCTTATTTGTTGTACACTTATCACTTGACCGGACGTTTATTATATTGGGGTACTGGAAGTGATAATATTTATTGGATGAGTACGCCATATAAAGGAGAATATGGAGATTGGCATCCTGATTTGAATATTAACACAATTGAATTTGGTAATTATTATATTCACGGGGCTGATAGCATGCTGCGTGTACATCATCAAAAAGAATTTGAAGATATAAATCGATATTCTGGAATTGAGAGAGACGATGCATATATGAGATTTGCTATTTTAAATATAAAGAAACATCCTTTAAAATATGCTGATAATATAATTGATAATATTGGTCGGTTAATATTTTCATATCCTTGGTCCCAAGCAGAACAGCTTCCTAAATTACTTAAAGTTTTCCCTATTAATGGGGCAATTCTAACCCTAATTATTCTTAGCTTAATTCCAACATTTATCAATTGGAATAAAATCCCATCTTACCTTCAGTTCTTGTTGATCATAACATTACTTTATTTGGGTGGTAGTTCAATTGTTTGTGCTTTGGTAAGAATGTTTACAATTATTGTTCCTATACTTTTTATTTGGTTAGCTTTTATAATAAATCATACAGTTAAAATTAAACTAAAAATTAACGAAGAATCTTATATTAAATAGATACTTAGATATTATTAAAGAATTATAAAATTAAATAAAATAAACAAATTGTACATTTAATTGAATGAAATCTATTATTCCACAACGACTTCTGAGCGAAGGTCTATTAAAATCAGAAGAAATTAATCCTCATAAACCTGTTATTATAATAAATAATACAGAATATTCGTATAATTTTTTTAAAAATTGTAGTTTAAAACTGGCATCTCATCTCATTAAAATCGGATTAAAAAAAGGAGACAAGGTGGCAATTTTTATGAATAACACTTTGGAATGTGCAATATCAATTTATGGGGTTAGTTTCTCAGGAGGAGTATTTTTGATAATTAATCCACAAACAAAACCTGATAAATTACATTTTATTTTAAATGATTGTAGCGCTAATATAATTATTACGGAAAGTAATTTAATAGAAGTAGTTACGTCTTCTTTAAATCTTGGAACTTCAATTAAGAATATAATTATATCTGAAGAGATTAATATAAGTACCAAGACTAATTTAACAGCTGAATCTTTTCAACAAATTATAACTAAAGGTAAAATTTCCGATAACTTTCATAAGGTAATACCTAATGATTTGGCTGCATTAATTTATACATCAGGTAGTACAGGTTATCCAAAAGGAGTTATGATGACGCATCAATCCATGGTATTTACATCGTGGAGTCTGATTGAATATTTACGTCTGAGTGATTCTGACCGCATAATGTTAGTACTTCCATTGGCATTTGATTATGGTTTATATCAACTCATTATGACAGTTACATTGGGCTGTACTTTAATTATGGATTTATCTACAACTTTTCAAACTATAATTTATAAGCAACTCAAACAATATAATCCAACTGTATTGCCAGGAATTCCTACTATTTATGCAATGATGATCCAAACCTTTAAAAAATCAGGTTTGTCTTTTAGTTGTATTCAAAAAGTTACTAATACGGCTGCAGCATTACCAGAAGAGTATATTCCATATTTGAAAAAAATTTTCCCAAATGCTTTAATTTTTAAAATGTACGGTCTAACTGAGTGTAAAAGAGTATGTTATTTGGAACCTGAATTATTGGATCAAAAACCAAATTCAGTAGGTAAACCAATTCCCGGTACTGAAGTTTTTTTGTTAACACCGGAAGGTAATCCGGTTACTGTAGGAGAACCCGGAATTTTACACGTACGTGGACCTCATGTAATGGCCGGGTATTGGAATAGGGAGGACCTTTCCAAAGAAATGCTAAAACCAGGTACAATTCCCGGCGAAAGAATATTATGTACCCAGGATTTGTTTAAAATGGATGAAGATGGTTTTCTTTATTTTCTGGGAAGACGGGATGATATTATAAAAACCAGGGGTGAAAAAGTAAGTCCAGTTGAAATTGAAAATGTTATTTACAAAATGCCTAATATTAAAGAAGTTGCAGTTATTGGTATTGAAGATTCCGTAATGGGAGAATCTATTATAGCATTTATTACTACTCACAACAATATAACTTTTGATGAAAAAAATGTTAGACGGGAGTGTTTATCGAAACTTGAATCGTTTATGGTACCGCAAAAAATTATTTTTTTGGAAAGTATGCCCAAAAGTGCAAATGGTAAAATTGATAAGCATAAATTAAAGTTGATGGTGCAAAATTAATAATGTAATTTTTAATCAAATTTATTATGTTAGTGGAATTTAACGAATTATATCAAAAGTATTTAACTAAGCTTAAAACAAACATAAATTTTTTATCTGATAAACCTGAGGAAACGGCAGATTCTTGTTTAAATGCACTTTGGATCAAAGCTATGGGGATTAACAAATCAGTTGAAACTTCTAATTTTGATGATCTTATAAATTTAAATAGGCAACAAATAATTTTACTTGAAAAATTAATAGAAGAACGAATATCCGGTGTTCCTATAGCCTATATTACAAATAGACAGAATTTTATGGGCTTAGAGTTTATCTCAGATAACAGGGCCCTTATTCCACGTAAGGAAACTGAAATATTAGGTAAAAAATCATTAGAGATTTGTAAAGTTAAATATGAAGTAAATCCTAATTTAAGAATCTTTGATATTTGTTGCGGATCTGGTAATTTGGGATTATCCATGGCTAAATTTCTTCCCGGAATATTAGTTTATTCATCAGATCTTTCATTAGAAGCAGTTGCATTGACTTATGATAATATTAACTTTCTGCAATTGGAAAAACAAGTTAAAGTATTCCAGGGGAATATGTTTGAACCATTTAATTCAGAAGTTTATTATAATAATATTGATGTGATAATATGCAATCCTCCATATATTTCTTCTGCTAAAGTAAGTAAAATGAATTCTGAAATAGTGGTTAATGAACCGTCTATTGCTTTTGATGGTGGAATGCTTGGTACTAAAATAATTCAGAATTTGATAAGGGAATCACCACGTTTTCTTGCAAAAGGAGGTAATCTTCTATTTGAAGTTGGTCTGGGACAGGATTCGTTAATAATTAAACTCTGTTCTAATTTGAAGATATATTCTAAAATTGAAGGCATTTGTGATTCAAATGGAAATGTACGGGTTGTAAATTGTGTTATGAGTTAAAATTTCGTAAATAAAATTACATTTATCCCGTTTGTTACCACATCAATAATTAAAATAGCTTATTTTTTAACCACTAATATATAATTATCATGGATTATGAAACTATAAAAAATAAAACCAGAGAATATATTAAAGAGTTATCATTTGGAGATGTAAGAAATCTTAACGATGAAACATTAATATTTCGTGAAGGTTTTTTTGATTCAATGGGTTTAGTATCATTAATTACATTTATTGAAGAAAAATTTTCAATTCTTATTAATGAGGATGATTTAGATGAGAAAAATTTCGAATCGATTAATGCAATTAGCTCTTTTATTCAGAAAAAGGCAAAAGTAAAAAACGTTAATATTCAATATTAAATTATAATATTTCCAGTAAATGATTCTATATCTTTGCATCCTTTATTGATTTTTAAATTATTTACAAATATGGATATTAAAACTAAAATATATATTGACAAAATAGTTACAATTAGAAACTATATCATTATACCTTTTAAATTTATTTTGGTTACAATCTTCGAATTTGAATCATGGATTGCCAGATACTGGGTTTCAGGAGCTCATAGAAGACTTTTTTTTGCAGAATGGAGAATTCCTAAAAGACCTGAATTTTTTGATCATCATATTGATTTATATTATACTTGGCAATCATCGCGAATGGCTCATTGGTTAGAGCGTGGTATTTTTAGCACTCTGGCAATTAAACGAGGTGGAAAGTTACTGGAACTTGGCTGTGGTGATGGATTTAATGCAAGGAATTTCTATAGTAGTTTATCAGAATCAGTAATTGCATGCGATTTCAACAAAAAAGCAATTTCAACCGCCAAAAGAAAAAATAGTCAAAAAAATATTAATTATTTATTAGCCGACATAAGAAATGAAATGCCAAAAGGTGATTTTGACAATATAGTATGGGAATCGGCTATCGAACATTGTACTGAGGAAGAAATTAAATTAATAATGACCGACATTAAGCATCGCCTTTATAATAAATCAGGTACTCTTAGCGGACACACCAGAAGTGATACAATAGCTTTGGAACAATGTAATTACGAATTCAAAGACATGGCCGATTTGAAAAGATTTTTAACACCTCATTTTAAAAATGTTACAGTTTTTGAAACTGTATTTTCAAACAGACTTAATTTATATTTCTGGGCTTCTGATGGGGTTATTCCGTTTTCTGAAAATTGGACCCACTGGATTAATTAACAACTTAATTATTATAAATAAATTTCTATTTTAATACCTTCAAAATAATGATGCTTGTCAAATAAGACAGGCATTTTTATTTAATCCTGATTTAATGGCATAATTGTTGGTATTATACTTATACCATTTTATCGTAACCAACCGGTGAAGTACATCTTGTAAAGGAAAAATAATCAAATTAGTTTTGTTGGAAAACCTATCCAATGAAGAATCAAACAAAGCATAAAAATGAGAAGGAAATGTTTGCCATTGTTAAATCCTGTCTTGAAAGCGGAATAAGTAGAAGGGAATTTATTAAACAGAATGGTATAAGCGAGGCAGTATTTTATTTTTGGTATAAAAAGTACAGGCAATCCCTGGTAAAACTAGAAGATAAATTTATCCCAGTGGTTATTCCGGAATCAAAAAATCAACGTGAACAACACAACATAACAGTTTCAAAGAAAACAGAGCTAGAAATTTGTTATCCAAACGGTGTACGGGTAAAGCTTATCCAGGAATTGGACTTATCAGTATTAAGATCTCTAATCAGCATATTGTAAGGCGAGATGTTTTGCCTTACTTCTTCACATCAGTATTTTCTATATTCTACCCCAACCAACATGCGATGCAGTTTTGATTCACTATGTGGGATTATTCAACAGAAATTGGAACGTATACCCACCAGTGGGGAAGTATATGTCTTCTTAAATCGGCGCAGGAACCAGATCAAATTGCTCCATTGGGAAAATGGAGGATTTGTACTATACTATAAGCGTTTGGAGCGTGGTAACTTTGAAATGCCACTGATGGATAATGGTACCTTAACCTGGTCCCAGCTTGTTATGATGATCGAAGGTGTGTCGTTAAAAAATATAAAATTACATAAGCGATATTGTTCAAAACTAAGTGCTTAATGTTCATAACTAGTGGCAGTTATGTCTAATCAAGTAGGATGTTATTTCTATTTTTAGTCCATTATGCAACCTACTGAACAAGCACATATAATCCCACCAACCACCTTGGAAGAAGCCCTTCAGCTTGTTCAGGTGAAAGATGCTCAAATTGCAGCATTAATGGCTGACAACCAATATTTAAAACATGAGCTTGAGAAAATTAAACGGATGATATTTGGGAGTAAGAGTGAACGTTTCATTGGCAAAGATGATCCTAACCAATTGTCGCTGTTCAATCAGGAACAGATTGCACCCCCTGTGAAACCCAAAGAAACAATTACAATTGAACGAAATAAGCCAGTAAAGCAAGATAAAGTAGTAATTACCCGTGGACCGTTACCAGCTAATCTTCCTCGTATCATAGAAGTAATCGAACCTAAAGAAGATGTTACCGGAGCAAAAAAGATAGGAGAAGAAATTACGGAAGTAATGGAATATACCCCGGGGAAAATCTATGTTAAAAGATATGTTCGTCCTAAATATGTATTACCTGAGGATAAAGGTATCGTGATTGGAGAATTACCTTCATCTACCAATTCCAAAAGGAAATGCAGGACCAAGCTTGTTATCACATATAATTATCAGCAAATTTGTAGATCATTTACCTTTTTATCGTCAGGTACAGATGTTTAAAAGGAATGGAGTAGAAATAGCAGAATCCACGATCAATGATTGGTTTAAATCAAGCTGCTCGTTAATTGAACCACTATACCAAAAAAAAGTAGAACTAATCCGGCGTAGCTCATACCTGATGGTAGATGAAACACCAATTCCTGTGTTAGACAAGAATAACCCAGGTAGTACACACCGGGGTTATCATTGGGTGTACTATGATCCAATCAATAAAATGGTATGTTTTGATTATCAAAAAGGACGTGGACGGGAAGGGCCACTTACATTTTTGAAAGGATATCGAGGAACATTGCAAACTGATGGATATAGTGGTTATGACATCTTCGAAAATAAGAAAGGGATCACGATGTTATCGTGTATGGCTCATGCAAGAAGGTATTTTGAACAGGCCAAGAATAATGATAAGGTACGAGCTGAACATGTTCTAACGGAAATGCAGAAATTATACGAAGTAGAACGGATTGCCCGTGAAGGACAGTATACCTTGTGAGCAGCGAAAAAAAATACGGAAGGAAAAGTGATGTCCAATCTTGAAGGAATTGGAAACCTGGTTAAAGGAAAATATTACAGAAGTATTACCCAAAAGTGCCATCGGAATGGCATTTGGTTATACCATGGGACGTTGGGACAGGTTAGTGAGATATTTACAAGATGGTCGTTATGAGATAGATAATAATATGATTGAAAACAGTATAAGACCAGTTGCACTAGGACGGAAAAATTACCTCTTTGCAGGATCACACGAGGCAGCAAAATGCGCTGCAATGATATATTCCTTTCTGGGAACATGTAAAATTAATCAGATTAACCCAAGTGACTGGTTTAAAGACATATTTGCCGGAATTTTAGATTATAAGGTGAATCGCCTGGAAGAACTCCTTCCAAATTATTGGCAACCTATTACCAATAAACAGTCTGAATTTGAATCGTCATTAGATTAATTATTAATATATTATAATTATTATTGATCAGAAATATTTTCTAAATTTTAATCATAAGAAACGGTGGCTTCCATGTTTATGAAAAAGTTGTTATTATTTATCATGTTTGTATTTTTAACTTTGTTTTTGAATTCTCAAGTCCCTGTCAATAATATAGAGTTATCCACTAAGGATAAAATACTTGGGTTATCAAGATTGTGGGAAGGAGTAAAAACCAATTTTGTATATTATGACCAACTCAAATTTAATTGGGATAGTCTTTATTCGGCTTCCATACAGAAAATACTTGAAACAAAAGATTCATATTCCTACATAAAGGAATTGGAAAAAATAGTAGCCTCTTTAAAGGATGGCCATACATATATAGAGCATGATATTACTCCTGATTCAGACAATATAATTAAACCAGCACCCTTCACGACCATATTCATTGATGGAAATGTTTTTGTGGACAAAGTGTGGAATTCAGAATTGATAAGCAATGGAGTAAAAAGGGGCGTTGAAATAATCGCTATTGACGACATCAATGTAATTAAATATGGGGAGGAAGTTCTTGGACAATATGTACCTTCTTCAACTAGGCAATGGTTAGATTATAAAGTATTTAATAATTATGAACTAACTAAAAATAAATGCAATATTCCTATCAAAGTAGATTTCTTTGATGGTGCAAAAAAAATAACATTAAATATTGATAGAAATATAAAGTGGGATATTCAAGAGAAAGAAAGACGCTCAGGCAAATCTGAAAAAAACGATTATTTAACGTTGGAATATACAACGTTAAAAAACAATATTGGTCTTTTATCCATTCGAGATTTCATGAACGATTCTTTTACCAAAACCTTTGATAGCTTGTATCCTGCAATTTTAGAATCTAGGGCATTGATTATTGACCTAAGAAACAATGGCGGAGGTCGATCAGATAATGCTGATTACATCCTTACTCATTTTAGTTCTAAACCAATAAAAACATGTTCATGGAGTAGTAGATTGTATATCCCCGCGCATGCTTCATGGAATTTTCCACAGGAATGGTATACTTATTCCTCTGAATACCTACAACCGGTCGTTAATAAGAAAATATACGATAAACCAATTGTAATCTTAGTTAATTCAGGAACATTTTCTTCTTCGGAAGACTTTTGTGTTAAATTCAGAAGGAATGAAAAGAGGAAAACTAATTGGTACAACCACAGGTGGCAGTACTGGAAATGGTGTTCATCTTACTTTAATTGAGGGTGTCGTTGAAGCTAATGTTTGTTCAAAAAAAGACATTTCACCAGATGGGATTTCTTTTGTTGGAGTAGGTGTAATCCCAGATATTGAAATAAACGAAACGAAAGATAGTTTCACAGAAAGAAAGGACATTGTATTAGAAAAAGCTATTTTAGAAATATTAAAGGAATAAAAACTACTGCAACTGTATTATTCGTTCAGTAATGTACTTAATCATATGGATACGGTGTACCTGACCGGACGGTTACATTTTATCAGCGGCATTAATAAATATTTAATACATATATATGATAAATATAACCTTAAATTGATGTATATAATTTTAAATTTATTTACTTTTACAGATATATCCCTTTTAAATAAATCTATATATTTAAAAAATAATAAAAATATTGATAATACCCCTAATTATTATAGCATATATAAAAAATAATTAGTATTTTTGCACATAATACCCCAATAAGTTTTTAGGATATTGTTACTAAAATACCGGATTATGTTAACAACCGTTATAGAAAAATATAATTCTACATTGAATGCTAATGACAATGTTGTTACATATTTAGCAGATGTTGACCTTACTTTTTTAAATTTTCTTGAAAAATATCCGGAAATTTTAAATAATAAATTTATTCTGCTAAAACACGATGAATTTAATTTTTATGATTCTATCGATTTTGAAGATGTAAAATCGGTTATTAATCTTAAACCTGTAAATCATAACCCCGGTTTTAATAATATTTTTAAGGTAATATGTTCTCATTTAACTCCGGGAGCATATTATGCAGGGTTATACCATAGTTTTGCCCACGTATTAAAACGCATTTACACCACTAAGTCTTTAATAAATTGTTTTTTTCAGATATTTTATATTCTGATAATTGGTTGTTTGGGTATTATTCCCTTCATCAGGAATTTTAAGTATTTAAAGGACAGATATTATTCTTATAGCTATATGTCCTCAGGTCTTAACAAGTTATTTGTCAATTCGGGAATGATGCTTATTGACAAATTATCCACCAATTCAACGACATATTTTATTCTTATTAAAACTTAAGTTATGAAAATCAATAATTATTTATCACTGCATAAAATAATTCCATTTATAAAAAGATGGAACATAGCAATATTCATAATGGGATTATTGGATTTGTTTTTCATTATTGCATCTTATCAAATTGCATGTATGTTAATATACAGGGGAATTGATATTCGCTTTTACCAAAGTAAACCTCATCTTATTTTATTCATATGCATGCTCCCTGTTTGGTTTTTACTTTTGCATTTAAATAATATAACTCACATTCCACGTTCTACAAAATATTCTAAAATTTTAACGATGTTTTTACAGTTTTCATTGTTCAATTTTAGTATATCAGCATTTTTAAGTATTATTATTAACTTGCTGTATAAAAGTTATATAACTTTTCAATTTCTGATTTTAACCTCATTAAGTATTTTTATACTGTTGTATTTTTGCCGTTTAATCGAATACAGTATACTGAAATATTACAGAAAAGCCGGGTTTAATTACAGAAATGTAATATTAATTACCGGCGAAGAAGGTGCTGACCTGGTTGATAAAATAATCAGAAACAGGGAATGGGGTTATCGAATAATAATGATAATTTCAAACTCTGATGTTATTTATAATCTATTTAATGAGTCAGTAAGAGTTTATCCTGTAAAAGTTATTCAATCGGTTAAACATATTATTGAAGTCGACGCTATTGATGAAGTTATATTATTTAAAGAGGATGTAAATTCAAACGAAATTAAATCTTTACTGAATACGTGCAAAGAAATAGGAGTTGAGTTCAGTTTTTTCTCTGATAGCAAATCGTATGTGATGACTAATGCACATTTGACATATATCGGAAGAATACCTTTCCATACATTTACACTTACACATGATTATAATGTAGGTACTTCAATGAAAACTGCTTTTGATATTATGATTTCATTTTTCATAATAATAATGCTTATTCCGGTTTTTATTGTATTTACAGTAGTAATAAAACTTGATTCACCCGGTGCCGTCATATTCAGGCAGGCAAGAGTCGGATTGAGAGGAAGACAGTTTTACCTTTATAAGTTCAGGACTATGGTTAAAAATGCAGAAAACTTAAAAAAGGAACTGGAAAAACATAATGAAATGGATGGCCCGGTATTTAAAGTTAAAAATGATCCCCGAATTACCCGGATTGGGAAAGTTTTACGCAAAACCGGGTTGGATGAGCTGCCACAATTTTTTAATGTACTAAAAGGCGATATGTCCCTGATTGGTCCGCGACCTCCATTAGCATCGGAAACAGCACAGTATGAAAGATGGCAGCTGAGGAGATTATCCGTTAAACCAGGTATAACCTGTTTCTGGCAAATAGTGCCTGAGAGGAACAAAGTATTATTCGAACAATGGGTTAAAATGGACCTTGAGTATATTGATGGCTGGTCATTTAAAAAGGATATAAAGTTATTTTTCGACACTATAAAAACTGTTTTTGCCAGTACAGGCAGTTAGGCTAAATTAAGATTATTAACATTTTAACCGGAATTAACACGGATAATTATAATTCTTAAATTAATTTATCAGTGAATAATAATATTTTGTCAATATATTTTAATCATTGACAGATATATAATTTGTGATGATATAAGAACATTTTTTGATGGTTAATAATCATAAATTAATGATTATTTAATACTTAAATGTTAAAACTTTACTTAAATTAATTGACTATTCATTAAATCCTGCGTATTTTTACACATGGATACAACAGATTTTAATACGTTATTTTTATTTACGACCAAAAACATGGCCCCAAACGTTATTGAAAAACCGGATTCGTCTGTTAACGATGATGTCAGACTTATTTATTTATCACAGGTTGACTCTGATTTATATAATTTTATTAAAAAATACCCAGAAATTTCAAATAAAAAATTTATTCTGCTTAAACCTGATGAGTTCAATTTATTTGATTCTATTGAATTTAAACACGTAGAATCGGTTATTAACCTTAAACTTATAAATCAAAACCCCGGATTTAATCAAATATTTACAAATATCTGCAATCATCTGCAATCGGGTTCATACTATATCGGATCCTATCAAAGCCATTCCCAGGTCAGGCGCCGTATTTATTATAGTAAACCTTTTATACGTTATTTTGTACATGTTGTATTTATTGTTTTTATCGGTGTGCTAGGTGTAATTCCATATTTCAGGGATTTTAAATACATAAGGGATAAATATTACAGTTATAGTTATATGTCAAAAGGTCTTAATAAAATTTTTTATAATGCAGGTATGGAAATCTACGATAAATTGATTACCCAAACTACAACCTATTTTATTTTGTGTAAAAATTAATATCACATTGTTATGAATATTTTTACTTATATGCAAAAGCATAAAATAATAACTTTCATTAAAAAATGGAATTTGGTAGTTCTGATAATGGGATTAATTGATTTACTTCTTATTATTACTGCGTTTCAATTTGCTTTCAGGTTAAATCATCAGGATATAGATATAAATTATTATCAGCGGCGCTCTTACCTTACCCTCTTTATCTGCATGCTCCCAGTTTGGTTTTTGTTGTTGCACATGAACAACATTACCCATATTCCAAGAACCACTAAATATTCCAAAATTTTTAAAATGTTTGTTCAGTTTTCGCTTTTCAATTTCAGTATTATGTCTTTTTTGGCTTTTCTTATTGATATGGTCTTTAAAAGTTATATTACATTTTCATTTGTATTAAATACTACTTTAGGAATTCTTGTTTTTTTATACACCTGCCGTTTAATTGAATACAGGATTTTAAAATTTTACCGTAAGGCTGGTTATAACTACAGGAATGTTATTATTATAACCGACGAGCCTGGCAAAGAACTTATTGAAAAGATAATAAGAAACAAGGAATGGGGCTACCGAATATTTATGATCCTTTCAAATTCTCCTGTTATATTCAATAAGTTCAGGAATTCAATAAGGATATACCCAATAAAAGTGCTTCCATCTATTAAACATATTATTGAAGCAGATACCATTGATGAAGTTATTCTTTATAAACAGGATTTGGAAATAAATGAAGTGCGCTCCTTGCTTAAAACTTGTGAAGAAATTGGAGTGGAATTCCGGTTGTATTCCGAACAAACTTCTTATGTGATGACAAATGCCCACTTAACTTATATAGGGAAAATACCTTTTCATACCTTTACCCTTTCAAATGATTATAACATAGGCACCTCTATCAAGACAGCTCTCGATATAATTGTATCCTTTGTAATTGTTATGATGCTGTTACCTGTTTTTCTTGTATTTGCGATTTTAATTAAAATGGATTCACCGGGACCGGTTATTTTCAAACAGGCAAGGGTAGGCTTAAGAGGCCGTCAGTTTTACCTTTATAAATTCAGAACTATGGTCGTAAATGCCGAAGCTCTGAGAAAAGAACTTGAACAACAAAATGAAATGGATGGCCCTGTGTTTAAAATTACAAATGATCCCCGAATTACAAAAATTGGTAAAATATTACGTAAAACAGGACTTGATGAACTACCTCAGTTTATTAATGTGTTAAAAGGCGATATGTCCTTAATTGGACCCCGCCCTCCATTATCCTCCGAAACCGCTAAATATGAAAGATGGCAGTTACGCCGCTTATCAGTTAAACCCGGAATTACCTGTTTCTGGCAAATAGTACCTGGCAGAAACAATGTTAAGTTTGATCAATGGGTTAAAATGGATCTCGATTACATTGATGGTTGGTCAATAAAAACTGATATAAAATTATTCCTCAACACAATTATGACTATATTTGCAAGTACAGGAAAATAACAAATAACTACTAATTTTCATAATATGCGAACTACTATTACCTTACCGCTAATACTTTGCGGTTTTTTTTTATTTTCAGCCTGTACAGGTAAAAAATGCAACTCTTCCAACTCTCTCTGTGAAAAAGAAATCAATAAAAAAGTTGATACTCTTATTTCAAAAATGACCCTTGAGGAAAAATTAAAAATGATCGGAGGTGTCAACGATTTTTATATTATGCCTCTTCCCCGGCTTGGATTACCTGCAATTAAAATGTCCGATGCTTCTGTTGGTGTGCGTAATTATGGGAAGTCCACAGCTTATGCAGCTTCAATTTTGTTAGCTTCTTCATGGGATACTACTTTGGCAAATACTGTTGGGAAATCAATAGGAACAGAAGCCAGGGGTAAAGGGGTAAATATTCTGCTGGGACCTGGCTTAAATATTTACAGGGCTCCCATGTGCGGTAGAAATTTCGAATACCTGGGTGAAGATCCTATTCTTACAGGTCATATGGCATCCTCATATATACAGGGTTTGCAAAGTATGAAAGTTGTTGCTACTACAAAACATTTTGCAGGAAATAACCAGGAATGGGACCGTCATAACGTAAGTTCAGATATTGACGAACGTACGCTGCAGGAAATTTATTTACGGGGGTTCAGGATTGCTGTCACAGAAGGTAAGGCAGGTGCTGTTATGAACAGCTATAATCTGTTAAACGGAATTCATTGCTCACAAAACCATCATCTACTTACAGATATATTAAAAGAATCGTGGCATTTCGACGGTATTGTAATGAGTGACTGGGTGTCGACATATGATGGGGTGGCTGCTGCAAACGGAGGACTTGACCTTGAAATGCCTTCAGGTGCCCATATGAACCCTGATACACTTATGCCAGCAATTAAATCGGGGAAACTTAAAGAGAGTGTCATCGATGATAAAATAAGGCGTATTTTAAGAATGTATTATAAATTTGGCTTTATGGACTCTTCATGGAACATAAGTTCCAAACCTGTAAATAAGGAAGAATGTGCCAATGTTGCTCTTGAAGAAGCACGCGCTGGCATCGTTTTACTTAAGAATACAGGAAATTTACTTCCTCTCGATAAATCTAAAATAAAGACGCTGGCAGTGCTGGGTCCAAATGCAGGAGCCGCTGTCACAGGTGGGGGAGGAAGTGCATATGTGGAACCTTATCAGTCAATATCTGTTCTTGAAGGTATTAAGCAAATTGTAGGAAATACTGTTAAAGTTATCTATCATGCAGGTATAAATGAAAGAGTTTCTGATGAGTTTTACAATAAAAGTGTTTTTCTGTCTTCCGATAATAAGAGTAATACTCTTAAAGGTGAATTTTTCAATAACCTGAATCTTGAAGGTAAACCGGCATTTACACGTGATGATAAGGTTATCAATTTTACATGGGACGCGCCTGTTGCTGCCGGCTTTAAAACTGTAAACTTTTCAGCTCGCTGGTTAGGTAAAATAAAAGTCCAGAAAACAGGTGATTATAAAATTTTAGTAAGCGGGGACAATGGTTACCGTTTATTCCTTGATAATAACAAGATTATAGAATCATGGATGGACCAGCCTGAAACAAGCAACTTTAAAAGTGTAAAACTTATTGCTGGTAAGGAATATAATGTTAAACTTGAATACTATCAGCACCTGGGTGGAGGATGCATTCGTTTTGGATACAGCTTTAATGATGATAATCCATTGAATGATGCAGTAAATGCTGCAAAAAATGCTGATGCTGCCGTTGTATGTTTAGGTTATGACAATACTACCGAAGGTGAAGGTGCCGACAGGCCATTTGGGTTACCGGCTTCTCAGGTTGATCTGTTAAAAAAGATAACCTCTGTAAATAAAAATGTGATAGTAGTTTTAAACGGTGGTGGTAATACTGATATTGCTGCATGGATAAATGATGTACCGGCATTGTTGCATGCCTGGTACCCTGGTCAGATGGGTGGTCAGGCAATAGCTGAAATACTGTTTGGAATAGTGAACCCTTCTGGTAAACTGCCTGTTTCATTTGAGAAAAAATGGGAAGATAATCCTAATATTTAATAGCTATTACGATGTTAATAAAAACAAACATGTTAACTATTCTGAAGGAGTATTTGTCGGATACAGAGGCTATGATAAAAGTAATGTGGAACCTTTGTTCCCTTTTTGGTTTTGGTTTATCCTATACCACATTTGAATATTCAAATCTTAACCTTAACAGCAAAACATTAAAACCTGATGGAAATATAGAAGTTACTGTAGAAGTTAAAAATACAGGTAATCTTGAAGGTAAGGAAATAGTGCAGTTGTACATAGGTGACAAACATTCATCCTTGCCACGTCCGGTGAAGGAACTTAAACACTTTGCCAAAGTAGATATTAAACCCGGGGAATCTAAAAAAGTTGTCTTTAAAATTACAAATGAGGATCTTATTTATTTTAATCAGGGAAAAGGAGGCTGGATATCCGAATCTGGTGAATTTGAAGTTCTCATTGGCAGTTCATCAAAAGATATAAAACTGAAGGATAAGATTATATTGGAATAAAGTGTTGCAGGTTTCGGCCTGCAACCTTATTAATCAATTAAAAAAACGCTGTAACATATAGTTATTTACAAATTCAATTTTATCTTTGCGGCAGATTAAAAAGTCAATTGATAATTAAATTGTACACAATAAATAATCAATAATCAATTGACAATAATCAATTAATTTGGCCAGGTGGTGAAATTGGTATACACGCTACTTTGAGGGGGTAGTGGGGGCAACCTCGTGTGAGTTCGAGTCTCATCCTGGTCACTTAAATTAAGTCCTTTGTATTATAATAATATACAAGGGATTTTTTATTTACACTTTATTTTTACAAATCATTGGACAGCACATGCAGATAAATGATATCCAGATTTGGAGAAAGCGATATGCCACCAGGGTTGATGCCAGGCTGTCCTTCCGGGATAGGGATACCGAGCGATTGAAAATAATCTTTCCAGGCAGGATAGAAATCATGAGTTTGTGGAGACTTAAAGGTCATAGGTAGTAATGGAAACAGCGGCCGGCCATTATTTGCCTTTAAAAATGCAAGATAAATTAACTGGGAACAATAGTATGAACTGTCAATGTTGAATTTAAAGGAAACGTTATATGGTTTTCCCAAATATTCAAGGGCATATGTGATAGCAGGTTTAATCAGGTAATGATAAGCAGGTTTAAGCCTTCCAATTGCTATGAGGGGATGGCCAATACTGTCCAGGCTTCTGTTTAGAAATTCCTGTAGAGGGGTAGCACATACTCCTTTGGAAATAGCTTCCACAACAAAATATTCTCCCGATTTCTTAAATACCAATCCAATATGTGAAAATTTTAAGTTATGGTAACCTTCAGTTACCTCTTCAATAGCATTACATAAAGGTCCGCATTCATCTTTTTGAAATAAGAGGTCCCCTTCCTGAACTGGGATAGTGGCAGCAGGGGCAACACTAAGAATAGTTTCCTTCATATTTATTTTTGCGGAAATATACAGGGTATTTGATAGGAACAGGAACCAGCCAATAAAACAAATTATCCGTCGCATAATGGAAAATTAACAAATAGAGCGGACATAAGTTTACAATGCCATTGAATTTAAAATAGTATTTTTGTAAAAGTTCTTTTGATTCAACAAGCAAAATTATTTACTTATGGACATAATAGCATTGGGAGAAACCACCTACGACATTATATTTAAGAATGGCAAACCCGTTGACGGTAGTGTAGGAGGAAGTGTATTAAATACATCAGTTTCACTTGGGAGATTGGGCCTTCCCGTAAGTCTTGTTGCTTTATGTGGTTCTGATCAAATAGGGGCAACTACTACAACATTTTTACATGATAATCATATAGATACTTCTTTTCTGACAATATACAAAGGAACTTCTCGTGTAGCTCTTGCTTTCCTGGACGACCAGAATAATGCCAGCTACAGCTTTTATCATGGTGACCGCCTCGACAATAAAAAACTTGTTTTTCCTTCCGCTGTAGATAATTCAATGGTAGTCTTTGGCTCAATTTTCGCCATCCAGAAAGATATTCGTTATGACCTGCTGCAATTTATTAAATCAGCGCACCAGGCCGGAAATATAATCTATTATGATCCAAATATCCGTCCGGTGCACCTTGACGAAAATCCAGATGCCAAAGGCTGGATTCTTGAGAATTTAAGTTTTGCCCACATAGTTAAAGGGTCGTGCGACGACTTTAACTTCATATTTAATACCAATTCTTCTCAGGATGCTTATAATGCCCTGAAAGTATTGAATCCGAATGTAATTTTGGTTGTTACCTCTGATAAACATGGAGCCGACCTTTTTACACCTTCACTTCATAAGCATATTGATGCTCCTTCAATTACTCCTGTAAGTACAATTGGAGCAGGGGATACATTCAGTGCCGGATTGATTTATGGCCTTTTTAAAGCCGGTATAACTCCGGTTAATTTACAACAAATCGCTGATAACCAATGGCAAGCTGCACTTCAGTATGCAATTGATTTTGCAACTGAAGTTTGCATGAGTTATGAGAATTATATAAGTAGAAGAGTAGGAAAGTAAGAAAGGATTTTCGATTTTCCAATATCAATTTGCGAAATAAGGCATATAAAATATTTTATTATAATTCAAATAATTATATTACCTTTATTGTTTTTTATTATTACTTATCAATATTATTTATTATGTTTAGACCCTCCACACCTTCCCGCATCGATCAAATATGGAATGAACAAAAGAAGAAACTTAAACTTAAGTTTACAAAGCTTACCGATGAAGACTTATTCTTCGAAACAGGCAGAAAGCATGAAATGATGGAACACCTGAGTATAAAATTGGGCAAATCTGAAGGAGAAATTAAAAGGATCTTCCAGGCTTTGTAAAACTGATCAGGAACCAGAAATCAAATCAGTATGGTATTTTTCCTGGTCCCTGATATTAATTATGAAATACAAGTCCGTCCCCAAAGCTGTCTATCACTATCTTAGATTCCTTATTTACAGTTCCTGAAAGTATTTTTTTAGACAATTCATTAAGGACATATTTTTGTAAAACCCTCTTAATTGGCCGTGCTCCAAACTGAGGATCAAAGCCTTCATCAGCTATCCAGTCTACTGCTTCTTTAGTAAGCTCAACTGTAACATTTGTATTTTCAAGGATATGCTTTACGTTATCAAATTGCATTATAACAATTTCCCTTATTTGTGCTTTTGTTAATGGGACAAACATTACAATCTCATCAAGCCTGTTAAGGAATTCAGGTTTCAGGGATTGTTTTAAAAGGGCCATTACGTCGTTTTTAGTACGGGTAATTATCTCTTCCCTGTTCCTGTCATTTAATTTTTCCATTTCTTCCTGTATAATGGACGATCCTATATTGGAAGTCATTATAATGATGGTGTTTTTGAAATTTACAGTTCGCCCTTTATTATCTGTAAGACGCCCATCATCCATCACCTGCAGCAAAATATTGAATACATCAGGATGTGCCTTTTCTATTTCATCCAGAAGAACTACTGAATAAGGTTTGTGACGTACAGCCTCGGTAAGCTGTCCTCCTTCATCATAGCCAACATATCCCGGAGGGGCTCCGATTAACCGTGAAACAGAATGCCTTTCCTGGTACTCACTCATGTCTATTCGTGTAAGAAGGTTTTCATCGTTAAAGAGGAATTCTGCCAGAGCTTTGGCCAGCTCAGTTTTACCTACTCCTGTGGTTCCCATGAACATGAACGACCCTATAGGACGTTTGGCATCGGATAAACCGGCCCTGTTTCGTCTTACAGCATCCGCAATAATTGTTATTGCTTCATCCTGACCAACTACTCTTTTGTGAAGCTCTTCTTCAAGTAATAAAAGTTTATCACGTTCACTCTGAAGCATACGTGAAACAGGAATACCTGTCCACCGTGACACAACTTCAGCTATATCCTCTGTATCCACTTCCTCCTTTATAAGAGCCATGTCGGCCTGAGCATTCTTCAGTTCTTTCATACATTCTTCAATGTTATGTTCGGCTTCACGTATACGCCCATACCGTAATTCTGCTACCTTTCCGTAATCGCCAGATCTTTCGGCCTGTTCAGCTTCAAATTTAAAAGACTCTATATCTTTTTTGTTTTTCTGAATTTTAGAAATAATGTTACGTTCTATTTCCCATTTTGCCCTTAGCTTATTTCTCTCTTCTGACAGGTTTGCTAATTCTTTGGATAATTCCCGAACCTTATCTATATCGCCCTCACGCTTAATAGCTTCACGTTCTATCTCACGCTGAGTGATATGCCGTTCTATTTCGTCTATCTCTTCCGGCACCGAGTTCATCTC
>CAVYAE010000019.1:0-17601 GCA_963766305.1 uncultured Bacteroidota bacterium
AAATCCTAATTTTAAAGCCCTTAATCCATAATCAAAGTCCCCAAGTGCATGACGAAATCTGTAATCTATCAAACCAACTCCCTCAAAAACTATTTTTGGAATCAAAACAATGTTCCCATTAAAAAAATCGCAAATAGTCCAATTACCGTTCGGATAAAGTTTTTCGATTTGGAAGTTTATATGCACTATATGTTACTTCATTATTATATTTAAACAGGTAGCTCCAACAATTATACTGTTGTTATTGACAATTTGTGAATATTCAAGGATTAGGTTCAAAGCATTATTATACAATAAGGTGTCATCATTCAACCAAAAATAAAAATCATAATTATATTTATTCTTGGATGTAATCCAGGCAAGAAACATACCCCTGTTCCAATATAAATAACCATTGCCTTTAATCAAATTTACTTTTGGAAAAGTTGCTTGTATAACTTCAGAAGTACCATCAGTAGATCCATCGTCAACTACAAAAATATCTATAAAACAATTATTAGGTAAAATGCAATTATATAAAGAATTCAAACAATTTATTGTTTGAAGCAACCTATTGTGGCATGTAATCAATGTTGCTATATACTTATAATTATTCAATTATATTTATAAATTAATAATTACAAAGTTTCTATTTCTAAATATTTCTTATCGAAAATTCCATAAAACTCATTATTAATTTCTAATTCATCCATTTCTCGAAAGGTCTTAGAAAAGCAAAGACCTAATATTAACCATATAAATATATAATTCATACTAAAATCAAAAAACTCCTCAATCCATGAATAAGTAAACCTAAATGCAAGAAATAGTCCAAGAAGCTTACAAAAATAATTGTTCAACGATTAACACATAGATATGTAGCTAAATAAAAGATTAATGTAAATAATAAAACTCCACAGATTCCGTATACATTAAAAATGTTCATAATACAAACTTCAGAACGACCGCGCCCTTTAGAAACTACGTTAGTTTCTTCAAAGGAAGGTGAAATATATCCAGCATCAGCTCCTTCACCAAACAACCATGTATTTCTGTATATACTTGAATTTATTTCTTCTTCATAAATAAATGTTCTGGTATCTGCTGTTAAATCATTTTCTTCAATTTCACCATTGGCAGCTACTTGTTTAGTAACAAATTCGTCATTTCTATCTTCACCTGCCTTAAAAATATTAAATGTTCCTGTTAAAGCTAAGACAAATAAGACAAATGGAGTAATAAACAATAAATTCCTAAATATCTCCAACACCCATTTATTAATAACAAAACGAAAAAAATAAATAAGCATTATACAATTTGCAATAATAATACGAATCATATTTGAACGATTGCCAACATCAGAAAAAAAAGAAATAACCATAACTAAAATTATAATAAACCTCCATTTTTTATTTAAAATTGGAATAAATAATATTAAATAATATAGAGGAGAAACAAATCTTGCAAATCCATCTTCATTTATTGAATGTCTTGCTAAATAAAGAATTACAATTGAAAAAGGCAGCAAATATTTTATATAATTATAAAACATAGCTTGAGTAATGTATTTTTTATTACCTGCAAAACTAATTATAGGTATAAACATTAAAATTACTGTATCAAAAAACATAAATTTCCAATCCCAATAAGTTTTGGCTTCAAATAATCCCCTAAAAGTTTCTATTATTCCCAATAATAATAATATTTGAAAGATTTTTTTATATTCAAAATCTGGGTATATATTATTATAGCGCCAAATAATCATAAAACAAATAAGTGATGCATATGCTGCTGTTGCTCCAATTATATCAAAACTTGTAACAAATGCAGTTTGAATAATACCAATGAATACAATACAAAAAAAAACAGTTTTTTTAAGATTTATACTCATATTTTAATTAATATAGAGTTCATATATTCTTTTAGCATTTGTTCTCATATTGAAATTATTGACTACAAAATCATTAGCTCTATTGGCTATTTCAAATGAAATTTCAATATTATTATATAAATAAACAACCTTTTCAGCTAGTATTGTAAAATCCTCTTCAATTAAAAAGGAATTTTCCATAGAAGAATTAAAATCACGCAAACCTGGCACATTATAAAGTATTGTTGGAATATTACATGCCATAGCTTCAATAGTTGTTAGTGATATACCTTCAAAACTACTAGTCATTATATAGACATCTGATGCTATAAGATATTTTCTGACATCACTTTGATTTCCACAAAACATTATATATTCAGAAATACCTAAATCAATCGCCAATTGCATCTCTTCGGTTTCAGAAATTCCTTTTCCCAAATGTATATATAAACAGTTAGGAATATTTTCAATAATTTTTGGCAAAGCCTTTATGATTTCAGTATGTCTTTTTATTGGACTGCAACCTCCTACAGAAATAATAATAAACCTTTGGTTTTCAATTCCTAAATCTTTACGGATAAATAATTTTTCTTCAGATGTAGCAGGAAAAAACTGATCACTTCTATACCAATTGTATATTTTGATTGTTTTATTATAGTAATAATTTAATTCATGATTATAAACAGAATCACTTATCGTTTGAAACCTGCATTTAAAAATATACTTAGCACTCCAACGAATAATGCAATGATAAGGGTAACTATAGAAATGAGTTGGATAAACATTATGGAAAGTGTACAGTGCTTTAACGTTAACAATCCAAGCACACAAAGAAAAATGCCACATCCTTTTGTGACTATGAATATGAACAACATTGTATTTTTCATTTTTTAATAACTTGACAAATTTTGAGTAAAATTTTAAACTACTTAAAAATTTATATGACTCTGGTATTGGTATATGAATAACTTTGTAACCTGCATTTTTAAAAAAATATGCATATTCACCTATATCAATTGCAGTAGCCATAACAGTCAATTCACATCCTATTTCTTGAAAAAATGGCGCAGCATTAACATACATTACTTCAGCACCTGAAAATTTTAAGCTATGAAGTATATGAATAACTTTCATAATTATATATTTCTAAACATTATGTATAATAGCACTTTTTGTCTGATAACAAAACTGGGATTGCATTATAATAAATTTTGATATCTTAAATAGTGCATATCAAAAATTTAATATTATAAAGGCATGTTTTTAATTAGTTTGTATTTATACAAATATTTAATTAAATATATAATTGAAATATTTTTTGAACATTAATACTCATGTTAAAGTTTTCATTTACAAATTCTTTTGCCCTAAGAACCATTTCGGATAAAATTTCAGGATTAGTATATAAATTTATTATTTTATCTACAAGAATTCCGTAGTCTTCTGGAATCAAAATGCAGTTTTTGCCTGTTAAATTAAAATCACGTAAACCTGGAACATCATAAAGAATAGTAGGAATACAGCATGCCATTGCTTCAATTGTTGTAATAGGTATCCCTTCGAATTGACTTGGCATTATATAGACATCTGATGCTATAAGATATTTCCTTACATCGATTTGATTTCCACAAAATCTAATATGATTTAAAACTCCAATTTCTTCAGCTAAATAAATCTCTTCTTTTTCTGTTAGCCCTGTCCCTAAATGTAAATACAAACATTTTGGAATTTTTTGAATAATCATAGGTAATCCTTTTATAATATCTGTGTGCCTTTTAATATGACTACATCCACCTACTGAAATCATTACAAACATGTCTTCATCAATATCTAATTCTTTTCGAAAAATTATTTTATCATCTAGCTTTGCGGGAAAATATCGATTACTCCCATACCAATTATATATTTTATAAGTGTTATTTTTGTAAAAATTGACTTCATGGTTATAAACAGAATCACTTATAGTTTGAAACCTGCATTGAAAAATATATTTTGCAGTCCAACGTATTAAGCAATGAAAAGGGTATGTATAAAAATGAGTTGGGAAAACATTATGGAATGTAAAAACTGATCGTATATTTGTCAACCATGCACATAACGCAAATCCCCACATCCCATCAAGAATATGAATATGTATTAAATTAAATTGTCTCTTTTTAATTAGTTTTACAAATAAATAATAATATTTAATTCGTTTAAATACATATTTTAATGGTGGAATAGGGAAATGAATTACTTTGTAACCTGCCTTTACAAAAAATGGTTCATATTCTCCTATTTTTAAAGCAGTTGCCATAACTGTTAATTCGCATCCTTTTTCTTGAAAAATGGATGCTGCATCAACATACATAATTTCCGCACCCGAAAATTTTAGTTCATTCAATATATGAACTACTTTAATTTTATTCATTTTCATATTTTAATGACCAACTTATATTTTCCCTAACACACCTAGCAGGATTTCCAATGTTTAAGGTTTTAGGTGCGATGTCTTTTGTAACTAATGTATTCATTCCTATTACTGACCCACTGCCTATAAAAACACCTTTAAGAATAATTGTATGACTACCAATCCATACATTATCCCCTATATTTATTGGACGTTCTTTGTTAATGAAGTTAAAATCGGAATCATATATTGAATGAGTATCACTTGCCCAAAGCTCAATGAAATCGGCAAATAAGCAATTTTTCCCAATATTTATAATGTTATTCTTTCCTGCATTCACAATTCTTATTCCACCAAAGGTTGTACCCTTCCCTATTTTAATAGTGCAATTACTTCCACGAATGTGAATTGTTGCACTACGTAAAAGCACACCTTCTTCTACGATAAGTTTATTATCATTGCCTGTTATACTAATATTTGATTGGGAAATTAATGTGTTTCTAACTTCAATTAAATTGTTAATTCCTGAAATGTTAATTATAGTGTTTTTTAATTCTGATTTACTAAAATATGCATTATTATGGCTTGTGATATTTGATTTTACAAATAATACGCTAGTTTTATTTAACTTAATATTGCTTTTAAAAGCGATATATAAAATTGTATTTAATAGTTGAATAATTTTTTTAATGATTTTAATCATAATTAATATTTGTTTTACCAATAACAAGCATTTTCAACAATAACAGCATTTTTTGGTTTTTCATTTTCTCCAGGCCTAACCCAATAATCATTATAAAGGTTTGTATAAGGCCAAACAAAATTTACTTCCCATCGTTTACCCTTTATACCAAATAACAATTGAGTTACCCCCGCTAAATGAATCGCCTTTTTACAATTCCGTTTAACATGAGCGGCAAGTGGCAAACCATATGCACCAGCACCTATAATACATATGTCATATTCAGTACTATCTATTTTATTCTTCATTGATTCTAAAGCCTCAAACCAATCATTGAAACCAGTTTTTTCTCCAGCAATACTTTGAACAGCTTTAATAGTTTTCAATTCAAATTTAGGTAGCACATTATTTTCGAAAATTAACTCTCTTTTTAAATATTGGCGTTCAATTGTTTCAGAAAATGGATGAACAACTAGAACTATTTTACCCTCCAATGCCTGTGTCCATGGGTTTTTTACAAAAAATGGTTCCATATCTTCCAACATTACCTTTTTTGCATTTTGTAATTCATTATTAAAAAAATATTCCTCTTTCAACCAAGTACCCAATATGTCTAATTCTTTAATATCATTTAACATTAATTCACAAAACTTTTCTACTTGTTCTATTTTATTGGGGAAAAAACCTGACCATTGTTGTAATTGATTGATAGTAGAAGATTCCCACCACCATGGAGGAGTTTTAGATTGAATATATGTTTTATAATTTCTATAAATTCTATTTTTTATTCCTATATAATTTGTAAGGCAAAGCATCTCTGTAGATCCAAATCTACCAATCATACATGGTTTATTGTTGATTAATGTCTTATAAATTAGCTCATTAGAATATTCTTTATTTGAAAACATTTTCCAATTTCGCCCAAATAATGAAGAATCTGGATTTAATATTTGATGAATTTTTTTTGTTGTCTTCAGAAATTTTATATATAAATTTTTTGACATAATTATTAATTTAAATTATAATTTATTAAATGATAATAAATATAAATTACCCAACAAATAAAATAACAATATTATTAAAATAAGTTAAATTAATCTATTTTAATTGTCTTTAATAATTCATAATCAAATTCTCCATTATCATCTACAATTATCCAATCATTAGAATTAGGATATCCATGCCAAAAATTTTGAGGTACTAATTTTATTCCATTAGATAGCAATGCAGGCTTATAAGAAAATGAACTTTTACTTGTAATTAAAATATCGGCATACACCATGTGAACAAATGAATCTTGATCACTTAGATTTAAACAAAATGTTAAATTATAAAATTGGTTAAAATTCTGAAAGTTTTTATTATCACCTTGTGAAAATAAAAATATGGCTATTGGCTTTATAGTTCTTATTGTATTAACAACATTTTTAAGGACATTAATAAAATAACTTTCATTTTGCCAACGCATTTGTAAGTTTATATTTTTATTTTTATTTGAGTTACCAATATCTCCACGACGAATATGAATTGCAATGTTTAAAAAGTCTTTTGAATAAAATAATTTTTCCTTTTGACGAAATTTTGCTTTGTAAAATTTTCTTTTAATATCTTCCATAACACCAAATTGATCATGATAAAATTGATCTTTTTCAGTTAGAAAAATTAATTTCTTATCCTTATATGAATTAATTATTTTAATTGTTCTTACAATTTCCTTATGATTATATTCATCGAATAATGGCAATAATATTTTTTTATATCTATTAAGTTTTATTAAATCTTCTACATATGTTTCATTTTCTCCAAAACCAAAAAAGTCATCCCATTTTTTATTTGGAAATGATATATATGCATAATTCAATTTAAATTGCTTAGCGAACCAATAACCTGCAATCCAATTTGCTAATTGATGCCCAATTCCTGCCCCTACATTTATTTGTGCAGATAAATATGATGAAGAATCATATTTTTCCCTATTATTAAATATTAAATAGTGCCAATATGAAATATATAAATAAGGATAAATTTTAAATTTTTTTGTCCTTTTAATCACTAAAGTCCATAACTTACTTTTAATTTTAATTAATAAAATTTTTAAACTCATAGTTATTATTTTACTCGAGGGTAATTATGTGTTCTCCAGATAAGTTTTGAAAATAAGATAAAACAGATCATTAATCTATTATGTTTTTGTTTTTCATAAAATTGCCATTCCCATGAATAAAAAAAATACTTGTATCCTTTATTCAGTTTTGAAACAAAAATTGATAATTTCTCAAATTCTGAATTTTTTATAAACATTAAAATTAAATGTCGTATTTCATACTTCATAAAAACTTCAAAATATTTGTTTTCACATTTTGATTTTTCCCACTCTTCAAACACAACATTATGAAATTTAATAGAATCATAAAGTTCATTATAATCATTAATTTCTTTAGTTGCTTGTCCAGTTACATCACCATTATAAATAGCCAATGGCTGACCAATATAAACAACTTGAGTATGAAGAGCAATCCTAAATAAAAAGACAAAATCTTCATTTGATTTATGTCCTTCAATAAATCCCCCAAAACTATTTAGATTTGGTAATATTAATTCTCGTTTAACAGTAGTTGCACTGATATGTCTAAATACATGTGGATTTTGAAAAAACTCTATTTCAGTTATTATGTTTTTATATTTACGAGGAACATTCTCAAAACGAACTCCAGAATTAAAATTTTGAAATAAATCTTCCAGATAAAAATAATCCTGCATTTGGGAATGAATTAATAGATTCTTTAAGGTTTTAAATCTAATCACAACATCACCTCATCACCATCTAAAAAGGCAATGTATTCACTTTTTGTTATTCTTACCTTTGTTTCGAGCAGCACTAACCCCTTTGTTTTCTTGATTAATTATTTTTATTCGTTGATCTTTTGAAAATTTTTTAATTCTTCTTCATTATCTGTTGATCCATCATTAATAATTAATATTTCGTAATTTGCATAAGTTTGATTAAGAACTGAACTTAATGTTCTTTCGATAGTGTGAGCTTTGTTATATAATGGAATTACAATTGAAAACATTAAAATATAAAATTGGGATAATTAATAGTAATCTAATTTTTATTTTATTATCTAAAATTTTATATTTTTGGTAGACATATCTAAAAATATTTGAAAATAATAATCTTTAAAAAAATAAAATATCGCTTATATTGTAAGTAAACATTATTATTATTATTAAGATTTAAAGTGGGTAAAATTATAGATCGAATTATATTATTCTGATTTGTCCAAAATTGTTTAGCACTAATCATTAATTTAATTCTATTTTCAGATTTATTTAAATGAGTTTCAATATCATTTATTGAGTAATCAGTTTCAATTCTGCAGGAATTAAATTAGTATAAACTCCAGATTTAGGGGACCGGAAAAGTACCATTCAAAGGTGCATGCCAAAATCTCCCTGAAAAAGTATAGTTTTTCTGAAAGAGACATTAAACCAAGAAGCAGATTTAGATTGAGCATAAATTGAAGATACTTCAAAAAGACCGGCTTTACCTTTATATAACCCTTTAGCTAATTTATTGTTCCAATTTAACCCCCAAACATTAACTTTTAATTTTTCAATTGCATATAAAAACTTCTCTTTAATTGGGTCATCATTGCTTATAGGTTTATAATTGCCAAATTGAACAAATTCATATTTTATTTTTTCCACTAAAATCCCGTAACTTAATTCAACAGGTGGTAACGCTATGAATATATTTTGTTCTGGAAAATTTAACTCTTCAACTGCTTTTTTTTTCTTAACTTTGGGATACAAATCTCTGTTGTTTTTCTTATTTATTGATTTTATAACCTCATCGTAATCCCAACCACCATAGTGCAAAATATGAATATTTGAATAATTAAAAGAGTTAAATCTAATACTTTATTTATTGCCCTTACTACAACAAGAAGATCAGCATCATATAGTTTTTCTGAAAAATAAGTTTTAAATCCTAAACGTTTATAAAAATATAGTAAATTAAATGTTACATCTAAATCTAAACCACCATGACCATAAATTAAACAAGTTTTCATAATAAACTAAATTACATTATTTAATATGAGTAAAAATTAATTTAATTCACTTACTTATAAATGATTTACATAATTCCAATGACTCTGCAATTACATGGTGCATATCCATATAACGATATGTTGCTAATCTTCCAGCAAATGTTATATTATCAAGTTTAGATGCTTCTGTTTGATATTCTGTTAATTTTTCCATATCATTTTTCAATCTTTTGGGATAATATGGAATATCTTCTTTTTCAGTCTCTTTACTATATTCCTTAAAAAATATTGTTTTATCATGGTTTTCCCAAGGAGTAAAATGCTTGTGTTCGTGAATACGTGTATATGGAACTGTATTATCAGTATAATTAATGACAGCGTTACCTTGATAATCTCCTTCTGTAATGTTTTTCTCAAAAAACACTGTTCTATAGCTTAATGGACCATATTTAAAATTGAAAAATGCATCAATTGCACCGGTGTAAAATATATGATCATATTTCATACTTAAGAAAGAATTATCATATTTAGTATTAAGTTTTAATTCTATTCTTGAATTATCTAACATTTTCTCGAATATTTCAGTATATCCGTTTTCAGGAATTCCTTGAAATTGATTTGAATAATAATTATCATTATAATTAAATCGGACAGGTAAGCGTTTCAGGATTGACGCGGGTAATTCAGATGGTTCGCATCCCCATTGTTTTCGAGTATATTCATAAAAAAAAGCTTTATACAAATCTTTGCCAATCATTTTCAATGCTTTCTTCAAAATTTTGAGGAATTATTATATTTTTATCCCTTAAATTGTCATATAAACAATTTGCTTCTTAGGATTAAATGTTTTGTTAAAAAATTGATTAATTGTATGTAAATTTATTGGAAAAGAATAAACATTGCCATTTGAAATAACTTTGACCCTATTAATGTATCGTTTCATATTCCAAAAACTATTAATGTACTCCCATACAAGGTAATTATCTGTATTAAAAATATGTGGACCATACTTATGTACCATTATTCCAGTTTCTTCATCCCTTTCTGTATAACAATTACCACCAATATGATTACGTTCATCAATAACTAATATCCGGTTATTTTTATCATGACTTAATTGTTCAGCAATTACAGCTCCTGAGAATCCAGCACCAATAATTAAATATTTTTTCACTAATCAAATAATTTAAATAATTTAATAAGCCAATAACTTATCTTAATAATTGTAATAAAATTAATTATATAAGGTCAATCATATAAGTTACAATTTACCAATTTTAATAATTTTTATGTTTGAAATTTATAGGAGAATATTTAGATGTAACTGTAAATATCAAATGTTTTAATCTATCCCTATCATCTTTGTCAAAACCTATAAACCAAATTGAGATTAAAAAAATTATACAACTAACTGCGAAAACTGAAATTAATCTTATTAAACCGTCTTTCAATATATAAGCAGGCAATAAAGAAATAATAAAAACAATAAAAAATGAAGCAATACATCTGACAAGAACTTTAGTTATGAAAGTAGAAATTGGGAATCTATAATTGTTCCAGGTAAAAAATAAAATCAAAAATGATGCTAAAATTGAATATCCAATAAAAACAAAATATAATACAAATGCAGGATATCCTATTTTAAAAAGAAAATAAGAAACCAACAAAGGTACATAATTTAAAATAGAAGAAATTATTTGATAATATTTAATATTTCCATGTGCAGAGATAGATGAGGCTAAGGTTACAAATAATTGTTCAATTAAATTTCGAATTAATAATAATTTACAGAAAATTATTGCGAAATCAGGGACGTTTTTTAACCAAAGTTTAAAAATATAAGGCATTTCAATTAGTACAGGTATAAAAAAAAACATTAATAAAAAAAATGATATTTTACTACCAATCATTGTTGCCTTTAACATACGTTCTCTATTTCCTGCTCCTTCGCTTTTAGCAATTACAGGGTTTAACGCCTTTAACATAGTCCCAGCAAAAGTTCCTAATTGACCACTGACTTGATTAGCTATTCCTTGCGCGGCATTTACTGCTGTACCAAAAAAAACATTTATTATTATTCCCTGTCCATAATTTGCAATCATGCTGCTAGAGGAACCTAATAATGACCATCCTGCAAATCTGGACATTTCCTTTAAGAGTTTTGGATCAAAGTTTCTTATAATATGAATTTTACATTCAATATATCTTTTATTACAATAAATTCTATTTATTATTAAAAGAGCAATAGATAATAATGCCATAAATAAACCATAATATAATAGTTTATCTCCTAAAATGGAAGTTATAATAATGGCAATAGTTAATTTTAATACTGATTCAATAATACCCAAGATTGCGTAAAATGACATGTTTTCATGTGCATTAAGCAGGGCATCATATGGAACAGATATTACTGAGAAAAGTGTGCTAAAAATCATAAATTGATAGATGTATTTAGCAGTTTGCAGCCTATTTGGGTCAATATTCAATATACCATGAAAAAATAAATAACCTGCAATTTCCAATATAATTAAAATAATAATTGCAATTATTAAATGTAATAACACGCTCATATTAAAAATCTTAGTAATTTTATGAATATTTCCCTCTCCTTGGGAAAAGGACATAAATCTTTGTGTGGTCGAAGCCATTGAAGCGTTTAAAAACCCTAACATTGCAATTGCTCCGCCTACAACACTAAATAAACCAAAATCTTTTGACCCTAAAGCTGTCAAAATTAATCTTGTGACATATAGAGATACAAATACTGCAATTGCCATCTTTGGCATAAAGAATAACTGTATTTTTTGCTACTCTATTTGTTGATTGCATATTATTTTTAATTATACTTTAATTAAATATTTAATAACCTTATAGCTTTTAAACTATTTTTTAGAAATCAGATCACATCCGTCCAAGATAAATTTTTTTGAAAAGGTAGGAGTTGGAAATACCCCATTACAGGGTAATTTTACAATTACGACAAAAACCAACTCCTATGGTAAAATTATCCCTTTTCTCTCAAATTACAAGCATCATACCCCGGCATTTATTTAGTGACATCGTAAAGAAATATGACAGCGACAAATTCAATAAAGGAATCGACAGCTGGACACAACTTATCAGTATGCTTTTCTGCCAGTTGGGTCATGTTAATTCCGTCCGGGATATATCTAACGGATTAAGAAGCATAACAGGTAATATTCAACATCTTGGATGTAGTCAGGCACCAGCAAAATCTACGATATCGTATGTTAATGGCCATCGGACGTATAAAGTTTTTCAAGAATATTATTACGCTTTGGCTGATTACTTTCGTTCGCAAGTGAAGTTTACCAAACCCGGATTACTTCAGATGAAACGTAAAATATACCTTTTGGATGCCACTGTAATTTCCCTTTGCTTGTCTCTTTATGACTGGGCTAAGTTTCGAACACGCAAGGGAGCCGTTAAACTGCACATGTTATTGGATTATGAAGGATGTCTTCCTGCATTTGCAGACCTTACCCATGGCGGGGTACATGAAATAACGATAGCTAAGAAAATGGAATTACCTAAAGACAGTATTCTGGTTTTTGATATGGGGTATTATGATTTTTCCTGGTGGTACCATTTGGACAGCATAGGAAATTGGTTTGTTACAAGAGCCAAAGACAACCTAGACTTCGAAATCATTGAAGAATATGATATTTCACAGGAAAAAGATAAAAACGTTATCATGGATTTAAATATCAAACTCTTTTCTTCAAAAGGACAGAAGGAATATCCTAAACTATTACGATTAGTGCGCTTTTGGGACGAAGTTAACAAGAAAGAACTGGTGTTTTTAACCAACAACCGATCTTGGACAGCAACTAACGTTGCCCGGATTTATAAGGAACGATGGAATATCGAAGCGTTTTTTAAAATCATAAAACAGAACCTGAAAATAAAATCCTTTGTCGGAACTTCGGAAAATGCCGTCCAGATTCAAATATGGACCGCTTTAATTACTATTCTTTTGCTCACCTATCTTAAAACGAAAGCCAAATACCAATGGCACATGTCCAACCTGATAACGTTTATTCGTTTGAACCTGTTTGTCAAAATTGATCTTTGGGAATGGATCAATCAACCCTTTGTCCGTCCAAGTAAAAGTGATTGCATTCAGTTATCACTTTTTACATAAGGGGTTTAATTTCAAAAACGGACATTTTGTGAGGATAAAATACTGATAACCTGATGGAAATTTTAGAAATTTAATTTATCTTGGACAGCTGTGAAATCAGATTAATAAATAATATTGAAAATTTTTATTAAGCAAAAAATATTAGGTGCAAAAATATAATTTATGGCTTCGCCCTTTCAGTCACAAATATTTATCTTACCTGAATTATTTTTAATAATATTACAATCTCAAATTAACTGAAATTGTGAATAATAAATTATAAAGTAGTTTGTAATGCTAATTATTTTTTATAACCATATCCATAACCATATTGATCACCATATATCCTATTATCGTTAAGGACTATACAAATATTATCTATATTTTTATGCTGCAAATCTTTTAAAATGAAAGCAAATACTTTTTTTAATGTATAATTACATCTTGCTATAATAACTTTAATATCTGCATGCTCTAACAATAAATATCCATCTGTTACTTGAGCCAGTGGTGGTGTATCTATTATAATATAATCATATATTTCCTTAAGGTGTTTAATTAACTTAACTGTTTTTTCCAATGCAATTAATTCAACTGGATTAGGAGGAATCGGTCCTGAAGCTATATAGTCGAAATTTGGATTTTGAGTGTTAATAATTATATCATCTAAGGTAGCTTTGTTAATTAAATATGAACTTAATCCAACCATTGATGTATCTTTTTCATTATAATAAGAAGTTGGCTTTCTTAAATCAAAATCCAATAAAATTGTTCTACGACCCAATTGGGCATAGCACATTGCTAAATTAAAAGCATTAAAAGTTTTTCCTTCACCCGAAATACAAGAAGTTAACATTATAGTTTTTTTATATCCACCACGTACATAATATTCAAGATTAGTTCGTAATGCTCTATATGATTCAGCAATATTAGAATTTGGATGATCAAAAACGACATTATTACTTTTATTACGATTATGTAAAATTTTACCTAGGATTGGAATATTTGTTATTCTTTCAATATTTTCTTGTGATTCAACTTTATTATTAATTGTACTTTTCATTAAAAAAAAACCGAGGGGAAAAGCAATACTTAAAAAAAATGCAATAATATAATTTCTAGATTTATTTGGGAATATCGGACCTGATCCCTCCATACTTGCCGGTGAAGTTATTATATTATCTGGCATATTGGAAGCCTGAGTAATCTTAGCTTCCGCTCTCTTTTCCAATAAGTAATTATAAATATCGTCATTTAATTTGTACTTTCTTTCAATTCCTCCAAGTTGACGCTCAGTTTCAGGCAGTCTGCTAATTTCTCCTTCAATTCTATCAATTCGCTTAGTCATTTCATCAATTGAAATGTCAGTTGTTTTTCTTTCAAGATTAAGGTTTTCTGAAATTGTTTTTTTTAGGTTTTCAATTTGTATATCCAGTTTTTTAATCAAAGGGTTTTTGTCTTGATGATTTTGAATCAGGTTGTTTTTTTGAGAATATGCATTTATAAGATCCGAAACCATATTATTCAATACATTGTCTTGAATTCCCATAGAAGAAGGTACAGTAATATTAGAGTAATCATCTTTTTTATCAATATTTTCAGCTAAATAATCATAATATTTTTTTTTCATTACTAAATCTTCCTTCTGATTTTTGAGTGCCATGTACTGGTTATCTATGCCTGTAGCTTGCTCGGTAACGTTTAACAATTGTTTTTTAGAACGGAAGCTTTGCAAATTTTTTTCAGTTCTGTTTAAAGAATCACTTATGTCGGTTAATTGTTTATCAATATAATCAACAGTTGTAATTGCCATATGGTTTTTCCTATCAAGATTTTGTTTTGAATACATATGCATGACCTCATTAATAATATCAATGCCTTTTTGAACTGAAGTTGAATTTATTGATAATGAAATAACTGTAGATTTTTTATCAGCTGGTTCAATTCCAATTTGTGATTTTAAGGATTCTGCAATATCCTCATTATCTGAAATTGAAAATAAGTAATTTATTTCCGGGTCGATTTGTAATTTACTAGTTGAATCCCTAGTAATTAATAAACCAATATTTTTATCTTCAAGAATTTGATTTAAGATACCTGATTGATTGTAATTCCAATTAGTTGCTTCATTATAAATTATATTTTTATCGAAATCATAAAATAAAACTTTTTTTGCATTTGCTGTTAATTGATACTTGTTAGATCCTAAAAATTTAAATGAAAATAAAACATTAATAGGTTGAATGTGTCCCTTCAAAAGAAGCACTTTAAATGGTGCTTCTTTGTATAAACTTATTAATTGCCATCTTTTTTTCTTATAATAACTAACAGTTAAATCAAGATTTTCTGCAGTTTCTTCATATATGCTTGTAGATTGAATTGTCCATAGCTCATTTTGAAAATTAACGTATTTTTCAAATAAACTACTATTTAAATAATCATTACCTTGATGATTTTCAAGTCTAGAATTTTCTTCTTTTATTAAAATTGATGAAGAAATTCTAAAAACAGGAATAGCATATCTATTTATTATAAATGCTATACCAATTGCACATATAAAACTTATAATAAACCATAAGTAATTATGTTTAATAAGGTCAATAATTTTTTGAAGGTCATTTTCTTCTATTGTATTTAAATTTTGGTCTGTAATCATTTTACTTAAATAATTTTACATTATGCAATATTTAACTTATTTTATTTAACATAATTTATGACTAAAATACCTGTCGTTACAGCAGATAATAGAATTGCAAAGGGAAACTGATTAAAACCCCAGAATTTTTTCCTTAGAGGTTTAATGTAAACAATATCGTTAGGTTTAACAAAATAATAATCTGACGAAAGAAAATCAGACTCTGTCAAATCTAAATTTATACGTTTTGAGACCCCAAAGAGATCCCTCAGCGGCTAAAGCCGGCTCGATTTTTGCCTCGAATTCGGCGCGGCTGAAGCCCGTGCCCCTTCAAAACCATGCTCATTTTGATTCATTCAGTTCATGCAGTTGCCCTGGAGACCGGGATATTCGCGGCGCACAGTCATGAGGCGGCGGGAAGTAAGCGGTCAGTTCTTGTGCGGGCGGTCCTCGAAGCAGTCGTTTTCCGCTCTGCTGATAGAATAGAAAAAGCCCAAGTTTGCGGTGAGTTGTCTTATTTTCCCTCCAACCCATGGCCCCGAGTGGCCAAATCTAGATAAGGAAAACCTCTCCTGTGACGCAGACGATACGCAATATCGCCATCATTGCCCATGTAGACCACGGCAAGACAACTCTCGTTGACGCCATGTTGCGCCAATCCGGGACTTTCCGCGCCAACGAGCAAGTGGCAGAGCGGGTGATGGATTCAAACGAACTGGAGCGGGAACGGGGCATCACGATCCTGGCCAAGAATACTGCAATCGTCTTTGAAGGCGGCAAGATCAACATCGTGGACACCCCTGGGCACGCCGACTTTGGCGGCGAGGTGGAGCGCGCGTTGAAGATGGTGGATGGCGTCATGTTGCTGGTGGATGCGGCCGAGGGGCCGCTGCCGCAAACGCGCTATGTGTTGGCCAAGGCGCTTGAAGCAAGACTCAAGCCCATTGTTGTGATCAACAAGATTGACCGGCCCGACGCGCGCCCGCAGGAAGTGCTGAACGAAATTTACGACCTTTTCATCGATCTTGACGCCGACGAGACACAACTGGATTTTCCGGTGCTCTATGCAGTAGCCAAAGAAGGCACGGCAACCCTCGACCCGGCCCGGCCTGGCATCGATCTGCAACCCCTGTTTGAATCCATCGTCTCCACCATTCCCCCGGCTACCGGCAACGAGGAAGGCACACTGCAGATCCTGGTTACCAATCTCGATTATTCCGATTATTTTGGCCGAATCGCCGTTTGCCGGGTCTTCCAGGGCACGCTGCACCGCGGCGACGATGTGACCATTTCAAAGCGCGACGGCACACTGATGAAGACGCGCATCACCAAGCTCTTCACTTTTTCGGGCCTCAAGCGAACGGAAATTGAAGAGACTACGATGGGCGACATCGTAGCCGTGGCCGGCGTGGAGGGCATCACCATCGGCGAGACTATTACCAGCGTTGAGAATCCTTCGCCGCTGCCGCTGATCGTGATTGACGAGCCGACGATTGCGATTCAATTCAGCGTGAACAACTCGCCCTTTGCCGGTCGCGAAGGCAGTACGTACCAGCCGCAACCTGCGCGAGCGGCTGGAAAAAGAGCTGCTCACCAATGTGTCGATTCGCGTGGAAGAGACCGGATCGCCGGACAGCTTCAAGGTGCTGGGCCGCGGCGAGTTGCAGTTGGCCATTCTCATCGAAATGATGCGCCGCGAGGGCTTCGAGCTTTCCGCCGGGCGTCCGGAGATTGTGACCAAGGTGGTGGATGGCACGCGCATGGAACCGGTGGAGCATTTGACCATCGACGTGCCCGATGCCTACACCGGCACGGTGATCGAGAAGCTGGGACCGCGCAAGGGC
>CAVYAE010000020.1:0-15061 GCA_963766305.1 uncultured Bacteroidota bacterium
TCTTTAAAGTCTATGTCAATTATTTTGTTAATCTTGATTCACCGATAATTTGATATCATTTTAGAACTATCCATTTTTTAGCTTCTTCCAATTCAGCATTTTTAAATATTTTAAGTTCACAGGAAAACATATAACCAAAAAATTTAGCAGTTGTATTAATCATCTCATGATCCGATACCAATGCAATTTTATCCCAGGCAGCTGAATGTTTCATTCCTATTTTGGCGTCATCCAACATTGCAGAAAGATTAAATCCTGAGAAATTAGTTCCCAGCTGATACAACATCCGGATTTTTTTGTGTTCAGTCAATTTCTTTTCCAATGCCGGGATTAAGATATTTTCATAATCCTCACCCGTTATTTTTCCTTCTGCACATACACCCAGAACGTTTTCCGGTAAATCTTTTATAATTTTTAACATATAAGTATTGTTTAATAATTAATTGATAATCCAGGGATAGGTAATGGAAAAATAAAATCCACCAAAACGTTATTATGTGCTTTTGAAACATGATCTTTAAATGATTGCATACTTTGATGCATTGTTAAGGCATATGTTTTCCCAAGCTTAAATACTATTTTTTCAAGATCTGATAGTTTCTGTTTGATAGCAACTTCCCGGTATACTTTTTCTGATGGCAGTTCTTTATTAATATTTACAATTGTATTTTCGAACTCTTTATCTGCTTCTTTATAAAACTGAGAAAGAAGTGGGTTACAGGAAAAGGTTTTGATATGTGCAAATTTAATAGCTGTTTTCCTTTCCACATCATCAAGTTTGTCATCACAACTGGCTGCAAGCATAGAAATGTAAGCTGGAAATTTGAGAAGTTCTTTATATTCTTTAAATGAAAGATTATTGAATGGCTTCATAATGTAAATAATTGTTATATTTCTCTGATTATAAGTCAGATTAATTAGTTTGTTTTTTAACTTATATACTAATTAACCACAGGTTCATTGATCCAATAACCCTGTTTATTATAATGCCCGTGAATCTTTGTCTCATAATCCCTGTCTAACAGGGACTCTTCTGTATATTCCGGAGCTAACTTAATGTTCTCACGCGAAAGATTTATAATTATGTTCGACTTTAACCAACTAATGCTTTTAATCCAATCTGGAGCTATCAGTACTTTTTTCCCAGGCCACCAGTTCTTAGTGTCTACTATTATATAACGAATAGCCCATGTCTGGTCATCAATAATAAAGTCACTTAAATGGCCAATATCACCATCAACAGCTTCAATATAATAACCACTTACAAAGGCAGTACTGCGCAATTGGGGATCCCAGTTTTTTTCATGTTTTGCTAATCCTTTCCATTTTTTGGGATCTTTTTCCAGATAAGGATAATATCCCCACATATAACTGCCATCCCAATAAGTAGGTGATCCGTAGTAAAGATTAAAATCTATTTCGTATTGCAAAGAAACTGGCTTATCTATATCAAGAGATGGACTATCTTCAATTTGTTTTTTTGTTAAATTGACATCTATATTTTTTGATACTTTATTAACGTTTATGAGTGAATATGGGGAAATTAAAATCTGCCTGCCACCGAGCCAGCCACCCATATCTGCGATCAGATAACGAATAGTCCAGTATTTATCATCGAAGTAAAATTGGCTTACACTTCCCATTTCACCATCCAGACCCATCAACTTGAAGCCATGTAATTCTTTAGCTTTGATTAACATACAATTTCTCCTTTCAATTTATTAACTACTTAACCTTTGCTAAATCATTTTCAAGAATCTTTTTCTTTTCAAGATATTCTTCATTTGTGATTTCTCCTAAAACAAACCTCCTCTGCAATATTTCAAGCAAAGATTCTTTCGGTGTCCGTTGAAATGGGATATTGTATGGAAGTGCGAATATCCAAAACAGCAACATTATCCAAACTGCCCACCAAATAAAATGCATACCTCCAAAATAATGATTGTAAAACATGGTAATAATTTTTAATTGTGAATGAAATAATTTATTAATCTGCTTCTTTTATTTATAATATTCTAATTATAAATCATCTATAATTTTGCAAAGTTCCAACTTTGATATACTGAGTTTATATCCAAGTAACTCTATCATTTCTTTTTCTTTACCATCGTAAAAGATTAAATCCTGGTCATTAATTGTTGAATACTTCTTTTTTAGCTTTTCTTTTTTTTCGTTCCAATATCCGTTAAAATTTATATCCATAAATACTGATTTTAAAGTGCGGAATAAATAGCTGTGTAATTAAGTATCTTTAAACAATTGAATAATCTTCAATGATCTACCATCTCTCATCTTTATTGTACCAAAAAGAACGTTTACGATAAAAGGAAGTAATTCCGTTATTACCTTTTAGTTCAATTTTATCCATTTTGAATGAGTTTATATAAAATGAATCAATCCGGTCCATTATCTGTTCGTTATTTGAACCAGTGATGGTAAGGATAAACATTGAACCGTTTATGTTCCATTTTCCATAAAACATTCCTGTCACAAATTTTTGCGAATGAGTATTGGCAATGAAAGACAGAGAATATGTTTGACAGGTGAATGTACCATCATCTTTGATAGACATTTTTTCTTTCGTTGTGCCTACCTCGCCTTGCCACCGGCCAATTATTTTCTTTGGATAATCAGCCTCCGGGACCGTGGTATGATTTTTTGAACATGCAGCCATGTATAATCCAACCAGGATTATCATTACTAATAGCGTATATTTTAATTTCATAGCATTAACTCTTTGCATTAATTTCTTATCAATTAAAATTATTTCTTATTTTTATGTACAATACTAAATTTCAGGCCATTAGGTTTATAACTTTTATAATATCATTTGCTTCACGGTAAACTACCTGATAATAAATCTCTTTAATCCTGGCCGCAACGTCCATCCATCTTAATATATCTACTTCCCTTTTGCCATTTATTCTCAGATGTTTTTCCAATGAAGAATAATTCAGGATCCCATAAATAGCATCGGCAATGGCATCTGTGTCCCAAAAATTAACCTTTACAGCATTTGTGATTACTTCTGACACTCCTGATTGGTTCGATATAATTACCGGGACATTGCTTTGTAAAGCTTCTAAAGGAGAAATACCGAAAGGTTCGGAGACCGAAGGCATAATGTATAAATCACTCATTGTATACATTCTGTGGACATCATCGCTTTTTAGAAACCCGGTAAAATGAAACTTGTCAGAAATTTTTAGTTTTGCTACATATCTGATCATTCCTTCCATTAAATCGCCGGTACCTGACATAACAAACCTGACGTTATCCATCTTTTTCAAAACTTTATAAGCAGCCTTTATAAAATATTTTGGACCTTTTTGCCAGGTAATTCTTCCTAAGAATGTTACTACTTTATCCTTTGATCCTGACTTATCTTCTGTATTATAAAAATAATTATGGGATGGTTCAACAGCATTATGGACAGTTACTACTTTTGACGGGCTTATATGATATTTTTCGATAACAATATTACGTGTAAAATCGCTCACGGTGATTACTTTGTCAGCGAATTCCATCCCTTGTCTTTCAATTTCATATACTTGCTTATTATGGTTTTCACCGGAACGGTCGTATTCAGTTGCATGTACATGAATTATCAATGGTTTGCCCGACATTTTTTTTGCTTCAATACCGGCAGGATATGTTAACCAATCGTGTGCATGGATTATATCATGATCCTCAACTCTTGCTATTTCAGAGGCTACAACCGCATAACGGGATATTTCTTTAAAAAGGTCAGTACCATATTCTCCGGTAAATGTCAATTTACTCGAAGATGTATTGTTAGTTTTTGCATCATTAATTTGTTTTTCTTTTAATCTTTTTTTAAATTGAAAAGGTGTTTCATAAGCTGAAATTTGCTGATTAAATTCATTTAACTTTTCTAATTCCAACTCCTTATATGATAATAATATTTTTTCGGGAAGTTCAATATCACTGGCTCCGATTAATTTCATGTCAACCTTATCTTCATTACCATGAACTTTTGGAATAACAAAAGTTAAATCAATGTCATCAAATGAAGCTAACCCTTTTGTCAAACCAAAACAAGCCGTTCCTAAACCCCCTGAAATATGTGGAGGAAACTCCCATCCAAACATCAGAACTTTCATAATTTAATGTTACTTAACCATCTCACTTTCAAGAATTTTTTCTTCTGTTGATATTCTTCTTTTGTAATATCACCTATAATGAAGTTATTACTTACAAATCGATTTAATTAACATTTTTAAGTTCAGCAATAAGAACACCAGCACTACTTTATTACAAACCGTAATTTTTTTAAGTAGCACCAGCGTTCTTTAATAAAGGTATAACCTGTTAAACTACTTTTTTATCCCTCAATAATTTCCCGTCATTTTGGAAGAAAAGTGTATGTTTTTCAGTTCCCTTGTGTACTGATACTTTATAAACTTTCATTTGATCCTTTTCCGTATCTTTAAAAATCACCTCTTTATCTTTATCTAATAGCCAGGTCTTATACATGCTATTTCCAATAGCTGTTGAAACTGCTTTTGGAAGATCAGTAGTAAATTTTTTATGTGTAGCTACTTTTTTGCCTGTTTTAGTATAAACGGTATTATGAACTGCATTATCTTTGGTAAACTCAACTTCATAAAATTCAGGATAATCATTATAAATATAAGGACCATTACCATACCAGTCATCATACCAATAATCTCCGTAATCATAGGCAGGATAGCCATACCAGTTTTCATAATAATTTCCAGGATATTCCATATAGAATTTATCCGTTACAGGTTTTGGTACTTTTGTCTTTTCAACCTTAACAGTTTTTTTATCGTCACTTTTTTTAGTTTGTCCCATTGCATTTAATGTGAAAAACACAATTAAAACGCACCCTACAAACACTTTCATGTTTATTCTTTTCATTATAGTAATTATTTAATTGTGAATGAATTTTCACAATCATGTAAAATTATGTCATCTGAGAATGAAATATTTTACACATTTTTGAAAAAAGGTTGCATATTTCACACATATATAAAATTGGTCAAGAAATCTTTAGTTTGCTTTGCTTTCCACTATCCTGTCGATTATTTATTTTGAAGATCAGGGTTGTTTTTTTTATTCATGGCATTAACTAACAGCCAAATAATAACAACAAGAATAATTAGACTAAAAATCCAGCCATACATATGTCCCATGCTCCAGTTATGATTCATTCTGTCCATCATAATATTAGTTTTAATTTTTATTCATTTTAGTAATTAATCACTTTATACTCTTTTATCCAGTGAATCGGCGATTCCAATAGAAGGTAAAATATCCGGTAAATCAAGACGGGCGACACCAATCCGGTTATCAGCCATCCCATAATAGATATCGAACCGGTCAGGTTTTCCAAGATCGTCACGTCTGTCAATACCCGTTGGAAACACAACATTTGCTATGGTGCCATGGGTTTCCTGGGTTAGTTCAGGCTTCAATACCGGTTCCACGGAACGGTAGTGAATAGTTTGCGGATGCTCTTTGGAAAGTATCATCACTCCGGCAGAATAGCACAATTGTCGTCCAACATTGACAGATCCTTCTATTTTACTAACTCCGTGGTAAATTATCAACCAACCGTGGCTGGTCATTATGGGTGGTGTGCCGCCACCAATTTTAAGTCGTTCCCACGACGAAACAGGAGTTGCGAGCCGATGATGCGAATTAAACAAACCAATGTGATCCGGTTCAGATTTATATAAAGGCATCGGACAATACGAAATCCATATGCTTTCATGATCGATGTCCACCACACGTGAGATTGGCTGGCAAACAGTTTCTTCTGGTCGTGTACCCTGAAAAAGAGGCCGGTGTAAAAGGGCCATCTGTAATTTTCCTGCATGATTGGGAATGGCAACAGGGAAAAGGATAGAATCTTTGTTGTCAACATTTACGAAATCAATACCGTTATATTGCTCGAATGTTGCCAGTCCAAGACGTTTCCAGTGAAATAAGTCTTTGGATACAGCAAAAGCTATCCTCGGTCCTTTGGGAGAGAGAGCTGTATAAGTCATCATATAATACTTTAACGGCTCAATATATGTTACGCGAGGGTCCTCGCACCCTCCACTTCCATCAGATCGAAGCTCATAATCAGTCTCCGGCTCAAGGGCTATCCCGAGACGTTCAACCCCAGTGGGATCGCCAGCTACATTAAACACTACCCTGGCAATGCCTATGCGTGAATAATTGTTTTTTGCAACCAGCCTTGGAAAAAGGTAAAGATTACCATCAGGACCACGAGCGGTAGCTGGGTTCAGTACACCTTCAACTTCCATCGGATTGCCCGGTTCCGGTTCCATAACCAGTCCCAGGCGTTGTAATTTTAAACCACTCATCTATTTTCCTCCATATTTTACACTTGAGTTGTAAACACCATCCAAACAAGCAACAATAGCTTCTATCACCCGCTTAGACTCATTCGGATCCCGAACCTTTATTGACAAAACACCTGCTTCTTCGGCAGGGTAGTCGTTTCCTCCCGGGAATAAGGCATCACCCACAAAAATCATATCTGTAATTGCTATTCCAAGAATGTCCTGAAGTTTTTTGATTCCGTAGGCTTTATCGATACCGGGCTTGGTGATATCAATAGAAGTTGTACCTCCCAGACGCATGGAAAATTCAGGGATAAGTTTGTCGAGGATGGCTTGTATTTTTTTTCGTTTGGCAAAATCAGGGTCCCATTTTTTCTTTTCATCTAATGGGGCTTGTTGGCCTAATGCTGAAAATGTTATCTGGCTTCCCCTGTCCTCAATTATTTCGCCCCATACCTTTTTCTCTATAAAGCCAGTTTCTTCAATTGCTTTTGTAAGTGATCCCATTATTTTCTTTTTCTCTGCTTCGATGAAATCTTCTGAATATAGTTTTTCCCAATCCCCGTTGGAATATTTATAGAATTTAGTTCCACAGGCAGGAAGCAGGGATAGATTTTCCAGTGATTCATCATGGGGAAGTTTGGAAAGTACTTGTTTCTCAAACTGTGGCCAATTGCCTCCAGAAATTACAGCCACTTTGATTACGCCTAAAAGATTATGTAAAAGGGTTGACATTTCAGAATCAATCGATGATTTACTTTCAGCAAGTGTACCGTCCAGGTCAAAAACTATCAATTGTTTCATAATTTTTTCATTAAATAGAATTTGTGTTTATAAAAAACATCAGTGTCTGATAAGAAAACGCCAAGTTTGAGGCTTGCGCAGTCAGCCAAAGCGGAGTTTACTTACAGTATATGAGCATTTGGCTGACAAGCGTAACAAAAAAATTGGCGTTTTCTTGCAGACATTAATTAGGGTATTGCTATTTCTAGCAGGTTCACCGGGCTACGTGGCCAAAAGGTGCAGGTTCCCACTGATGCTGGTATAAGAACCACATCTCCTCTGTTGATCTGGTATAATATGCGGTTATGTTCAATCTCCCCTTCACCCGCAATACATATCAGTATCTGTGGCACTTCCATATCTCCAATCTGGAAAGGTAATTGCCCTTGTAATCGCCATAAGTGAAAATACTCACATTCAAAGATCCTTTCACGTTTGACATGCTTTGTAGTCTCCATAACCGGTATTACTGGTTCTTTTACTCCCTGCATAAAATTGATACAAGCCAGTGCCTGGTCGACCTGCAGTGCCCGTGGTTTATCTGTTCTAGCATCAACATGATTCCAGTCATACAAACGAAAAGTTACATCGCTGTTTTGCTGTATTTCAAATACTACGATGTCTCCGCCCAGAGAATGAACTGTCCCTGCAGGTATGAAAACCGCATCCCCTGTTTTGGGTGTGAAACATGCCAGGTGGTCTGTCACTGTGCCATTTGTAATTGACAAACGTAAATTTTCAGCAGTGGTGCCTGACCTGAGTCCAGCGTAAATCCGGCTTTCAGGTTTTGCTTCCAGCACAACCCATGCTTCTGTCTTTCCGTGTTCTCCTTTAGGTATATAATCCGTTTGCCGATCCGATGGATGGACCTGCACTGAGAGCATTTCGTGAGCATCAAGGAACTTCAGTAACAAAGGGAACCGGCTAAAACGTCCGGCCAGTTTACCCATCATCCCGGCTTGGTAATGCTCTAGCAATTGGCTGATTGTCTGCCCTTTGAGTTCGCCATTGGTAACCATGCTCGCATGATCATCACGGTCGCTGAGTATCCAGGCTTCACCGATTGGGTCGTTGCCCGGTAATTGTGCTGTAAGAAGATCCGATAATTGTCTCCCACCCCAGATACGGTATTGGAATATAGGTTCGAATCTTAAGGGATATAATGGTATGTCCATTTGTTTTTCAGTTTTTATTAGAAGTATTGTTTACAAAGTCTTCAATTAACCGGCGTAATTGAAAAATCTCTTCCCGGATTTCCTGAACCGATTTCTGATAAGCAATTTCCGGTTTTGGATCTTTAGTCTCACGATCTATTAAAAATGTAGCCAGAAGGGCGGTGAGATAACCAAACATCACTGCTGAGTATAATGATATAACAAGGCAGACAAGGCGGCCACCTGTTGTAGTTATTGAATATGAGGAGCCAATATTTGTCATCTGCATGGCTGTCCACCAAAGAGCTTTCGGATAGGTTTGAATAAATTGTGGATTATATTTGTTGGTCTCAAAATGAAGCATCCCTGCTGCACCAATAAATAACACTACAAAGGTCAGCGCCAGCGCATAACCGGCACCCCGACGTCCCAATGAACGATGCAGAAAGCGCATTCCCTGGTCGGCTGAAGCGATAATCCAGATAACCTGCATGCCGAAAGTTGCAGTAAGTACTCGTATTAATGGAAAAGGATGTAAGAAAGGGAAAAATCGAAGTGTAGAGACAAGAATTGCTAAAATAAAGAGCCAATTCTTTTTGAGAAAGGCTATCCTAGTGTCTACAATAGCCAGGCATATGGCAAAATAGAAAATGAATAAAATCCAAATACCTGTCCCAATATATGATAACAACGGAACTTTGAAATTTGCCAGTTCCGAAATAAGGATGCAGAGCCATACAAAACTAAGAATAAGCATCGGCAATTCGAGTTTTTTCTCAAATGACAGAAGTTTTGGATACTTAGGAACGGTTTTATTCATATTCTTCAATTTTATATATGAAGCAATCAACTTCCTTATATCTGAGGTTTATTACCTATATTGTCTTGAATATGATTCTCTAATTTATCATTGTATTCTCCCCGACGTGCAGCCTGGTTGCATTTTGCTCTGTGATACAGAGCCTGCTGTGCTTTTGGTACATTGGTTTCTTTGCCAAGCCAAATTTCCAAAGCCGGCTGTTGTATGGCACGGGCAAATGAAAATCCCAATGCCCATGGTATGCGGGACTTAAATCTAATATTCATGGCATTTAGGCGTGAAGAGGCAAGTTCACCTGCTTGTCCTCCAGACAGGAAAGCAATCCCGGGTACAGCAGCCGGAACAGAATGCAAAAGACAATTCACCGTAGCATCGGCCACCTTCTCTAAAGATTCCTGCTCAGGACAATTCAATCCTGCAAGTACCATGTTGGGTTTCAGGATCATTCCCTCCAATACTACTCCTTGTGTATACAGCTGATTGAAAACTGAATGTAAAACATTCTCAGTTACCTCAAAGCATTGCTGAAGTGAATGTTCACCAGTCATCAGCACTTCAGGTTCAACTATGGGAACTAATCCCGCTTCCTGGCATAATGTAGCATATCTGGCGAGCGAATGTGAATTGGATTTTATACATGCCTGAGAGGGAATACCATTACCTATGGCAATTACAGCCCTCCACTTGGCAAACCTGGCGCCCATTTGATAATATTCGATAAGGCGTTGGCGCAAACCATCAAGTCCTTCGGTTATTTTCTCCCAGGGGTGTCCTGCCAGGTCTTTTGCTCCTTCGTCAACTTTAATGCCTGGAATTATTCCTGCATCAGTAAGGGCTTTAACAAAGGTAGTACCATCTTTTTTTCTCTGACGGATTGTTTCATCGAAAAGGATAGCTCCGCTTATGCTCTCTCCCAGACCAGGAGTATTCACAATCAATTCCCGGTAAGCACGACGGGTCTCTTCGTTTTGTGGAATTCCCAGTGCGGCAAATCGCTTGTTGCATGTTGGAGTACTTTCATCCATTGCCAGCAGACCTTTGTCTTCGGCTACCAAGGCCTTTGCAGTGTCTACAATATTTAGTGTATTCATTATCATGTCTTTTTTTTAAACATTATGGTGTACTATCCATTTCCACCGGTTGTTTCAATTGTCTGTGAGGTACAAATGCAAAGTCCACCGTCATGATGTAAAATATGATTCCACCAAACATCAAAAACAGGAAAACCCAAAAAATCCAGCTGTGGTGTATCCTTTTCAGGTGAAATTTATGATCATGATGAACCAGGATGTGATCCGTTCCTTCCTGTGGCAGGTAATTGTGATCATGTTCACTCATTCGTCCTATCCTTTCTTACTTGATCATTCATAATTTAGTATTTATTAAATTGTTACACTTATCTTTCCATTTCCAAATCTGTTAATTTTTCAAGTCGGCGTTTGAAGCGTTCGTCTGCTTTAAAATGAGCGTTCAGGAATGTCTGGACTAAATCCCATGATAGTGCATATCCTGTGACCTGTCCCCCCAGGCACATCACGTTCATGTTGTCATCTTCCACTCCCTGATGTGCAGAGAAGGAATCTGTGATAAGTGCTGCCCGTATGCCATGTACTTTGTTGGCTGCAACGCAGGCTCCCACGCCACTGCCACATATCGCCATACCCCGGAAGACTTCACCTTTTGCAACGGCCATGGCCATTGGTACCACAAAATCCGGGAAGTCATCTCCAATAACCAATTCAAAAGCACCAAAGTCTTCTACTTCATAACCGGCAACTTTCAGAGCCTCTACCAGTTTCACTTTCAGTTCAAATCCACCATGGTCTGCAGCTATTCCTATTCTATTCATTTCTCAATTTTTTTAAACTTTTTATCGATAAATGAATTTTTCTGATCCCATTTCCAGTTAAGTATTTCAGGCAAATCTTCGCCGTGTTTATCGATATACAATTTGTGTTCAATGAGCTTGTCCTGCATCATCTGTTTCAGATAATCTCCTTTATTTCCCAAATCCGGAACCCTGTCAATTACATCCTGTACCAGGTGAAAGCGGTCCAGATCATTTTGGACCCTCATGTCAAAGGGCGTTGTAATAGTACCTTCTTCTTTGTAACCACGTACATGCAGATTGCGGTTCGTCCGACGATAGGTTAACCGGTGAACAAGCCAGGGGTATCCATGAAAGCCAAAGATGATGTGCTTATCTTTTGTAAAGAGCGAATCGTAATCTGTTTCGTCCAGTCCGTGAGGATGTTCACTGGCAGATTGCAGCTTCATCAAATCCACGACATTGATTACCCTTATTTTTAGTTCTGACAGATGTTGCCGTAAAATAGAAACAGCTGCCAATATTTCAAGTGTAGGTGTATCGCCACAACAAGCCATGACCACATCAGGATCAGAGCCCTGATCGTTGCTGGCCCACTTCCATATGCCTATACCTTCGGTACAATGTACGACAGCCTCCTCCATGGTCAACCATTGGGGCAGGGGATGTTTTCCGGCAACTACCACATTTACATAATTCCGGCTGCGCAGGCAATGGTCAAAGACCGACAGCAAGCAATTGGCATCAGGTGGCAAATAAGCACGCACTATATCGGCCTTCTTATTGATAACATGATCCAGAAAACCCGGGTCCTGGTGTGTAAAACCGTTGTGATCCTGCTGCCATACATGGGAGGCGAGCAGATAATTCAGGGAGGATATTTTCCTACGCCAAGGCAATTCATTGGTGACCTTCAACCACTTGGCATGTTGGCTGAACATTGAATCGACGATACGGATGAAAGCCTCATAACTATTGAAAAGCCCATGCCGTCCTGTAAGCAGGTAACCCTCCAGCCAGCCTTCACATTGGTGTTCGCTAAGCATGGAGTCCAACACCTGGCCTTCCGGCGCAAGGAATTCATCAATATCTTCTTTTACCCGCCCGTCCCATTGTCGGTTGGTTACTTCAAACACGGAACCCAAAAGGTTCGAAAGTGTCTCGTCTGGACCAAAGATCCTGAAATTATGCTGATCCTGATTTAACCTGGCCACATCGCGCAGGAATTTACCAAGTACCATAGTATCCTGACCGTCAATAGCTCCCGGAGAAGATAATTTTAAAGCGTGTTTATGAAAATCGGGCATGATCAGGTCATGTAGTAAAATACCACCATTGGCATGGGGATTTGCACCCATCCGGCGGTCACCCTCAGGCGCTAATTCTGCCAGTTCCGGTATGAGACGACCATCTTTATCAAACAGTTCTTCGGGTTTATAGCTTTTCATCCAGCTTTCAAGTTGTTCAAGATGACCGGGATGCTTGGGATCGACCAGAAGCGGTACCTGATGAGCACGGGATGTTCCCTCCACCTGTAAACCGTCAACAAATTTCGGTCCGGTCCATCCTTTTGGTGATTTAAGCACTATCATCGGCCAGCGGGGCCGTGTATTGTCGTTATTGTTTCGTGCATTTCTCTGAATTTTATGAATGCTTTTAATAACCTCTTCCATAATTTCGGCCATGAGCTTGTGCATCGTATCAGGGTTGTCTCCTTCCACAAAGTAAGGATTCCATCCGCAGCCCCGTAAAAATTGTTCCAGTTCGTCAGGTTCAATTCTTGCAAGTATGGTTGGGTTGTTAATCTTATAGCCATTCAGGTGCAGAATTGGCAACACGGCCCCATCGCTAATCGGACTTAGCAATTTGTTAGACTGCCATGAAGTGGCAAGAGGGCCTGTTTCAGCTTCGCCATCACCAATGATACATGCAACAATCAGATCAGGATTGTCGAAAGCGGCACCAAAGGCATGACTAAGTGAATAACCCAACTCCCCACCTTCATGAATTGACCCCGGTGTAGTAGGCGCAACATGGCTTGAAATTCCTCCGGGGAAAGAGAATTGTGTGAATAATTTTTTCATTCCTGCTTCATCCTGTGTGATGTTCGGATATATCTCACTATAGGAGCCTTCAAGGTAGGTATTACTCACCAGCGCAGGACCTCCATGACCGGGACCGGCGATGTAGAACATATCCAGATCATATTTTTTGATGACACGGTTTAAATGTACATATATAAAATTCTGACCGGGCGTTGTGCCCCAATGTCCAACCACCAGAGGCTTCACATGTTCCATTTTCAATGAATTCTTTAACAACGGGTTGTCATACAGATAAATTTGTCCGACCGACAGGTAATTTGCAGCACGCCAATATGCATTTATCTTACGCAAAAGATCCTTCGATAAGGGTTCATCCTTTGCTTCCATCGTATTTGTTTTGGAGGAAATCTCCGCTGTGGAACTTTCACGTACTTCAATAACTGGTTTATGTTCTGATAATTCTGTTGTTTTCATATATATTATTTTGATTTTAATGGCCATATGGAACTCGTCTTTGAATTTATTTTATTGACGAGGCTCGTTTCAATATTTTGATACTAATAAAAGATTTAATGTGTATGAACTTTTCCTACAATTTCATCGGACCAATAACCCTTGCGATTGTAATGTCGATGCAGTTCGGCCTCATATACTCGTGTTAACAGAGATTTTTCGGTAAATTCCGGAGACTTTTTGATTTGTTCGCTTGAAAGATTGATAAAGACTTCTGATGTTTCCCAACTAACTCTTTCTATCCAACGGGGTGAAATCAACACTTTTTTCCCCGGCCACCAATTCTTTGTGTCAATGATTAAATATCGAATTGCCCAGGTCTCATCATCAATGATAAAATCCCAGACATGGCCTAATTCGCCATCATTGGCATGAATGTTATAACCAGTTACTACGTATGTACTGCGTAGATGAGGGTCCCATGTTTTCTCATCCTGAGTGGGTCTTCTCCATATTGCTGGGTCTTTAACCAGGTAGGGATCATATCCCCACATATATGGACCACCCCAATACATTGGTGTTCCATAATACCCGTAATAGTCCTCCTCGAATTGCCGCGATACGGGTTTGTCACTTGCCCATGTGGGACTGTTCTCAATTTGTGTTTTGGTTAAATTGATATCAATTTGATTTGCATCTTTATTTACTGATAACAGGTTATATGGAGATATCAGTACCTGACGACCTGTGAGCCACCCACCCGTGTCGGCTACAAGGTAACGAACCGTCCAAAACTTATCATCGAAGTAAAATCCTTCAACATTACCAACTTCCCCATCGAGACCTTTTAATTTGTAACCTTTTAATTCTTTTGCTTTTATTAACATAATTGTAGTCCTTTCACTTTTAAATTAGATTTATCATTTTAATCACTGTTTTGGCTATCATCCATTCCTCATCGGTATGAATTACATACACAGCAGTATCACTCTTGTTTTTAGAAATAACCAGTTCGTTTGAATTATTTTGTTTTTCATTAATTTCGATTCCAATAAATCCTAATTTTTCGCATATCCGTTTCCGGATTTCCGGTGCATTTGCTTCAAGAGTCTTCGTAGACCTGTATCGAAGGCGATCAAAGCCTTTTGTGAGCGCGCGATCGACATCGCCGCATACGTCGGTGCCGTGCTCTATTCTGACAGAACGGTAGCCTCCGGCGGCTCGCTTCGCCCGCTCAGTCAGGCTGGGTCATCCGGCGGCGCGCTTCTTTCTCGGGCCGCCCTTTCCCTTCTCCCCTTCGTCGGCAAGTGATCCTTCGTCTTGGCCGGGCCGGGTTCGCCCGCGGCCTTAATCGAACGGGAAAGACCGCTCTGCCAGATTCTATGACTTGCTGAGTGGTGCCTTCGCCCATCGGCGCCGGAGCTTGCCCTTCGCTCCCCGCGTCCCGCGCCACTTACCACGCCTTGACCTTCTCGTCGACCGCCGCCAGCACCGCGCTCCGGTACTCGTCCGGGTGCCTGGCGGGGTCGAACGGCCCCGAGAGCTCGTCGACCAAATGCTGCGCCAGCTCCTTCTCGCGCGGACTCGGAGCCTTCTGTTCAGCGGGGGTGAGCTCGTCGGCGGGGACCAGTTCTTCG
>CAVYAE010000021.1:0-11147 GCA_963766305.1 uncultured Bacteroidota bacterium
CTGTTTATCAGTAATGATTTTGAGAGCAATTACAGTTTTTCCTGTTCCCGGTGGAGCAACTATTACTCCTATATCTTTCTTTTTTGTGATTTCAATAACTGGAATTTGGTATTCTCTAAGTTGAATATCGCATGAAAATGGGACTATTGTACCTTTTTTTCTATCATCCTTAAATTCATATTCAATTTTATTTTCAATGCAATATCGAAGCAACTTTCCAATAAAACCCCTCGGAATTAAAATTTCATAATCTGTTTCTTCAATAAACTTATAATATCGCTCAACATTCCAAGTATTTTTATTCATTTTCATTTTAACTAAATATTCGGTATTAATAAAATTTAGTTCTTCTTTTAAAAATGTAATAAGTTGCAATGGAAGCATTGAACGGTTTATTTGAACACGATTGTTTAATAGAATTGTTAATTTAGTTGATGTTCCAGTATTATTTACAATTTGCGTTGAAGTATAAACCGGTTCTTTTACAAATTGATAGTACAAATTATCAAGATCTTTATTAGTAATTTTATGAATATTTTTTATAAATTCCCATTGATTATTATATGGATATAGAGTTTCTACATCAATAAAACAACTATTCCCTTGTTCCCATGTAGGTTTGTATAATGGTAATGCTATAAGATTCCCAAATCCCTTACCAGCTAATTTATCTTGACTTGGGAAAAGTCTGTCAAAACTTGAACCTTTATCGAAAATTGAAAACACACCAGCATTTTCAAGGAGTTTAATGAATAACTTTCTACTTTTGGATGCTAAATATGGTTGGTCAAAAAATATCCATATATGACCTCCATTTCCTGATCTCGATCTTTCAAGGTATGCAGGTATATTTAATGTGGTGCAATATTTTATGAATTTTTGACATTCAACAATCCAATTTTCATCATCAAAATCTGCAACTATAAACCAAGATGTATTGTCTTTCAGTAAGGGATAAATACCTATTAATTGGTCACCTTGTAAATGTTTCCTTATTTGCTCTGTTGAATAAGGAATATAATTTTTATTGCTGACTTGCTGATTGTTTCCTCCATTGATTTTATGCATTTTATAAAAGAAAGGGTCATATTGAGATGCTGGAAAATATCCACTCTTACCACCTTTTTCCCATCTGATAGCGAAAACATCATCCCTTCCTTGAAATAATGATTTATATAAATTAATCTGTTCTTTTAGATTGTCCTCAATCATAATATTTTAATTTCTTTGACTTATCTGGAATACTATAAACTATTACTAAAATATAATTTTGAGCATAAATCTGAGTCCGATACAATAAAACTAATAATTTGATAAATACTTTCATTGTCAATAAATTAAAAATCAATTTTTGAATTCTTTAACGTTTCACTATATCCTTTAAGTACTTTCAAATCAAGATTATATTTTTCTCCACTATCCAAAATATCCTGAACCATTTTCCTGATTTCATCCGGTGAATGTTTTACATGTCCTTCAAACATCAGAGTAAGTACTTCCTGATTAAAGATTTTTTTCGCTATCGGGATACTAATAAATAATGGGAAAGTATAAAAAGCATTGGATTTAATTGATTTAGGGTCTATTCCTCTTTTACGACATACTTCAAAACCTTCTTTGATAGAAATAAAACTCTCTCGTAAAAGTTTTGAATCACCTGTAAATGTTTTCATTGATCCTCCTGCTTTCATTACACCTGCTGATAATCCTGCTGCTATTGCATAGTGTGTTATTAACCATGAAATTATCTGATTAGTAATTACAGGTTTTAAATTAACATCACCCAATAATTCTGCTATTTTTTTCACCCTTGGAGTAATCTCTCCGTTTTTCTCACCAAGCATGGTGCAAGATTCTTTTAATCCTGAAATTACGCTGTGGATACCATTTTCATCTCTTCCTCCACCAACCATAAATGGAAAACCGAAAAAATATTGTTCCGGTTTAAGGTATCTGTCGATTTCATCAAAATCATCCCAGTTATTTTGAAAGAAGATAATATTTGCTTTTCCTGCTCCTGCTGATAATATGGGAAGAACCTCTTTTAATTGAAGGTTGTTGACGGACACAATAATGAAATCAAAATCATTTTGAGGGGATAAATCTTCTATTACAGCGGGTCGGAAGGTAGTTTGTTTGATCCGCTTTTTATTACCTCTAAAATCGGTGCAATTAATTTTAATACCTTCTTCTTCAATTAACTGTTTTTTACCCTTTTTAACTAATACAGTGATATCATTTCCCCTCTCAGATAGTAGAAAACCATATGTACTTCCAACTACTCCTGCCCCGTAAATTAAGATTTTCATAATAAATTTTTGAAATAAAATACTTAGTTTTTTGCACATGTGATGGAAAAGTTTCCATAACTTAGTTCAGATATATTATATGCTCAATGGCTCACACGTAGCTTCAAAGGGTGCTGCCATAATTCAAATTTATTCAAAGCGATATATGGAAATAATAAAATTAAAGCTAAAACTAACAAATTGTTATTTATTACCTATAAACGACAACAAATACTTACTAATTGATACCGGATATGAATGGGAATGGCATACATTCAAACAAAAACTTAACAATCTAAAAATTAATGTAAACGATATAAGTTATTTATTATTAACACATCATCATGATGACCATTCAGGTTTAGTTACTAAATTAATCGAACAAAATCCGGATATAATAATTATTCTGCACCATTTATGCAGCGATTATCTTAAATTGGGTAAACATGTACATCCTTCAATATTTTGGTATATTAATAAAAAAATTGCTTTTATTCTTGCTTTAAAAGCAAAATTTGATAAAAAATGGACGCACTCTTTCCCAAAATATGAAGGTAGAAGTAGTGATATTTTAATTAAAGAGGATATTTCTTTGAAGGATTTAGGGATAAATATTGTTGGGGAAATTATTGAAACTAATGGTCACTCATCAGATCACATATCTCTGATTTTAGATAATGCAATTTGCATCTGTGGAGATGCGGCTGCTAATTTTTTGCAATTTGCCGGAACAAAATATTGTATTATCTCCTTGGATGACTGGGATAAATTTTATAAGAGTTGGGATAAAATTATAAATATGAATGTTAGAAAAATATATCCGGCTCATGGTAAAGAATTTAATATAGTAAAATTGCAGAAAAATCTTCGCAAAAATAAGAAAAAGAATTTGGTACAAATTAAAGGATAAAAATTACTTGAAGTTAACTGATCCTAATAGTGTTACTTCAAAACGGAGTTGGTTGAAATAATAATCAAATTAACTATAAGTTAAAAAGACTGATTTTATAATTTATCTATCAAATTAGAACATGTTGAAAAATTACGACAATTTCTTTTTCCCTTCTGAAAATTTTGAGGAAAGTAAAAAATTTTATGCTGAGATATTAGGGTTATCAACTAAATTTGATTTTAGTGGGCAGGGTATGATTGCTTTTAGAGTTGGAGATGAAGAACCAGCGATTATAATTAAGGATAAAAGTAAATTTCAAAATGCTCAGCCATCACTATGGTTTGAAGTGGAAAATGTAAAACAATTATATTCAGATTTACAAAAGAAAGGAGTTAAGTTTTTATCTGAACCATTCAAGATTAAAACAGGATGGGCTGTAGAGTTTACTGACCCATCGGGTAATCTTTTAGGAATAACCGATTATGACAAGTAATTTGTAATTCGAGATCAGGGATAACCTTGGATTAACCAATAAAAATAATGTAAAATATTTGGAAGGTAAAATGTATACAAATGATTTTGTTTTGTTAATTGGAATTAGTGATAAAATTTGAAAAGGTATTATTATTCCCTGAAAATTTCCCAATAATCTTTTGGATTAACGATTTTAGTCCCTTTAAAATCTGTCATTATGAAATCATTCGTATTCCCGGTTATAAGAAAATCTGCTTTACTAACGAAATCCGGATATTTACTGAATTTTGGACGATGTATTACTTCCAGATATTCTTCCATTAAATCATCTGATATGCATAACTCAACAAGATTTTCAAGTACATGATTGTATAGGATGAAATTCGGAAAATTACTCTGGATCAAAGCAGAAATTAAAACATTGGTATCAAGGATTATTTTTTGCATTCCTTACTGCTGTTACTTCGTCATTAATTTCATCTGAAGACATCCTCGAAAGCTTATATTTTTCCGCCAACTGAACACATTTATTAAGTGTCTGTTTTGTAATTTCCTTATTTACAATATCCACAAATTCCGTAAAAGACAATTTATCATTATTAATTCCATATTGATTGTATTCCAAATCTGATATTGTAATACTTATAGTTTTCATAATCTTTATTTTATGCAAAATTAATGTTTTTTATGAAGCTTTCCAAATCTGACTTTTAGCATATCTTCTCTCCTTCAAATAATCATCATTTCAACTCAGCACCTCTTAGATTTTTAGATTGAGGATTAAATTTGAGTATATTGAAACCATAAATTATTTCGGAGTCAGATTTTCTTGTATCCAAATGTAGGTAAGCCTCCGGACAAATTTATTTAAAGGTAAAATATTACTCCAAAATTCAAAATAAAGTGTATTTCTATTTAACATAAGAGTGATTATAAGACAATATTTTTGCAGATTATCAATGCGTTATAACAATTTGGATAAAATTAAAAAATACGTTAAACAAAATATGAGTGTTATTATCCAATGTATCAGCACTATACAATTTCTATATTTGCTTCGTATTTTACCCTGTTTTCATCGATATACTAATCATTTACAGGTGCTGGAACCGTATTGATAGATTGATTATTAATAATTGGTTTCCAATTAATTGGCAGCAACTCCTCCAGACGATTTACTTTATAATCTGATATCCGGTTTAATACATCATTAAACCAATCTTCCGGGTTGATTTGATTGATTTTACTTGTTCCCAAAAACGAGTAGATCATCGCCGCACACTGTGCAGCATCGTGAGAACCGGCAAACATATAATTTTTTCTTCCCAACGCCACTGGGCGTATACTATTTTCAATCAAGTTGTTATCGATTTGATAGCGGCCATCTTCAATATATCTTTTTAACCTGCCCCATCTTCCCATTGTATACCCAATTGCCACACCTATAGCACTTTTTGGTAATACCTGTGTAATATTATCCTTTAACCAGCTTTCTAAATTTCTGATAATAGGTAATGATTTTTCCACACGGATTTCTTTAAGCTGATCATAAGAATACTTATCTTCTCTGGCAATGCGTTCTACTTCATATAGTTTCTGCATTTCCCCCAGTACATACTCTGACCTTTCTTTGTCATTGTTCTTTGCCTGGTCAAAATACCTTCTGGCATGTGCCATACAGGATAGCAGGGTAATCCCTTCTTTATGTTCAAAGATATCATACCCGCTATACCCATCGGTTTGCAACGTCCCCCGAAAGTCTTTCAAAAAGTTCAGCGGTCCTTCTCTTGAGCGTCCTCGCCGGTAATCAAAACAAACGATTTTGTTTACAGGGTCATAGTAAACCCAATGATAGCCCCTGTGAGTACTTCCCGGATGATCCTTGTCCAAAACCGGTATAGGTGTCTCATCAACCATCAGATAATTACTTTGCCGGATACGTTCTACATTCTTTTGATACAGGGGTTCCAGTAACGCACAAGTGGACTGGAACCAGTCATTGATCGTGGATTCTGCTATTTCCACTCCATCCCTTTTAAACATCTGTACCTGACGATAAAAAGGCAAGTGGTCAACATATTTGCTTACCAGTATGTGTGATAAAAGGCTGGCTCCTGCATTACCTTTAGGAATTGGCAGGGATGGCAATTCACCGATAACAATTCCATTATCCTCAGGTAGTGCATATTTAGGTCTGACGTATCTCTTAACGTATATTTTACCCGGGGTATATTCCATTACCTCGGTAATTTCTTCTCCTATCTTCTTTGCTCCTGTAATATCTTCTTTAGGTTCAATGATTTCTGTAATACGAGGTAAATCAGCAGGGAGTTGTCCACGTATATTTACTACTCTTTCCTGTTTTAAGGGCTTATTGCGTTGGATAGTAATGGTTTCTTTTGAAGGTTCCGGGATTTTGGGTTGTTCCAGGTTAAATAATAATAATTGATTTGGATCAGTGGCTCCAACAAAGCGTTCACTCTTACTTCCAAAGATCATCCGTTTAATTTTTTCCAGCTCATGTTTCAGATAAACATTATCTGCCTTTAATTCAGCTATATCAGCATCTTTCTGCTTTAGCAGAAGTAGAGATTCTTCTAAAGTATTTGGCAGGGCGATATGTTCTTGTAAATTTGGTAACATAATGTACTAAAAATAGTAAATAGCCTTTACTTAATTAAACATAACTATCAATAGTTATGAACATTAGGCACTTAGTTGTGAACAATATCGCCTGCGTAATCTTATATTTTTTAATGATACGCCTTCCACCATCATCACTAATTGGGACCATGTCAATATTCCATTTTCCATCAGGGGCTTTTCAAAATTCCCTCTTTCCAAACGCTTATAATACAGCACGAAGCCACCATTCTCCCAATGAAGCAGTTTGACCTGGTTCCGGCGCCGGTTTAAAAAAACATATACTTCCCCGCTTGTTGGTTTTCTTTCCAGTTTATCTTGAATGATACCGCATAATGAATCGAAGCTACACCTCATATTAGTGGGCGTAGAATATAGAAAATACTGATGCGAAGACGTAAGGGAAAACATTGCACATTACAATATGCTGATAAGAGAACGCAGAATAGTTAAATCCAATTCCTGGGTAAGCTTTACCTTTACACCGTTAGGATAACAGATTTCCAGTTCTGTTTTCTTTGATACGGTAATGTTTTGTTCAGGCTCCTTTGTTTTTGTTGGAATTTCTACCGGGATAAAAGTATCTTCAGTATTATTTTTTGAATGCATGTACTTTCGGTACCAGTAATAATAAGTGTGTGCGGTGATACCGTGTCGTTTGAAAAATTCGTCCCTGGGAGCATCACTACCCAGGCTCGATTTAATCAGGGCAAACATTTCATTTTGATGATTTTTATTCTGATTCTTCATAGCTTCGTTTTTATTAAAACAAAGCTAATTGGTTTATATTTGCATTACAAGATGTACTTGACCGGAGGGTTACTTAACAAGAAAGAATACCTCATTAATGATTTCTGAATGCTTGATTCCATACTCAACAATTACCCAATGTTTGAGAATTTCAGCTTCAGGTATGCTTAACCATTTTATAGATTTAATCAATTCTTTTTTAAATAATCTAGCATCTTCGCTAACACGCTGAAGAACAAATTTTTGAAGTTCCAACATAAGATTGATTTCACGCTACTATATCTAACTATTTGAACATTAATAGTATGTTAATTCACGTAATTATACAAATTTTTGAATGTTGCCAACCAATATGGGTTGTTTTCCTTACGGGAAGGTCAACCTATATTGGGGGTCATGATAATTCAGTTTAAAACCTTAACCCTAAGGTGCCTTGATACCATACATTTTTATACTGTGGATTGGAAGAAGTTCCATCACCGTTATTATTTTGAATATCCCAACCAGCTCTTGTGCCAAGGACTAGGCTATGATAATTAAAGTCAATGCCACCCAAGAAGCACATGGTATTCTTTCGAATGTTGTTATTGTTAAATTCTTGCTCTTGTGTACTGCTCAGTATTGCATTGGTAAACACATCTGTTTGTTTAAGCAGGTACGAGTATTGAGGACCGGCCAAGATTGTTATCCAGGGAATAGGTTTCAATGCAATTAACAGGGGAATATCTATGAAATTTGTAGTACGTGTAAAAGTATAATCAAGTCCAAGAATACTGCCTGTTGCTGTGAATCCCTTTTGCGAAAATAAAACTTCGGGTTGTAAGCCAAGATATTTAACAATAGGTATTGACAAAAAAGCACCGCCAACAAAACCAAATTTGAGGTTGTTCTAACAAATAGGCGAAAAACGGCGTTAAGTAATTAAGTGTTTGATTTAGTATGATTTAATTAAATTGATAAATTATCAAAAAGGGTATCAAAATAATCTGTCTGTAATGCCCATTTTATAAGTCATTGATTGCTCAAAAACACCTCTTTGTAAAGGAGTTCCTTTTTGATAAATAGGTCGTTGAATTAATATCCTATATTTTATTTTATTAGCTCACTAACGCCGTTTTTCGCCCAATAGTATGAAGAACCTCAATTTTGTATCAGCCGCAAATTGATTACCATTTACATCATATACATTTGAATAATTTGTACCGGCTTTCAAACCAATATACAATTTACTATTTTCTGTGGCACTGCTATTATCTTGAGAAATTACCACTGTAGCACTTACAACCATTATGATTGCCAATAAAATAAGTTTTCGCATGTTTATTAAAATTTATATTACAATTTAATGATTTAAAGAGTCTTCAATATGTTATCTAATTCTTCTTTGGATTTTCCAAGTTTTATTTGGAGTTTACCCAACATTTCGTCTTTTTTACCTTCTTCAAACATTAAATCGTTATCTGACAAGCTTGCAAATTTTTGTTTGAGTTTGCCTTTCAGGTCATTCCAGTTTCCTTTTACTTCTATAGTGTTCATATTTATAAAATTAAGTTGTTAAAATATATAATCAAAAGTGCTGCTATTTATTTAGTTGGTTGTTACAACTAATTCTACATTATTTACAACATTCACACATATGGTTTAAAAATGAAGTACTTTATTTAGAAAATATGAGAAGAGTTATTTCAAATAATATGGGTATACCAAAGAAACAGATGTGGTTTGAAGAACGAAAATATTCTATCAAAGTTGTATTGGATTTTTAAAATAATTATCTTTACTTTTATTTCCTTATATTTAATAAATTTTGCAATATCACCGAGATAAAATTCATGGTTTCCAGGTAACCAGTATATTTTTTCATAAACTAAGGATATCCTTTCGAAAAATGATACCTGATCTGTATTTTTTGTATAAGGGTAAATAACTCTGGCAAGAATCAATATGTCCGCTTTGTGAACCAATTGATTGGAATGTAAATAATAAGCATTCTTTAGGAATTCCAAATGTAAATCAGAACAATATTGAATCAACATAAATGATTATTTTTTAGGGCTTTAATTGATTAAATTTTATATTTATTATATGGTATTAAATTATTACACATCACAGGTTTTTAATTTTTGTCAAATAATCTAACTATATCATTCCAGGAAGGACAATTTATTGAACCAAAATGAATAATTTTACCTTCGAAATTTTCCTGTCCATTTCCGCTGATCCAGTCATCTATTAAATAGGCACCTTTTAGCAACCCCTTATTTGTAGATAAAATTAATTTATTAGCTACTTCTAGTCCAAAATAATCCTCCACCCATAATCTTCTTTCCAAATACGATAGTGGATTTCTCAGGGATGGTGCCGATAAAATATACACATCAAATTTATCATTATATTAAAGAAATTTAAAACCTTCAACAGCTCCTGATAACGGTTTAAGGTTTCGAAAAAAATCAAACTGACTTTGAGGATATTTTATTCCCGGATTTTCTTTAATTGCTGCATCATAAGCAGTACTGAAATCACATAAGACATCATCCATATCAACATAAATTATCTGCTTCATTTTTAATATTATGTTTTTATAATTAAACTTTACAAAAGTATATTATTGGATTATAATGCATACCTACAATTAACCTAATAAATTATCTTACGTAGCCGCCAACGGCAAAAAAAAATAATTTACCAGTTATTTAAGTCCACCCTGGCGAAAAGTATCTGGTTAATAGAAATATTAAAGATAATTATATAGAAAAGTCACATTTTAACTTATAAAAAGTCATTTTTTAACTTGTGGGCTACATATAATTTACAAGCGGATTTTTTTACCCGTCAGGGTAAAGAATTGACTCGTTGTGGGCAAAGTTATTAACAAAGTGGTAAAAAGTGGTAAAAAGTGGAACAATGTGGTAGAAAATTGTTTAACTTTACTGCATTTAATTCAATGTTTTACAATGACAATATTTATAGGAGACTTTACCTGTAAGATAGATGCCAAAGGAAGAGTGTTGCTGCCTGCTGCATTCAAGAAGCTGATGCCTGCCTCTTCCCAGGATAAGTTTGTCATTAAGAAAGATATATATGAAAATTGCCTGGTTCTGTATCCTATGGATGAGTGGGAGCGTCAGAACAAACTTATTCAACAGAATATAAATCCATATAATAAGGAGCATAACAGGTTTGTTCGCGAATATTACAAGGATACGGCTGAGGTGGAACTCGACAGTAACAACAGGCTGCTTATCCCTTCCCGCTTGCTTGTCCTTGTAAAAATTGCCAGGGAAAATGACGTGGTGCTGGCCGGACAGCTTGGTAAAATTGAGGTTTGGGCTAAAGACAGGTATGAAAAAACAAGTTCTGAAATAGAAGATTTTGGAGAATTGGCGGTAAAATTCTGGGAGGAAATATTAACAGGCACAACGAATGAATACATACCATACTCCGGCATTGCTGAACGAAAGTATTGAAGGTTTGAGGATTACGCCTGATGGTACTTATGTCGATGTTACTTTTGGAGGAGGCGGTCATTCCAGGGAAATTTTAATGCATCTGAAAAAAGGAAAACTGGTAGGGTTCGACCAGGACCAGGATGCAGTGTCCAATAGTATTGACGATCCCAGATTTATATTCTGCCATGGCAATTTCAGGTTCCTGAAATGAATGAAGAGAGAGAGAGAGAGAGAGAGAGAGAGAGAGAGAGAGAGAGAGAGAGAGAGAGAGAGAGAGAGAGAGAGAGAGAGAGAGAGAGAGAGAGAGAGAGAGAGAGAGAGAGAGAGAGAGAGAGAGAGAGAGAGAGAGAGAGAGAGAGAGAGAGAGAGAGAGAGAGAGAGAGAGAGAGAGAGAGAGAGAGAGAGAGAGAGAGAGAGAGAGAGAGAGAGAGAGAGAGAGAGAGAGAGAGAGAGAGAGAGAGAGAGAGAGAGAAAGAAACAAAAAAAAAAAAAAAAAAAAAAAAAAAAAAAAAAAAAAACCCTTCATATGCCTGTAATATTAGCGAACAAACCTGTTATGCTCCTTATTATATGGATTTATATTCTGTTGAATAAGTTTGTTCTGACGCTCCAGCTGATCCATAGGATACAGAACCAGGCAATTTAATA